>JAFANN010000240.1 GCA_019232665.1 Caulobacteraceae bacterium | reverse complement strand
GTCGCCAGGGCGCTGAAGAAGATCGCCCGGGGCAGGCTCGACTGCAGCAGGTGCGCCGAGCCGGAGCGCCACGCCATCACGAAATAAATGTGGAAGGCGACGCCGATCCCGAACAGCAGCGGCAGGGCGATGATGTTTGCGTAGTTGAGCGGCTGATTGATGAACACGCACGTGCCCAGGGTCAGCAGGCCCGTGAGGACGATTGGCGCCATGGTGATGGCGACATCGCGGACCCGGCGCAGCACGATGAGCAGCAGGGCCGTGATCACCACGAACGACAAGGCTCCCGCCTCGCCAAAGGCGCCGGCCACCGTATTGCCACCCTCCCGGATATCCAGAGCCGTACCCGCGGCGGTCGGCTCGACCTTCAACACCGCCTTGATGAAGCGGTTCAGCACCTTGTTGTTGTTCTCATCCCCCGCGGGCACGATCGATACGCGGACCTCACCGTTTGGCGCGACCCAGTCGCGAGTGATATTGCGCGGCAGGTCGGCAAGGGAGACCGGCTGGGCGGTGAGCGCCGTTCGGGTCTGATCGAGCACCGTCTTGAGCGGCGTCATCAGCATCTGGTCCGCCGCCTCGCGGACAGGCGGCGTCGCGCCAGCGAGCCAGTCGAAGTCCGAAGCCAGGCGCAACGCCGGACCGCCGGCGGCAGGATCGGCGGCGGCCGCTGTCCGCAGCTGCTGTGCGGCGGTTCTGAGGGCGACGATCACATCGGCGTCGCCGGGCGGCGGCTCGACAACGATCGGGTTGAGCGTGAGATCGAGCAGCTGCGAGGCGTCGGATATGGCCGCCAGCTTGGCCGGCTGATCCTTCGGCAGGAAGCTCATGATCGTGCGGACCTGGTCCACCTCCGGCACGCGCTGCAGCTTTGGAACCACGGCCGCGGCCGCCGCCAGATTGGGCTCGACTAGCTCCATCGTGTTCACTGCGAAGTCAGGATCCTTCATCAGATCCAGCAGGGTTCCGACGGACTCCGTCTTCGGGCTCTTCAGGTGCAAGGTGTTGAAGTCGAAATGAAGAAAGGGAAGAGTGGCTGCGCAGACGGCTGCCGCAGCGAGGCCGGAGCCGATCACGAGGCGGCGATGGCCCAGGACGAAGGCGTCGACGTGCTCGAGAGTGGCGGCGTCAGCCGGGGCCGGCGCCGCGGGCGGACGAAGGACTCGGATGACGGCCGGGAGCACAGACATGGCCAGCAACAAGGCGATGACCATGCCCAGACCAGCGATCATCCCTAGCTGGGAGACACCGATATAGGCGGTGGGAACGAAGGCGAGGAAGCCGCTGGCGATCGCCGCCGCCGCCAGGGTGAGGGAACGACCCATGCCCTCGCCTGAAGCCGCAAGAGCTTCGACCAGGCCGACGCCCGGGGTGTGTTCCGTTCGAAATCGTACGCTAAACTGGATGCCGAAATCGATCCCCAGGCCGACGAACAGCGGAATGAAGGCGACCGAGATGACGTTGAACGTCTTGAAGATGAGCAGACCGGCCGCCGCGGCGCACACCAGGCCCAGCAGCGTCGTGAAGACGATCGCGCAGATCAGGCGCACCGAGCGCGTCGCCAGCCAGAGCATGGCGACGATGGCGATCCCCGCAATCGAAGCGATCAACCCGGCTCGGTCGCCCAAAGTCCCGAATTCTTCGTCCTGCAGCGGCACCGGGCCGGTCAGGCGAACGCTGACGCCATGCGCGGGGTCCAGGCTCATGCTGCGCGCGGTCTGCCGGATGAAGTCCATCGCATCCGCGCCTGACAGCAGGCGCGCGAAGTTCAGGACAGGACTGACCAAAACGATCTGCCGACGCTCCCGCACAGTCGCGGGCTTGCCCGAGATCAGGGTCCGCCAAGAGAAGGGTTTGGGGTGACCGGCGCGCAGTTCGCTCAGAGCACCGTCGACCGCCGTAATCGGGGTCTTGAGATCCGTGAGCTTGGCGTTGCCCGACGTGACGCCCTGCACGGCCGTACCCAGCGCGCCGGCGAGACCTCTCAGGCTTGGATCCTGGGCCAAGGGACCGAGGAAAGGTTGCCCCTTCACCAGGGCGTCGAGCTGCGTTTTGACGTCGGCGTACGACTCGAAGAGCAGGCCCTCGCGCTCGAAGAACGGTCCGCCGTCGGCCCGCTGGACGTCGTGATAGAGGTCGGTGCGGCCGGCGAGACGCGCGGACAGCGACTGCGCCGCCTCGCTGGCCAACTCGGGCGTGGCGGCGTCGATCACCACGACGATCTGGTCACCCTCCGGCTGGAAGAGATGGTTGAAGGCCTGTTCGCGCTCCCGCCAAGGCAACTTTGGCGAAATCAACCCAACGGTGTCGCTCGACAGCGAGAAGTGGGTCGCACAGAACCAGACTCCCGCGACGCCGATCGCCACGCCGAAAAGCGCGACCAAAAGCGCGTGGCGTGCGCAGAATGCCACGAGGCGCGCGAGGATAAACCGGGGCGCCCGGACGGAGGTGTTTGAGTGGGTCAGGCCTCGTGGTCCTCTAAAAAGGCGGCCGCGCCCGATCGCTGGGCGAGCCGGAACATCGCGGACACGCGGACGGCGAACCGCCCGCCTCCAGATACGTCGCTTCGCCCGCCCATTGAACCCTCGCGCCAAGCTGGACTAGCGGGGCGCGCCAAGGAGCTGCGAGTGCCCTCAAAGTCCCTCCTAGCCATCGCCTGCGTCATGGCCCTCGCCCCGGTCACCGTCCAGGCGAGGTCGGCGGGCGACCCATACGAGAAGTTCAATCGACGCAGCTTCGCCTTCAGCATGAAGCTCGATCACTACATCATTGGCCCTTTGGCGCGGCTCTCGCATGGACTGACGCCCGGGCCGGTCGTCAAGATCCTCAACAATGTGATCGTCAACCTGTCCGAACCGCAGGTCATCCTCAACGACATCCTGCAGCTTCGACCGCAGCGCGCAATCGCAGCGCTGACCCGTCTCATCGTCAACACCAGCTTTGGACTGGGCGGCGCGCTCGATCTCGCCGCTGGGGCGGGCCTGCCTTATCACCCCAACGGCTTTGGCGACACGCTGGGCCATTATGGCGTCCACCCAGGCCCCTACCTGTACATCCCGGTCCTGGGTCCGTCGGATCTTCGCGACATTTTCGGATCCGGCGTCGACCAGGTCAGCAGTCCAATGGTGTGGATCGACTTCCCCTATCGCACGCCGATCAATCTTAGCCTGGGGATCGCTGGGGGACTGAACCGGCGGGCGGAAGCAGGTCCGCAGCTCGACGCCCTGCTGAGCAGCGCCGCCGATCCCTACGCCACCTTGCGCTCGACCTATCTTCAGGCGCGCGAGGCTCAGATCCGCGGCCAGACCGCGCTCCCGCCGCTCCCGGACATCGAGGGTCCCGGCGAAGCCTCGCCATCGGCAGGTCCGGAGACACCCGGTAGCCCGATGCCTGACATCGAGACGCCGCCTACGGAGACGCCGCCCGCCGCCGGGCAAGCGCCTGGAACCCCTGAGACTGCGCCTCCTCAAGCCGCTCCAACGCCGCCCGCGCCGGACTCGGGCGTCAGCCCTTCGCCGACGCCGGCGCCTCCCGCACCAGAGGCGTCGCCGGGGGAGGCGCCCAGCGCCGTCCCATCACCCGCATCCCCTCCATCGCCTGCCAACTCATGAGGGCCGGCGCGCCGACGATGAGATCCCGAGCGCGCTTGATGATCGACAGGGCGAGAGCTGTCTCGGGGCCGAGGCCAAACAGCGGCGCGACAAGAGCATAGGTCGCTTCCTGCACGCCCAGGCCCATTGGCGCCACGACGACTGCGCTGCGCGCGGCGGCGACAAGGCTCTCGATCGCGAGCACAGGGGCGGGCTTGATATCCACGCCGGCGGCCCGTAGCGCCAACCAGACCCCGAGGCCACTCGCCGTCCACGCCGCGAAGTGCGTGCTGGCGGCGAGAACAACCCGAGCCGGCCGACCATAGACCGCGCTGATCGCTGTTCGCAGATCACCCGCCGCGGCGGCGGCCCCAGGAATGACGCGTTCGGCGATGCGCTCGACGAGGTGGCCGCCTCGCCGCTGCAGCACGATGAACAGGACCGCCGCGAGCGCCGAGAGGCCCAATCCGGCGACGACGCCCTCCACCAGGCCGCTGCGCACCGAGCCCGCGCCCAGGCGGGACACGAGCATCCCCAGTCCGAGGGCTGTGAAACCGAGCTGGGCGAGCATTTCGGTGGTGACGTCGACGATCGACGTCGAGAAAGCGGTCCGCGGCGTCAGCCCGCGCAGGATCGACGCCCGCGCGCCGATGAAGAATCCGCCAAGCGGGGAGAATGGCAGCAGCTCTCCGGCCGCATCGCGCACGAGCCGTCCCCACACGAAGACATCGAGGCGCGCGCCTTCTCCGCGAGGCGCGAGAAGGAACCATGCCGCGCCAAGCAGCACCATGGGGACAGGCGTGGCCAGCACCAACGCCCCCAGTCCCCGCCAGCCAATGGCGGCTAGCGCGCCGGCCACGTCCTTCACCCCGACGATGGCGGCGACGGCTGTGGCGAGTGCCGATGCGACAAGAACGGCGAGCCAGATGCTCGCAGGCAGGCGTTTATGCACCGTGGTCAAGCAATCCTCGAGATCAGGTCAGGCGGCCGCAGGCGCAGCCACGGGGAGAAACCGGCGGACGATCCTCGCCAGGTTCGGGATGAAATTTGGACGAACCAGGCGCGGGTCGTACAGCCCGAGCCGCCGATCGTTCTCCGCAAGACAAACGTCGATCAGTCCCCTCAAGGTCACGTTCGTGGCGACCGATCCGGCGCCGGTGACCGTGAAGTTATTATCCTGGGCAGGACCATCACCGAGGTCGCGAGCGAGTCCGATGCGCTCCCAGCCCAGATAGATCCATACGGCGGCGATCCGTAGGTCGAACCACAGTCGCTGCAGCAGGGACAGTTTGCGGCGTCGCCATTCGACCCAGTTCACGAAGAACAGGATGTGCCGGCCTTCCTCGTGGATCACTGGCTCGAAGGTGTCGACGAGATCGCCAGGGAAGAGCCCGGATCGCCGTGCAAGTTCAAACAGCCCGAACGCGAAGAAGCTGTCGACGCACTCGGAAAAACCGGTGACCATGAACGCCCATTCGATGTCCCGCGGCGCTCGGTATTCCTCCTGTGGGCACAGGTCGATCCCGTATGCGCTCACCAGGTTGGCGAGCACATGCCGGTGCCTGCCTTCCTCGAACGCGTTCAACTCCATGGCTTCGCGCAGGAGGGGATCGGTGACGCCGTTGGCAAACGCCTGGACGCGCCGGCTCGCCTTCTCCTCGGTCTGCACGGCAATGTCCCAGATCGGCAGGCTCGTCAGCCGGCGAAGGGCGTCATCGTCCAGCTTCGGCCAGTCGATGACAGCCGGTTTATAGGGGTTGAAGGTGGAAAGCAGCGTCCGGCAGAAGAGGTCCCGGTGCTCATCGCTGCCCAGTCGGAGCGGCGCGCGAGTCGCCCGAGCCTCGGAATTTCCGATTTTCACGGCGATGGCTGTTGGCTCGTCCATCAGCGACCTCGAACTCCGGGGAGTCCTCAGACTGGGACTCCGTGAAGTCGGCGAAACCCCCGAGGCTGACCTCGGCGCGCCGCGTGGCGTCGGCGACACTCCGGTCAACCAGCGCGGCGAATTCGTCGACATAGCGATAGCCAGGCGCCGCTCCCTCAAAACCCCCGTCGAGCCCAGGGTGAAGATAGATTTCCGAGAGGCCTGACGGAAGTGCTTCAATCAGGCCACGAAGTCGCGGTGTCGTCATGGCCCCGCTCCAGGCCAGTCCGAACACCCGGTCCGGAATCAACAATCCGGCGCGGCGGAAGCGCGCTCGGCAAAGCGCGGCCACCGTGTCGACGACCACATCGATGGGATAAGTCCGGGAAGGAGGTTCGATCGCTCGGATGACCGCGCGAGGCTCTATCGGAACTCTGGCGCCTCGACAGCCAAATCGCGCAGCCTCCCTGAGCACGGCGCCGGCGATGGTCGGATGCAGGTGGAAGTGCTTGTGGGCGTTGACATGGTCGAGCGGCAGCCCCGTCGCTGCGAACGCCTCGAACTGCGCGCGGACCTCGGCGGCGAGCTGCTTCCGGGCGGCGGGAGAGAAGAAGATCTGCGCTCCCGCGCGCGCCATGTCGGTCCGGAAACATCCGTCGGCGTCCAAGAGCAAGGGGACCCGCTCGGGCGGCAGCACCGGGCGTCCTTCGACGAGGACGAGGTGCAATCCGACGCGCAGCGATGGCAGGGCGTGGGCGCGCGCAACTGCGTCGGCGGCGCCCGGCGCGCCGACCATCAGGCTGGCTGCAGTCAGGATCCCTTCGCGGTGCGCGCGCTCGACCGCGATATTGACGCTTTCGCCGGCTCCGAAATCGTCCGCGGTGACGATCAGCCTGCGCCCGGGAGTGATCATCCGCCGCGAGCTAGATCGTGAAGTCGAAGTCGGCGCCGGCAAAAGGACCCTCTCCAGGCTTCGATTCTTCCAGCGGCAGAGACAACTCTCGCCAGGCCTTCAGGCCGCCGTCGAGTCCCACGGCCCGCGGGAAGCCAAGCTCGCGCAGGGTGGCTGCGGCCAGGGTCGAGACCATCCCGACCTCGCAGGCGACCACGATACGCCTCGTGGGATCGGGAAGCTCCTTGTTCACCCGCAGTTCGAGCTGGCCGCGCGGGAGGTTCTGCGATCCCGGGATGTGGCCCGCGCGCCATGCCTCCGCCTCCCTCACGTCCAGCACGAGCAGGTCGTTGGCGCCGGCGGCGAGGCGGCGGCCGAGCTCGGCGGGGCTGATGAAGGCGATCCGCGATCCGGCGTCGGTGAGGAGCTGAGAGACCGTCTTGCCGCCCGACATGTTGGTTCGCAGCGCCTCGGTGAGGTGTGTCGGCATCGACAGATTCAGGGCGTTCATCATCGCGACGAAGCTGGCCTCGTCCTTTGCCTGCAGCCGCGGATTGGACGCGATCTCCTCGCCGATCGTCGAATTGCTGCGGTCCTTGTAGTCGTGCGCCGGGTAGACCAGCGTCTCGGGCGGCAGTCGCAGCAGTTTCTCGAACAGGCTCTCGTAGAGCTTGACCGGATCGCCGGTCGGCAGGTCCGTCCGGCCCGTCCCCCCGATCAGAAGCGTGTCGCCGGTGAACACCCGGTCCTCGAGGACAAGGCACATGGAATCGGCCGTGTGGCCCGGCGTGTGGAGCGCCTGGATCCGCAACTTACCCACCATCAGCACATCGCCATCGTCGAGCCGCAGGTCGACGAAGGGGGCGGGGCTGGTCCAGTGCATCACCACCGGCGCGCCCAGCTCACGGGAAATCCGCTGGGCGCCGGAGAAGTGGTCTGCATGGGTGTGGGTGTCGATCACATAGGCGATCCGCACGCCCTGCCGTCCGGCCAGGGCGCGGTAGTGATCGAGCTGCGACAGATGCGGGTCGATCAGCGCGCCGACACAGGTCTCGGCGCAGCCGATCAGATAGGACCGGCATCCGCCTGTGGCGACCTGTTCGAAGACCATCACCGCTCCTCCCCTCAGCCCGCTTAGATAGCGACCTGGCGGCGCGCGCGGCGACGCCGACCGAACTCTCAGGCCGCGATCTGGCGCCGTTCCTTCAGGAAGTCGAAGAACTCCACGCCCTCGCGGAGCCGGCGCTTCATCATCTCCGGACTGCGGATCATCTCCGAGACGATAGAGCCGATCTTGCTCGGCCTGAAGTAGAACGACTTGTAGAACTCTTCGACGCTGTTGAAGATCTCGCCGTGGCTCAGGTGCGGATAGTGCAGCGGCGCGATCTGGATGCCGTGCTCGTCCACCAGCTCGGCATTGTCGGCGTCCAGCCAGCCGTTCTTCAGCGCCTGGTCGTACAGGAAGGTGCCCGGATAGGGAGCGGCGAGCGAGACCTGGATGGTGTGCGGGTTGATCTTCGCCGCCCACTTCATGGTCTTTTCGAGCGTCTCCTTCGTCTCGCCCGGAAGGCCGACGATGAAAGTGCCGTGGATGGTGATCCCCAGCTCATGGCAGTCGCGGGTGAACTTCTCGGCCACCTCGACCCGCATGCCCTTCTTGATGTTGTGGAGGATCTGCTGGTCGCCGCTCTCGTAGCCCACGAGCAGGAGGCGCAGGCCGCCATCCTTCAGCTTTTTCAGGCTCTCGTAGGGCACATTGGCCTTGGCGTTGCACGACCAGGTGACGCCCAGACGTCCTAGTTCCTTGGCGATGGCTTCGGCGCGGGGAAGGTTGTCGGTGAAGGTGTCGTCGTCGAAGAAGAACTCCTTCACCTGCGGGAAGGCCTTCTTCGCCCACGCGATCTCCTCGATCACGTGCTCGACGCTGCGGGTGCGGTAGCGGTGACCGCCGACGGTCTGCGGCCACAGGCAGAAAGTGCAGCGCGATTTGCAGCCACGACCCGTATAGATCGAGATGTAGGGGTGCTTCAGATAGCCGATGAAGTAATTCTCGATCTTCAGATCGCGCTGGTAGATCGGCGAAACGAACGGAAGATCGTCCATGTGCTCGAGGATCGGCCGGTCTTCATTGTGAACGATCACCCCCTCGCCGTTGCGCCACGAGAGCCCGGCGATATCTGCCCAGGGCTTGTCGTCGGCCACGTCCTTGATGGTGAAGTCGAATTCGTTGCGCGCGACAAAATCCACAGCCGGCGCGCGCTCGAGGCTCTTTTGGGAGTCAACCGCGACCTTGGCGCCGATGAGGCCGGCCTTCAGGTTCGGATTGACCGCCTTGAGCGCCTCGATCGTCTTCACGTCCGAGGCGAACGACGGCGTCGAGGTGTGAACCACCACGAGATCGAAGTCCTTCGCCTGCGACGTCACGTCGGCGAGACTCTGGCGGTGAGGCGGCGCGTCGATGAGCTTGCTGTTCTCCACCAGCGCCGCGGGCTGGGCGAGCCAGGTGGGAAACCAGAACGATTTGATTTCGCGCTTGGCCTGGTAGCGCGATCCGGCGCCGCCGTCGAAACCGTCGAAGGACGGAGCCTGAAGAAAGAGCGTTCGAAGCATGCGGCGCGACTCGTCCAAAGCGTCAGCGAGGTCAAGACCCGGCGACGCCGGGTCAGGTATGCAGCAGCACCCCGTCGGGCCCTACCCTGAACCGCCGCCCCTGCCATCCGACGGTGTTCACCGCGAAGCTGGCAAGGAAGACGCCGAACGACATCACGTCGCGGATTGGGAGGAGCCACCAGGGGCCTGCCCGGCTGCCCGTGGCCGCATCGACGCAGACCTTGAGCAGAAGGCGAGACGCCAATGTAGCAACCAGCAGGCCGATGGACCAGGGCGCCAGGCCGAAGAGCGCTGCCGCAGCGAGGGCGAGCGGCGTCGGATAGGTGATGATGCTGCCGGCGTACCCGGCGGGATCGATCTGCCTGACGGTCCGGCCCCAGCGCATCTCATGGTCAAACAGCTGTGCGCCGGTCTCTTCGCCGCAATGGTGGGAGACGATCATCGGCGGAATGGCGATGCGATAGCCGCGCGCTCGGACCGCGCGCCCGATCTCGTAGTCGTCGGCCAGATGGTCGGCGAAGGCGGCGAACCCGCCGATCTCCTCGAGGACCTCGGCGGATATGGCGATCGTGGATCCGAAGCAGGGCTGCGCGAGGCCCAGGGACTTGCCCATCGCCGCGTTCGGCAGGAACTGATAGTCGATCTGCATGGCCGCGAGCCGGCCCCACACGCCTCGCCCCCCGCCGACATAAAGGCAGCTTACCGCGCCGACACCCGGAGCGCTCATGGCCGCAACGACCCGCCGCAGATAGTCGGGGCGCACGCCAATGTCGGCGTCGCTCAGAACGAGAAGCCCGTGCCGGGCATGCGTGGCGATGTTCGCCAGGTTCGAGGCCTTCCGGTTGGCCCCGTAGAGCCGGGGATCGACGACGAGCTGGATATCGAGTTCGGGGCGCGCGGCCTTGAGCGCCTCCACCACCGCGATGGCGGGATCGCGCGCATCCTGCACGCCGAACAGAATCTGCAGTTCGCCCGGATAGTCCTGGTCACAGAAGCAGGAGAGAGACTGGGCGAGCTGAGGGTTCGCGCCATAGAGCGGCTTGATCACGCTCACCGAAGGGAACGTCTCCGCCGGCCTCGCCCGTCGGGACACGAACCGCGCAGCGAGCACGCCGGCGACCAGTGTGTAGACCACGCCCACTCCCGCCAGGGCCGCGCAAATCCAGCCAAGGCTCGTCGTCAGCACGATCGCAGGAGATTCCACGCCAGGTTCCGCTCCTCGCCCGCGCACGAGCCGCGCTATGGGATTTATAGCATAACCTAATGCGCGGAAATTGGCGGATACGACCCAGGTAGGACCCAGTGGCGCACGGAGGCGCAATTGGCGACAGGGGGCGGCGGACGTTGAACACCAATCGAAATGGTTTTCAGTACAGTTACATCTCCACCATCGCCTTCCCATAGATCGCCGACCACTCCACCACCTCGTCGATCGTGAGAGTGGCGACGTCTTCGGCCAGGCGGAGGGCGTCGAGGGCGCGGACGGGGCGCAGGTCGAGCAGTTCGGCGCGCTGGGCGACTTCGTGGAGCTGGGCGGCCATGTGCTGCGAGCGGTCGGCCAGGCGGGCGCACTCCGACTGGAAGCGGATTCCCGCGAGGCTGGCGATCGCCGCGGGGAGGACGGCGGCGATGAGGATGAAGGTCGGCGTCAGGCGATGCTCCACCGCCCTCGATAACTGGCCGACCGCTCCGCTCTCTCCCAATGTCCAGCTGAGGACCAGGAGGATGAGATCGGCTCCCACGACGGCGACGACCGTCCAGTTCAGTGCCCGCCCCAGCGCTTCCAGAGCGGCCGTCATGCGTCCGAGGGTTCGGGCGTTCTTCTGATGATAGGCTCTCTGGCGGTTCAGCCACTCGTGGCGGATGACCGTCAGGGCGGCGGCGGGCGCCTGGCGTAGCCTGTGACCTTCCAGCTCCCCGTGAAGCGCGTCCAGGGGCTTGGTCTGTCGAACGATGCTCTGGAAAAGCTGGTCGACCATCCCCTGCGCAGCGATCCGTGTAGTGTACGGCAGCGACCAGCTCACCGCCGCGCGCAGAGCGCCGGCGCACGGCAAGTAGTCCATCGCGCGCAGGCGCTCGGTAAGATAGCGCCAGTCCGCGGCGCGATGGGCAAGGCGCCGATTGTTCGCGTCGTAGGCGAGCAACATGATCGCCACCAGCACGGCGAGCTTGCCGACGCCCAGGATCGTCAGGATCGATTGCTGGACCGTCGACGCCGGCGCGCCGGGGGCCGGTAGAATGAAGAGGGATATGGCGGCCAGGGCCACAGCCAGGACCGCCAGGCCGTACCCGGCAAGGAAAGCCCCTCGGTATTGTCCCGCGTAATAGTTGGCCAGGGCGCTCGCGCGGGCGCGGTAGACAGCGAAGGGACTCGCGTTTCCCGTCGTTCGGGCGCCGCCGACGCCGTCGAACGCGCGCTCGAAGGTCGTCCACACCCAGTTGCGCCAGTCAGGTTTCGGCGGCGCATCGGCGAAAAACTGCTCGACAGCACGGGCGGCGTTGGCCTCGAACTGCGCCTCCAGGCCCATGAGCTCGCCGACCATCCGCCAGATCGTCAGGGCGGCAGCCGTCGGCGGGAGGAAGACAGGCTCGTCGAAGTCGGCCCGGGCGTGAAGGATTGCGACCCCCTCCTTGGTCGTGTGCATGAGCGCCACGGGCATGCCGAGCTGGAGGGCGGCCACGATCGTTTGCCGCGTTCCGCCGAGACGTCCCACGTCGTCTGGGTCGTCGATGGCGACCAGGATGTCCGCGTGGCGCAAGATGATCTCGGACTGGGCCTGGAAGGCGCCGTCGCGCGGCGGCCCTTCCGCCAGAGACCCGTCCAGCTCGACGATGAAGGCGCACTGCTGCGCCTGTCGATCGAAACGCGCTACGTCGGCGATCGGGCTCTGCACCACATAGCAGGCGCCTTCGCAGGGGAGGACCGCGCCAAGAACGAGTTGGACCTCGGATCTTCGGCGGCCAGGGGATAGAAACACATCCACCGCAAGCCGGTCGGCGCCGTCCGCCAGGCCGCTGACCAGGGTCAGGCGCGGCGACGCCGTCAGGTCGAAGCGGGAGGAGAGCGGCGGACTCGCCTCGGAGTCAGGGATGGCGCTCAGACGTTCCTCCACCGCCTCGAACAGCGCGTGGAGCTGCGCCTCGAGCCGAGGACCCGCTGCATCCGGGATCGACCGTTTGCCGACGACGGCGAGGGCCAGCGCCACCCTCGGCCGCGGCGGGGGCTCCATGTGGGATTTCGCCGCTCGCGGAGCCGAGGGCAACGTTCCAACCCCTCTCCGGCGGCCTCAGAACATCCGCTCTAGCCGCTTGCGCACGATGGCTTCGGCCTCGGCCACGGTCCGATCGATCAGTTCCTTACAGGTGGGGATGTCGTGGATCAGACCCGCCACCATGCCGCACGACCAGGCGCCCGCATCCATCTCGCCGCGCTGCATCACCGATGGGTAGACGCCGGCGACCTCCTGGATGATGTCCTCGAACTTGATCGAGGAACCGAGGGTCTTCTCCTTCTCGATCAGCCGCTCGACGCCAGCGTTGATCAGCACTCGCTCAGTATTGCGCAGCGGCCGCATGATCAGGCGCGTGTCCAGCTCGCTGGCCGCAACCAGCGCCTCCTTCACGTTCTGATGTATCGGCGCCTCGACGGTGGCCATGAACCGCGTGCCCATGTTCATCCCCTCGGCGCCCAGGGCCAGCGCGGCGGCCAGGGAGCGTCCGTCCGCCATCCCGCCGGAGGCCACGAACGGCACCGTGAGCGCTTCGGCGGCGCGAGGAAGAAGGATAAAGTTGGGGACGTCGTCCTCGCCGGGATGGCCGCCGCACTCGAAGCCGTCGACGCTGATCGCGTCGCAACCAATCGACTCCGCCTTCAGCGAGTGGCGGACCGAAGTGCACTTGTGGATCACCTTGATCCCGGCCGCCTTGAGGTCGGGAAGCCAGCGCTGGGGATTGTTGCCCGCGGTTTCGACGATCTTCACGCCACCGTCGATGATCGCGCGGATGTAGCCGGGGTAATCCGGAGGGTTCACCGCCGGCAGGAAGGTGAGGTTCACGCCGAAAGGCTTGTCCGTCATCGAGCGGCAGCGCGCGATCTCCCGCGCCAGGTCATCGGGCGTGCGCTGGGTCAGGCCGGTGATGATCCCGAGCCCGCCCGCGTTGGACACGGCCGCGGCCAACTCCGCCAGGCCGACGAAGTGCATGCCGCCTTGGATGATCGGCTGTTCGATCTGGAACAGATCGGTGATTCGGGTCTTCAATGCTCAAGCTCCACCGTGTCTTCCGCCTGCCTTCGACGGTCGCGGCCCACGATGAGGAGCGGACGCGTCAATGTGTCAGGTTAGGGGCGGCCGCGTGACAAGTACACCGGGCCATGACTTCGAAAGAGCGTTCCCGCGGCAGGATCGCGGCCTGTGTCAATGCGCGCAGGGTCTCATCGAAAAAAATCACTGTTCCCAGGATTAGGGGAATGTTATTAAATGTGACGAAAGAGCATTCGGAGTTTCGTTAACGGTTGATGGGCTACTTTGTCACATTGTAGACAAATCGTTAGCTGTTAAAAGTCGACCGTGGGGGTCGGATCGCCGTTGAGGCGGGTTGAGGGGACTGGGTGGATGTGCAGATCAACGCAAGTTACACCAAATTTGAACAAATCTGCACATGTAGCTAGCTTCCTGGGACATCGCGTCGCCTTTTTTTATGTGCGGTGCGGAGACGATAAACATCCCGAAACGCGTTCGAACTTCGGACCGCAGGGCTAACCCAGAAAGATCGCGGAAACACAAATGCTTAACCAGAACGCCGTCGACGGCCTGATGGCCAAGGCCGACCAGAGCTCCGAGCGCACGCCGCAGCAGGGCAACTATCTCGCGGGTAACGTGAACTACCTCGAGGTGCTCGTCCTCGCCGAGCGTCTCCACCGGCAATTCCTAGAAGTCATCCAACTCGAGTTGGACGCCCTGGGCATCCGGGACATCAACAACGTCCGAGCCCTGATCCTCCTCAACATCGGGGATGCGGAGATGACCGCCAGCGAACTGCTGTGGCGCGGCTGCTACCTGGGCTCGAACGTCTCCTACAATCTCAAGAAGCTCACTGAAGCGGGCTATGTGATGCAGGAGCGCTCGCCGCACGATCGGCGGGTCGTGATCGTGCGCAACTCCAAGAAGGGCCTGGAGCTTTGCGCCATGCTCAAAAGCATGAACGCGCGTCACCTCGAGGCGATGTCCAAGGCGGATTTCAAGATGGAAGACCTGAACGTCTGCCGTCACACGCTTCGCGCGCTGCAGCAGTTCTGGAGCCGCACGATCCAACCGGCGCGCCTCGGCCTGGAGCCCCGCTTCAGCTGAGGATCTTGCGTCCCCTGGGGCGCCGCAAACTCGACAAGAGAAAGGCCGCGGCTGTGTCAGCCGCGGCCTCTTCTTTGCGCCGATCCGGCACGCGAGCAGGCTTGGCAAGGTCTATTCGACCATGGCGATCCCGATCACCGTCTTGGCCCCCCCAGTGGTCTTCACGCCGTAAGTCGAGCAATTTGATAGCGACGCGTTGAATCCGCCTTGGAAGTTCAACGTTCCTCCAATGACCTCGAAGCACCCATTGGGGTCCAAACTGGTAGGATTGAGCGTACAGCCATTAGCAAAG
>JAFANN010000357.1 GCA_019232665.1 Caulobacteraceae bacterium | reverse complement strand
CGCCAGATCCGCGATGCGCCGTGCGTTGCCGGCCCAGGTCAGGTCACGCGCCACGATCTCGGCTCGGGCCGCAGCGCCGATCCGAGCCCGCAACGCTGGTCGTTAGCGAGGCGCACGATGGCCTCCCGCATCGCGTGGCCGGCTGGCTGGCGGCTCGGATCGAAGAGCAACGCCGTGTACCCGTTAACAAGCAACTCGCGCACGTTTGGCTGATCTGGCGCGACGATCGCGCGGCCCGCAGCCATGTACTCGAGGACCTTGAGCGGGCAGGCGTAGGGCACCGCCGACGGCTGAAGCGCGATGTCGAAGCTCGCGATCAGGCGTGGGACCTCGGACCGATTGGCCAGGCCGGTGAAGCGCACGCGCTCCGTGACCCCGAGCCTGGCGGCCAGATCCTCAAGGTCTCGCCGCGCGGGGCCGTCGCCAACGACGAACAGCGAGAGGCGGGGGCGGCCCCCCCATGCGGCGATCTCGCGAATTGCAGCGTCCAATCCGTGCCATTCGCGTACGAACCCCACAAAGCCGAGCACGAGCTCTTCCTTGTCCCCGAGGCGCACCGGCAATCGGGGCGGACTTGGGAATTCCTCGGGATGGACGCCGTTCGGCATCACGACGACGCGCTCCCGGGGCACGCCCGCGGCGAGGATTTGCTTCGCCAGCACCTCGGTCACGGGGAGCACCCGATCGGCCGAGCGCCATGCAAAACCTTCGGACCAGCGTGCGAGCCGCCGCAGGCGAAGATTGTGAAAGCGGGCGCGCTCGATCGCGAGCGGCGAATTCACCTCTAGCAGGAAGGGCAAGCGGCGCCGGCGCGCCAGTAAGGCTCCGGCGAGAAAGAACAGGTTGTAGCGCTCGTAGATGACGTCCGGGCGGAACTCCCTGGCGGCGCGGGCGAGCCGCCAGTAGGCCGGGGCGTTGTAGGCGAGTTCGGCCAGCTCGGTGGCGAAGGCGGGCAGGAGTCGGCGGACGAGGGTGAGGAGGCCGCTCTCCGAACCAAGCTCGACACGCTCACCCGCCGGGGGGCCGACCACCCGGACCTCGTGGCCAGAGGCGCGCAGTTCTGCGACGATCGCCTCGACATGCAGCCCCTGGCCGTCCCACGACAGTATCCGGTGGCTGTACAGGACTCTTAGCCGCCGATCGCCTTCGCATTGTCGCGCGGGGCTCGCGGCGGTTCTTGTCTGAACTTGCGAGGGCGCGCCGGCGGCTCCCCCAGAGAGTCGAAACCCGGCCCGCGGTTTGAGACGGGCGAGCAAGAGCATGAGTTGGCCTCGTGGCTATGGTTGTTCATCCCCAATCTGGGGTGTGCGCCGGACGCCTGATCCATCATTCGACATGGTGAGAGCGCGACGCCGAAGGTTTGCTGAGGGCGCCCCTTCAGTCATCGAGTTTGGGGCGATCACCGATCGGACACCTCAGAGGAGCTGCCTTGAGCGCGCCGAAAATCCTTCAGGCAAAACGAAGCGTGGAGTCGCGTGCGCGCAGACTTCATGCCGGGGCTCTCGCATCTCTCGCATTGTTTGGCCTGGCGGCTCCCGCGCTTGCGGCGGCGGCCTCCGAGCCCCGTCCGGCCGCGACCGGACAGAGCGCGGAGTATCTGATCGAACCCGGCGACACTTTGCAGGTCTTCGTCTGGAGGAACCCCGATCTGTCGGTCGAAGCGCCCGTGCGCCCCGACGGACGCATCACCATGCCCCTGGTGCCGGACGTCCAGGCGCAGGGGAGGACGCCAACACAGCTGGCGGGCGACCTTCGCCAAGCCCTGTCGGCGTACGTCCAGGATCCGATGGTCACCGTCATCGTGAAAAGCTTCGCCACAGCGGGAAATGCGGCGGCCGTGAAAGTGATCGGCGCGGCGGTGACGCCTAAGACGGTGCCTTATCGGGCAGGCCTCACAGCGCTCGACGTGCTGATCGAGGTCGGCGGTCTAAGCACTTTCGCCAGGGGAAACGGGGCGACGCTGCTCCGTCGTGAGGCGGACGGCTACCACTCCTATCCCTTGCGGCTGAAGGATCTGGTCCGGTCGGGAGACCTTCGCGCGAACGTCCAGCTCATGCCCGGCGATATCATCCGAATTCCCGAGCGCATGTTCTGAAAAGGGCCAGAGGCGCCATCGGGGGAGAGACACCATGATCGGTCAGTTACTCGACCGCCTGACCGACGAAGTCCGGCGCATCTGGTACTATCGGTGGCTGGTCACAGCCGTCACTTCCGCGCTCGCTCTCGCCGCGGTCGCCTTTGTCTGCCTTGAGCCCAACATTTACGAGGCCTGGGGCCAGATTTTCGTGAGGCACCAAACGCCGCTTTCGGCCGCAGCGGAGGGCGTCTCGCTGGCCGACCCGGGGTCAAGCAACGCCTACGTCGTCCAAAAGACTCTTCTCAACGACGACAACCTGGAAGCGGTCGCCCGTGCGATTGGGCCGCGGCGTCAATTCACGAGGCTTGAACTCGCCCTGGCGACCGCCGGACTCAGGAGCGGCCTCCGCCTCGTAGACGGCGGCGACGGCTTCGTTGAGGTCCATTACACCGACAAAGATCCGCAGCGCGCCCAGGCTGTGGTCGGGCTGATTCTGAACCGGTTCATGCGCGGGTCGTACGAGCGCTCGCAGCAGGAACTCGAGCTCACCGGCGCCTTCCTGGACCAGCAGGTATCCTCCTACGCCGACCTGATCTCGCAATCGCAGGCCAGGATCGCGGAAGTTCGTCGCCGCTGGGGCGCATCTGACCCCGGCGTGAGGGAAGATGATCCACTCGTCGCCCTGCCGCCGCAGGAGCGGGCGCCGCCCGACGCGATCCAGCTTTCGACGGCCTCGCCTCCGGCGCGCTCCGAGGCCGCCGAGCGAGCAGCCCAGTTGGAAGCGAAGCTCGACTCCTTGCTGACCGTCGACACCGAACGGCACCCCGACGTGATCGTGGCGCGACGCCAGCTCCAGGAAGCCCGAGCACAGGCCGAGCAAGAGGAGTCGGAGTTCTCAACGCCTCCGCTCGCGAAAGGCCCGCCGGCGCAGCATCGGCGCGCGCTGGTGCGGCGGCGCCCCATCGTCCCGCCGGAAGCCGCGGCGGAACTTGCAGAGTTGGAGCGCAAGGACGAGTTGCTGCGCGCGAGCTACCAGCAACTCCTCACCAAGCGGGCGGCGGCGCAGATGTCCGAGGCTGTTTCCGGCGCTGACCGGGCGTCGAAATTCCTGGTCACGCGAGAGCCGACCAAGCCAATCGTCCCGATCGGCCCCCACCGGACGATCCATCTGGCGGCCGGGCTCCTGGCGGCGCTCGGCGGCGGACTCGGGGCGGGCTACCTGCGCGCCGCCATGTCCGGAATCATGGTCTCGCCGCGAGAGATCGAGGAGGTGATCCAGCTGCCGGTGATCGGCACGGTTTCCCTGGAGCGCGCCTGGCGCGAGCGGACGCCGTTCTCGGCCGCTTTCGGCTCCGCTCACGCGCCCAAACCGCGCACACGGCGGCTCCGCATCATCACTCTGATGGGAAAAGCACCATGAGCGGCTTCAGCCAGCGCCTGGCGGCCGTGGCGCCGTTTAGTGGTCAGGAGATAGGCGATGCAGAGGAGACCCGCATCCAGGGAGATCCATCGAGCGAGAGAGAACTCGAGCGGATTCCCGCCGTCGACCCTCCCCGGTACGACGAGACGCGCGCGAGAGAGGAGTTTCGAGTGCTCAAGCGGCACTTGATCGCGCGAATCCGGGCAGGCGGTCGCGGGCTTGATCCGAGCGTGATCCTGGTCACCAGCGCCAGTCCAGGGGAAGGTAAGACCACGCTAACGCTCGGTTTGGCCATGGGCCTCATGTTCGAGCCCGACTATCGCGTGGTGCTGATCGATGGCGATATGCGGACAAGCGAGCTCACCCATCGGATGAAGCTCAGTCGGGAGCTCGGCCTCCTCGACTATCTCGACGACGAACGGGTCGGCCTGGCTGATGTCGTCTACCCGACCTCTACGCCCGGAATATACGCGGTTCCCGCTGGCCAGCCGCGAGTCACCGCTCCGGAACTGCTTGGCAGCCCAAGGATGGGCCGCTTCCTGCACGAACTCCGGCTGAACGATAAGCACCGGATCGTCGTCATGGACTCCAGCGCGCTCCTGTCATGCAGCGAGACGGTTGCGCTCGCCACTCACGCCGGACAGATCCTGTTCGTCACCGCCAAGGGGCAGACGCGGCGCCAAGAGGTGGAGGACGCGATGGGCGTCCTCCACCGAGGAGCCGGCCCTCTGGACGACACTCGCGTCGCCTTGGTGCTGAACAAAGCCGACCCGGGACAGTCCCCGGTCCGCTACGCCGCATTGCGCTGAGCCGGCGCGCGGAGGGGGGGCCATGCTCCGGATACGGAGAAGCCGAGCGGCGCGCCCGGCGCATTGGGCGTCGGGCTGGCTCGCCCTGAGCTCGATCATGATTGCCGACGTCGCGCGAGCCGCCGATCCCGCGGCAGCACCGCCACCGCCGACACCGCCGCAACAGGCGCTCGTTCTGCAGCCCATCGTCGGCCTGCAGGAGACCTACACCGACAATGCGGCCCTAACCACTACCGACAAGGTCTCGGACCTTATCACGCGTGTCATGCTGTCCCTTCAAGCGACGCTCGATACTGGCCGCGCCGAGGGCCACCTGAACGCCAACGCGGGTTACGACGTCTACGCGCGAGACACCTACCTCAGCGGATGGTACGCGGCCGGGAACGGCGACGCTTCCTACGCCCTGGTCCCTGGCCTTTTGACACTGAAGGCGGGCGCCTCGACCAGCGATGGGACGATCTCGACCTTCGGCGTCTCGGCGACGGACCGCCACGGCGCGCCGAACCTCGTACAACAGACCACCTACGACGTGGGACCCGAGCTCACCGGGCGCACCCCGGACGGGCTCGACGTGAAGGCCGCGGCGCGCTTCGCGCAGGTCATTTATTCAAACGTTTCGAGCCGTCCACTTTCAGTGCCACGCGACGACTCCATTGGCCAACTGACCGAAGTAATCTCAACCGACGCCAGTCGGAGACTGCAACTGGAGAACTCGGGCGAGTATCTGCACGACACGCAGGATTTTATGTCTGTGAGCGACGTCCAGTCCGCCTTCATCCGGGTGGGGGAGTTCCGGTTGATCGGGCGCGTCGGCTACGATGACATCAACCAGAGCACGGTGCTGCACATCTCAGCCCCCCTGGGGAGCGTTGGCTTCGAGTATCAGCCGAACAGCACTTCAACCATCACCGTTGAAACAGGCAGTCGGTACAACAGACCGGCCTGGGCGGCGAAAGCAACGGTCGAGCTTTCGCCTCGACTGCTCGCTACGGCAACCTACGTCGAGGAGGTCGAGCCGGACCAGGTCGGGGTCGCCCGCTCATATTTCACATTCACTGACGCCGCACGGGACCTCCCTCCCCTGCTCGTGCCGACGTCCTTTGGCGTGTCGCCCAATGTCGCCAACACGACTTCCTTCTCCCGGTCCGCAAGTCTTCGGGGCGTCTACCACGATGAGACGAACTCGCTTGCCGTGACGGCCGACTGGATCGACCGTGAGTACCTCACCATACCGGGCGGCGATCGAACCCTGCTGGTGGACGCGAACTTCACCCGCCAGATGCGTCCCGACCTCACTCTCGTTCTGCGCGCCGATTACGCCCACACGCTCGACAGCGCGTTCTACGGCCCGAGCCAAACGGCGGGCGGGTCCGTCCAGCTTGCGTACCGGCTGAACTCCCGCACCGACGTCACCTGCAGCTACGCGCGCGTCCAGAACAGGCAGTTCGTCCCGGGGGGCGAACGGGTGACGGAGAATGCGCTGACCCTGACGCTTCGGAGGACCCTATAGATGTTCACCGCCACGTCTCGGACCCGGCTGAAAGCAAATGCGTCCAATGGACCGACCGGGCCGGTGAACGCCCTCACCGTGGACGTCGAAGACTATTTCCAGGTCCAGGCGCTCGCCGGCGTGTTCCCCATCTCTACCTGGGACGCCTGCGAACCGCGCGTCGAGCGGAACACCGAGCGACTCCTCGAGATCTTCTCGGACGCGAAGGTGAAGGCGACCTTTTTCGCGCTCGGCTGGGTGGCGGAGCGGTTCCCGCAGCTCATCGGCCACATCGCCGCAGAGGGGCACGAGGTGGCGAGCCATGGCTTCGCCCACCAGCGCGTCGACGGCCAAAGCCCGCGGGAGTTCCGCAGCGACGTCCGGCGCGCGCGTCAGGTCCTGGAGCAGGCGTCCGGGGCGGCCGTGCGCGGCTATCGCGCGCCCACCTTCAGTGTCGGCGCGCACACGCCCTGGGTGTGGCGTATCCTGGAGGAGGAGGGCTACGCCTACAGCTCCAGCATCTATCCCGTGCGACGCGATCTCTATGGCGCGCCTGAAGCGCCGCTCAGTCCCTACCGTCCCGCCGGTGTTACCCAGCTGGTGGAGGCGCCGATCTCCGCACTGCGCCTAGCCGGGCGCTCCTGGCCTTGCGGTGGCGGGGGCTATTTCCGCCTGCTACCCTATCCCGTGAGCCGCGCGCTCCTGGCGGGGGTGAACGCCGACGCGGGCCGCCGTGGGATCTTCTATCTTCATCCCTGGGAGATCGACCCGGGCCAACCCCACGTCCGCAGCGCGCCGCTCAAGTCCAGGGTGCGCCATTATCTGAACCTGAGCCGGACCGAAGGCCGGCTGCAGCGTCTCCTGCGCGACCTTCGCTGGGACCGCATGGACCGCGTCTTCGCCGAGGAGCTCGCATGAGCGCGTTCGTCGATTGCGAGTGGGACGCCTTCGTCGAGGCGCACCCCGACGCCACCTTCTTCCATCTCCTGCCCTGGCGCGACCTCGCTCAAGACGTGTTCGGCCACCGGCCCCGCTACCTGACCAGAAGGGAGGGCGGTACGCTCGCGGCGGTGCTGCCCTTGACCGAGGTCAGAAGTCGTCTCTTCGGCCACGCCCTCATCTCCACCGCCTTCTGCGTCGGCGGGGGCCCGCTTGCGACGAACAGTGCGGGGCTCACAGGCATCCTGCAGGAGGCCGAGCGTCTGGGACGCGAGGTCGGCGTGGACTACATCGAACTCAGGGACGTGCGCTGCGGCGCGCAGGCCGAACTCGGAGAAGGCTGGGTCGTGCGCGACGATCTCTACGCCACTTTCGAGGCGCCCCTCCCGGCCTCCGAGGACGAGAACCTCAAGCAGATCCCGCGCAAGCAGCGCGCGGTCGTGCGCAAGGCGCTGGAGCGCGACCTCACGACCACCATCGACAGCGGCGTGGACGACTTCTTCGCGGTCTATTCGCGGACCATGCGCGACCACGGCACGCCCGCGCTGCCGCGACGCTTCTTCCAGGCCCTGAAGGCGGCATTCGGTGACCGCTGCGAGATCCTCTCCGTCCGCTGCGAGGGCCGGCCGGTCTCCAGTGTCCTCAGCTATTATTTCCGCGGCCGCGTGCTCCCCTATTACACCGGTGGGGCGCCCGAGGCCCGCGCGCTCGGATCCAATGACCTGATGTACTGGAAGCTGATGCGGCGGGCCGCCGAGCGCGGGTGCGCCGTGTTCGACTTCGGGCGAAGCAAGCGGGGCACAGGACCCTTCAGCTTCAAGCGCAACTGGGGGTTCGAGCCGCGGGCGGTCGCCCACCACTACAGGTTGATCCGCTCAAATAGCGTGCCCAACGTCAACCCGACCAATCCCAGATACCAGGTCATGATCGGGGCTTGGCGCCGCCTCCCCCTGCCGGTCGCCAATGCCGTCTCGCCCTGGCTCAGCCGCAGTCTCGCCTGATCTCGTCGCCGTCAGCCGCTCGACCAGGTCCTCGAGCCTACGCAACTGGACGTCCCATTGGTGCTGGCGCTCGACGAACTCGCGCCCGCGTCCACCCAGGTCCGGGTGGGCCCTTCCCTCCAGCACCTGCAGCACCGCCTCGGCGAAGGCCGCCGGCTCGTCCGCCATCAGCACCTCCCGTCCGGGGGCCGCCTTCAGCCCTTCGAGCGCCGCGGAAGTCGCCACCACCGGCCGGGCCGCCGCCATCCCCTCCAGCACCTTGTTCTGTATTCCGCGCGCGAATCGCAGGGGGGCTACGACCACGCGCGCCTGCGCAAGGTGCGGCCAGACGTTCGGGACGGCGCCGGTCACCTCGACCCCCGGCAGCCGCGCCAGCGCGCGAACGATTCCCGTGGGAGCTGCGCCCACGATCCGGAAAACCGCTGCCGGCGCCTGCTCTCGGATGAGCGGAAACACCTCCTTCGCGAACCAGCGCGCGCCATCCACATTGGCGAGATAGTCCATGCGCCCGCACATGACGATGAGCTGGCCGTCGGCTAGAGGGGCCGGCGGGAAAGCTTCCAGATCGACGCCATTCGCCATGGCTTCGAGTTTTGCCACCCACTTAGGCTGCATGCTGGCCATGACCTGCCGCTCGGCATCGCTCACGAGGAGCGCGGCGACGGTTCTCGAGAGCAAGTCTGACTCGAAGGCTGTGAGCTTGCGTGCTTCGCGGCGGAACAGCCACGAGAGCGGCCAGGGCGAGGCCGCGGCATAGGTCGTCCACTTGGCCGCATCAGCGTCGACGAAGTCGACCAGCAGCGGCACGCCGTCGGGCAGAAGGCCCAGGAGGGGTTCGCCCAGCGCTGACGAATAGAGGACCACCAGGTCCGGTCTGGTCTCCTGCAGGATCTGCTGGATCCACCGGGTGAGGTCGGGATGCCGGAAGCGCGCGATGCTGAGCGCATCGCCTCCAAGCAGGGCGCTGGCCATGTTGAACGCCCGCCGCCCTGGCCCCAGTCGGGGACACATCGACTCCACGCAGCCCAGCGCCACCGGATCGAACCGTGACAGATCGGTCCTGTCGTCGATCGGGGCCCCGAGCCAGACCTCGTGGCGGGCCGCCAACCGCCGGATCATGTGGAAGGCGCGGATTTTGTCCCCTTTGTCAGGCGGGAACGGAAGGCGATGAGCCAGGAATAGGATCTTCGCCACGCACCAACTCCAGTCCATTTGACAGGGTCTGGCGGCGCCCCGCCGCGCAGGTTCATGGCGGCCCTCTCATCAGGGACCACCGGAGCGAGCATGTGCGGGATCGCGGGGTTGTTCGATATCAAAGGGTCGAGACCCTTCGAGCCTACGCGGCTGCGCGCGATGACCTTGGCCATGGTCCATCGCGGGCCGGACGGGGCGGGGGAACACTTCGAGCCGGGGTTGGCTCTTGGCCACCGTCGTTTGGCGATCATCGACCTGGCCGGCGGCGCCCAACCCATGCGCACCCCCGACGGGACCGTCACGGTCACCTTCAACGGCGAGATCTACAATTTCCGCGAACTCCGGGACGAGCTAGAGGCCAGCGGCGCTCAGTTCAGGACGCGAAGCGACACCGAGGTCCTGCTGCACGGCTGGCGCGCCTGGGGAGAGGCCCTGTTCGCCAAGCTGGAGGGGATGTTTGCGCTGGCCCTGTGGGACCAGGCCGGTCAGAAGCTGGTCCTGGCCAGGGACCGCTTCGGCAAGAAGCCCCTGCACTACGCGATCACGCCTTCGGGGGTGCTCGCCTTCGCCTCCGAAATCAAGGGGCTGACACAGCTTCCCGATATCCCGCGCGAGCTCGATCCGCTGGCGGTCGAGGACTTCTTCGCCTACGGTTACGTACCCGACCCCAGGACAATCTACCGCGCGATCCGTAAGCTGCCCGCGGCCCACCTGCTGATCGTTCGGCGGGGCGGCGCGCCGCAGATTCGCCCGTACTGGTCGTTGCTCGAGCATGTCGGCGCGCCTTCAGCGATCTCGCCTGAGGCGATCGTGGACGAGCTCAGACAGGCTGTCCGCCGCCGTCTGATCTCCGATGTCCCGCTCGGGGCCCTGCTCTCCGGAGGTGTCGATTCCAGCGCAGTCACCGCCCTGATGGCCGAAGCCTCAGAGGATCCGGTGAGGAGCTTCTCGATCGGCTTTGCAGATCCTGCTCGCGATGAGACGCCGTACGCCCTGGCGGTCGCCGCCCGCTACGGCGCGCACCACGAGGCGCTCGAGGTCTCCCCTGCCGATTTCGATGTGGTGGACCGCCTGCCGCTGATCTTCGACGAGCCTTTCGGCGACGTCTCGGCGGTTCCAACTCTCGCGGTGTGCGCCCACGCCAGACGCGGCGTGACCGTGGCGCTTTCCGGCGATGGAGGCGACGAGGCCGTGGCCGGCTATCGGCGCTACGGCTTCCACATGGCGCAGGCGAGTCTGCGGCGCTACCTCCCTGACCCGGTGCGCTCCGGCGTGCTGGGCCCGCTCGCGGAAATCTATCCGAGGGGCGCCTGGCTTCCGCGCCCCTTGCGAGGCCGTACGACTCTCAAGGAGCTCTCGCTCGATCCCGCGTCGGCCTATGCCCGGATGGTCCAGGCCCTGCCGCGGGAGATCCGCGAGCGCCTGCTCACGCAGGACTTCCGCCGGCGGCTCGGGGGATACGACGCCGACGAGAATGCGCGCGGCGCCTACAACGTCGATGCGCCGCTCGACCCTCTGCAGCGAGCCCAGTACGCCGATGCGGTGACCTACCTGCCTGGGGACATCCTGGTGAAAACCGACCGTGCGAGCATGGCTCACAGCCTGGAGCTGCGCTCGCCGATGCTGGATCACCGCTTCTTCACCGCGGCGTTCTGCTCGCCGCCAGAGCTCAAGCGCAACCGCCTGCAAGGGGGAAAGGCTATCCTGAAGCAGGGTCTTGAGCCCTATCTCCCGCGCGAGATCCTTTACCGTCCAAAGGCGGGGTTCGCGCCGCCAGTCTCGAACTGGCTACGCGGTCCATTGCGCGAGCGCATGCTGGCCTTGCCGCAGAGCGCCCGTCTGCGAGAAAGCGGAATAATTGAGCTTCGCGAGGTACGGCGTATGGCCGAGGCGCATGCCGCGGGTCAGACGGATAGTTCGAAGCCCCTGTGGCTCGTCTGGGTGTTCGACGCCTTCCTTCGGCACGTGGAAGAACTCCGGCGCACTGGCGAGAGGTTCGCGGCCTAGGCGGCCGTAAGCAGTGGCGGGAGGCGGGTAGCGAAGGCCGGGCGCGAAAGCCGGCCTTCGATCGGTCAATCGGGCGATGGCAACGGCGAAAGCACAGCCCGCCTTCGGGTTCAGCCGGCCATGGCAACCGAAGGGCCAGTGGATCGCCAACCCGCTAAAGCGGTGGTCGCGTAACTCCCGAACCGATGGATCAGTTTATGGCGATCCGGCGTGGTCGGGCGGCGGGACTCTTCGGCAGAGTCAATGTGAGCACACCGTCCTCGAGTCGAGCTGCGATGTTGTCCCGATCGACCTTGTCGGAGAGCGAAAAAGATCTTGCATAGTGACCGACGTTATACTCGGTATAGACCGGCTCAATGCCAGCGTACTTCGAGAAATCGAGCTTTCCCTCGATCCGCACGATTCCTTCCTCGAGCGACACCTCGAGGTTTTCGCGGCTCACCCCTGGCATCTCGATGACGAGCGTCAGCCCGTCTTCGGTTTCGAAGACGTCGGTGCTGGGGACGAAAAAGCGGCCAGGGACCGTCTTCTCTTCGCCGCCCAGTTCCTTCTTCTCCTGGACGGCAAGCTCCTGCGGTTGCGTGGCCGGATTGGTGATGTCGGGCTCGGGGCTCATTGTAGTCAACTCACCTTGATCGTTCTGGGTTTGTCGCTCGCGGCGCGGGGCAGAAGGACGGCCAAAACACCATCCCGGCATTCCGCCTGCACGCGCTCCGGGTCGATGTCGATCGGCAGGCTGACCGCCCGATCGAAGCGCCCGGCGAGCCGCTCGCGGCGGTGAACCGCAGCTTCCTTAGGATAGTCCACCGACTTCACTCCTGAGATGCGGACGGTCCTGCCCTTCACCTGTATCTCGATGTCGGACTTCCTGACGCCAGGCGCCTCGGCGATGAGGACGAGGTCCTCCCCCTTGCGGAAGACATTGACTGGCGGATAAGCGCCGCCGCCGCTGAGTCCCGCGTCCAGCCAGCTGCTGGTCCTGAAGCTGTCCAGGGCCTGTTGCAGGCCAAGCAGCGTGTCGAACGCGCTAGGCAATCGCGCCATCGGGTCTTCTCCTCTCCTTGAATGACGGGGAGCGCCACCCCACCGGGCGAGCGCTCGCCCACGTCGACTGCGAAGATTATCGGAGGGCTAGTTCGGCCTTGCGCCGCCTCCCTGCGGCTGCGCGGCTCCTGCCTGGTCGAGCCTGGCCAGAGCCTCGCGGACATCGGCTAGGGGAACAGGTTCGGGCGTGCCGAGGAGCCATCTCAAGCTCGGCTCGTCGCGGACGCTCGATGCGTCGGACGCCCAGGACGCGAGGACGGCGCGCTTCTGCGCCAGATCCAGGATTGGGTCCTTCAGGACGTCTCGCGGGTGTTCAAAACCGATGCCGGGCCGCAACCACCGCTCCAATGCGGCCCCAAGTCCTTGCGTTTCGAAAACGTGCTGTGATGTAGCCAATCGCACGGCTTCGCCTCCAGATAGATTGTCCTTTCTCCTTCCCGCCACGAGCCAACGCCGCCGCGGTCGCGAAATAGTTTGGATTGAGGTCTCCAGGTGTCAAGGTGGACAAGCCAGCGCGAGAGCCGGAGCCGCAGCTGTCCATTCGCGGGACGCGGTTCGTGGTGAGAGCATCCGGGTGCGAACGCGAAGGACCCGAGACGGCGGGCTTCGCTTCGCAGCAGGACTCGCGGCGATGACAGCCCAGAAGAAGGGCTCCCCTGCTTCGCTTTCAGCCCTTCCGCCACAGGAGCAGGTCAAGAGGATGAGGGCGCTCTACCAGGCGCAGTTCCACAAGGCTCCGCCTTTCCGGCGACGGTCGCTGCCGGCGCCGGCGCGCCGCTAATCTCGTTCTCTCCCCAGTAGTACTTCTCGTTGGCGAGGTTCTTGACCAAAAACTGGACGATCCGATCGAAGACAGCGTCCGCGTCAGCACCAACGACGGCTATCTCGATCCCAGCCGCGGCCCGAACAACCTTGCGATCTTTGGCGAGGCGCATGTGGATCGCGTGCTGTTCGAGGGTTCGCGGGCAGCCGGCGTGCGCGTGCGCACCGGCGGCGGCTGGCGCGAGGTGCGCGGCGCGACGGTCATTCTGTCAGCCGGCGCCGTCCACTCGCCTGTGATCCTGCTCCGCTCGGGCGTCGGACCCGCCGAACACCTGGTGCTCTCGCTCTCGCCTACTGCTCCGCAGCCTCCATCGCCGCCTTGGACGCAGCCATCATCCTGTCGAAGGCGCCGGTGCGGATGAGCTCGCGGCGTTCCTCAAGGCCACGGTGGAGTTCGGCGAGGATGCGGGCGGCCGCCTCTTGCTGCTGGATGGCGGCCCAATAGGAGGCGACGTTGCGGTTCTGCGGCACGGGGTTATCGAGGCCCGTTCCCGGCAGGACGTTCTCGATCAGGAAGAGCGCGGGCGCCAAGGCGCAGTCGGCCAGAGTGAGCCGGCCGCAGCACGCGAAGCCATCCCGGCCGATCATTCGCTCGAGGGCCTTCACGTTGCGCACGACCTGGCCTCCAAGCAGCTCGACAATGCCCTCGTTGCGAGAAGACACGCGGGTCTGGGGCGAGAGCATGAACATGTTGTTCATGAGGTAGATGTCGCCGAGGCGGGCGAGAGTGCGGATATGCGCCGTCTCGCGTGGCGTGGCGCCCAGTAGCGAAGGCTGCGGAAAGACCTCCTCGAGGTACTCCGAGATCACCTCGGACTCCGGCATCAGGTCGCCGTCGATGTCGAGCACCGGAATGCGGCCGATCGGAAGGCGCTCGCGGAACTTCGGCGTACCAAAGTCCGTCGGCCGCTCGATGATGATGTGCGAGAGACCCTTCGCGTAGATCTGCATCCGCACGCGGGCCGAGTAGGGGCTGAGATCCCCGGAATAGAGCTTCATCATGACCAGGCGCTTCCTTCGGGCCATTGGGCGATCCGTGTCGGGAAGAGGAGCACGGACAGGCGGTGCTGGCCAAGACGCCCCGAAGATTGACACGCGTTATAGCGAGCCAGACAGTCGGCCGGGGGCAAACGCGTCCGGGAGAACGACGTGCAGCCGACGCTGGAAGGCCTGCGGGTGCTGGAGATCGGCGACGACGTCGCGGTTCGCTATCTTGGGCGTCTGTTCGCCGCGATGGGGGCCGAGGTCGTCCGTATCGCGCCGGCTGAGGGCCGCATCGGCTGCGACGGAGAGGCGGGGCTCGCCTACGGCCGCTGGCTGGACGAGGGCAAACGGATCGCCCCGGCGCCAGACGGGCGCTTCGATCTCGTGTCGGCTGGGCTGGGGCCACAAGACCATGAGGCGGCGGCTCTGGCCCAGGCGCCGCGGGGCGGCGTGCTCACGCGCCTCTCCTGGTTCGACCCCGATGGCCCGTATGCGCTCTGGCGCGGCGCCGACGAGGTGATCCTGGCCCTCGTAGGG
>JAFANN010000356.1 GCA_019232665.1 Caulobacteraceae bacterium | reverse complement strand
CGGCAGGTGCGCAATGACCTTCGCGTCCTCTTCATCACCGGCTTTCCGCCCGACGAGGCCGACGCCCTGCTCGGCCCGGACCTGCCCCGCCTCTCCAAGCCCTTCGCCCTCGACGCCCTCCGCCGCGCGGTCGCGGACGTGTTGGCGGGGTAAGGCCCCCTCCGTCCCGGCGCTGCGCGCCGGTCCACCTCCCCCGTGAAGGGGGAGGAGAGTGCGGAATTTCAAAGATAAATCGCTCTCCTTCCCCTCCCGGGGAAGGTGGCTGACCACCGTAAGTGGTCAGCCGGATGGGGAAGGCCGCTCCCCCTACGCGTCGACGAAAATCGGGTCGCGTTTCTGGAGGTTGGACATCACCGCCTCGACCTGGTTGGGGCTGCCGATCAGGGCGGCCTGCTCGACGCTTTCGGCGATGAGGCCCGCCTCGTTGTCGCCGTAGGGGGCGGCGTTGAGGAGGCGCTTGGCGGCGCGGATGGCGTCCGGATTGCGGCCGGCGATCTCGCGCGCGGTCTGCAGGGCCTCCGCGCGGGGGTCGGCGCAGACCCGGGTGGCGAGGCCCAAGGAAAGCGCTTCCTCGCCCGAGAAGATGCGGCCGGTGAAGGTGAGCTCGCGCACGACGTCCTCGCGCACCAGGCCGCGCATCAGCTGCGTCCCGGCCATATCGGGCACCAAGCCCCATTTGATCTCAAGCACCGCCAGGCGCGCGTCGGGCGCGACGTAGCGCATGTCCGCGCCCAGGGCGACCTGCAGGCCGCCGCCGAAGGCGACGCCGTGCACCGCCGCGATCACCGGCACGGGGATCTCCCGCCACACCCAGGCGGCATACTGCGCGCGGTTGGCGGGACCGTGGGTGCGCGCGCCAAGACCCTCGTCGCGTGAGGCGGTCGTCCCGGCAGGACGGCCCTCGGCCATGCGGCCGAAATTGCCCATGTCGAGACCGGCGCAGAAGGCGCGCCCTTCCCCTGAGAGCACGACCGCGCGAACGCCCGCCTCGTTCTTCAGCCGCTCGCCCGCGGCCACCAGGCCTGCGAACATGGCGTCGTCGAGGGCGTTCATCTTGTCCGTCCGGACCATGCGCACGTCGGCGACGCCGCCCTCGATGTCGATCCTGACCCGCTCTTCCATTGCCGCGTCTCCCTTGTGCGTCGCGCACCCCACAGGGTAGCTGACCCCGCGGCCGTCAATAGCCGTCTTGGAGAGTCCGCCACTGAAGATCGTCCTGCAATACCGTGCGAGCCGCGGTTTCCGCGCCCAGATCGACGAGGTCTTCGGCGCCCGGACGGTCGAGGTGATCGACGAGACCGACTACGCCGACTTCGGCCGCGCCATGGCCGACGCCGACGCCCTGCTGCACGTGCTCGAGCCGGTGACCGCGAAGGTCATCGCCGGCGCGCCGCGCCTGCGCCTGATCCAGAAGCTCGGCGTGGGCGTGAACACCATCGACCTCGACGCCGCGAAGGCGGCGGGGGCGGCGGTCTGCAACATGCCTGGCGTCAACTCGATCGCGGTGGCGGAGATGGCGCTCGCCCTCATGCTCGCCGTGCTCCGACGCCTGCGCTACCTCGACGCCGCAACGCGGGCCGGGGAGGGGTGGAAGCCGGATCTGGACGTGCTCGACACCACCGGCGAGATCGCCGGCCGGACCGTCGGCCTGCTGGGCCTTGGCGGCTCGGCGAGAAGACTTGCCGTGGCGCTCGACGCTCTGGGCGCGCGGGTCGTCTACCACGCCCGCTCGGCCAAGCCGGACGTTCCCTACGCCTTTCTCTCGCTCGACGACCTGCTCACGCAGGCCGACGTCCTCTCCATCCACATGCCGGTCGAGGCGAGCACGCGCGGGCTGATCGACGAGGCGGCCTTTGCGAGGATGAAGCCGGGCGCGGTCCTGATCAACACCGCCCGCGGCGAGTTGGTGGACGAGGCGGCCCTGGCGCGGGCGCTGGCGAGCGGGCGCCTGCGCGGCGCGGGCCTCGATGTCTTCGCCGGCGAGCCGATCGGCGCGGACAATCCACTCCTGGCCTTCCCGCAAGTGGTCGCCAGTCCCCACGCCTCCTGGCTGACGCCCGAGACGCTCCAGCGGAGCCTGGTGGCGGCGAAGGAGAACTGCCGTCGTCTCGCCGCCGGCGAGCCCCTGCTCAACCAGGTCGTCTGAGCGGGGCTTACGACCTGGCGGTTTGCGTCGGCTTGGCGGCGAGGGCGCTCGTCAGGGCTGCGTTCAGCGCCTTCATGTCGTCGCCCAGGACGAACTGATTGCCGACGATGAAGGCGGGCGTGCCCTCCAGATCGAGCTTCTCGAAGATGGCGGCGTTGGCGGCAAGGTGGGCGTCGTCCTGGTGTGCGGCGGCCGGGGCGAGGTCCGCCGGATGCGCGCCCTTGGCCAGGGCCAGCTTGTCGATGGTGGCGTCGTCCAGGCCGCGCGTGGACATGTACGCCTGGTACAGGCCGACACAGTCGCCGCCCGCCTTCTTCACCGCCAGGGCCGCGCGCGCGGCGTGCTGGGAGATCGGCCCGAAGATCGGCATCTCCTTGAACACGAACCGAACGTCAGGGTGCTGACGGATCAGGGCGACCACGTTGGGCGCCGCGCTGATGCAGTGCGGACAGCGGTAGTCGTAGAACTCGGTGACCGTGACCCTGCCGTTCGGATTGGCGACGAAGTCGCGGGGGTCGCGTTCGAGCGCCGCGCGGACCGAGGGCAGGGCCTTCTGTGCCTGCTTCTGTTCCGCCTCGTCCTGCGCGGCCTGCCTCGCCTCCAGGCGCTGGGCCGCCTCCGCAATGACCTCGGGGTGGGCGAGCAGATAGGCGCGGACGCGCTCGCCGAACGCCTTGTCGTCGTCGCTGGCGGCGAGGCTCTTCTGGCATCCGGCGAGGCTCAGCGCAGCGGCGAGCGCCAGAAGCGGGACGACACGCCTCAACTCGAGACCCCGAGCTGTTTCAACTGGTCGGGCGTGGGCTTGGAGGCCATGATGATGTCGGTCGCGCGGCGCCACTCGGGCGTTCCCTTCTTCAGCAATGTTCGGGCGTTAAAGGCGAAAGTGCGGGCCTGCAGCAGCTGGCCCAGATAGAAGTTCTGCTCGGCCGAGGCCAGGTGAGCCATGCCCTCGTCGCCTTTGCCGTCGTAGGCCTCGGAGAGCAGGCGCCAGGCCAGCGGGTTGTCCGGCTCGACGCCCAGCGAGCGCCGGATGTGGAGGATCGCCTCGTCGAATTTCGGCTCGGTCCCCTCGGCGATCAGGGTCTGGGCGAGGTTGACCTGCAGCAGCGGGGCGTCGGGATCCAGCTCCACCGATCGGCGATGGGCCGGTTCGGCCTCCTTGGCCTTGCCTGACTCGAAGAGCACCTGGCCCTTGAGCTCCCACAGGAACGGGTTCTTCGGATGTTCGGCCAGCAGGGCGTCGATCTGCTTGAGGGCGGGGTCGATCTCGGTCCCGCGGTAGAGGGCGATCGCCCGGGCGTAGCGGGCCGGGAACGACATGTCCTCCGGCGGGTAGTCCGTCATCGTCTGGCCGCCAAGGATGAAGCCCTCGAGCTTGGCCTTCATCACCTCGAACTTGGCGATCGCCTGGGGCGAGTCGGTCATTGCGTAGTGCGGCTGGCGTTCTACGCGAACCTTGAGCGCCTCGATCCGGTCGTCGGAGAGGGGGTGGTCGCGGAAGAACGGGAACTTGCGCTCGTCGTCGAACACCTCCTGGTAGCGGTAGGTGTCGAAGAAGGCGACCAGGCCCCGTCCGGATATCCCGGCCGTTTCAAGATAGGTCGCCGCCGCCTGGTCGGCGCGAGCCTCCTGCTCGCGCGAGTAGGTGAGGACGTTGAGCTCGCCGAAATAGGTCGAGGAGAAGATCAGCCCCGCCGCGGCTTCCGGCGCGCCGGCGAGGGCGGCGAGGATGCCAAGGCCGATGGTCATCAGCATTGGCGCGAGCCCGGCCTTGGTGAAATCGCCCGACCTGGCGAGGTGGCCGCCGGCGATGTGGCCCGTCTCGTGGGCGATCACGCCGATCAGCTCGTTGGGGTTGTCCGTCTTCAGGATCAGCCCGGTGAAGAGGAAGATCTGCTGGCCGCCGGCGGAGAAGGCGTTGACCTCATTGCTTTCCACTAGGTGGATCTGCACCGCCTTGGGGTCGAGCCCCGCCGCCCGGAAGATCGGGTCGGCTTCCTCGTGCAGGGTCTGCTCGATCTCGGTGTCCCGGATGATCGAGATCGCATCGTCCTGCGCCACGGCCTGGCTGACCGGCGCGAGGATCACGCCTGTCATCGCCAGGGCTGAGATGGCGAGCCGTCCTGCGGCGAGAAGGCGGGGCATGATCAGGCTTTTCGCCTCATGATCTCGTCCTCGCCTCCCTGCTACCGGCCGGGGGCGATTTCAGGGCTTTCAGGACCCCCGCTTCCACCAGCCGCGCCGAGGCGCTTGCGGTGGGGCGACGATCTCGGCCGGGTCGAACACGGGCTCGGGCTCCGGCATGGGCTCGGGCCTCAGTTCGACCACCGCGGCGACCGGCCCTGCCTCGACAGGCTCGACAGCTTCGGCGGCGCGCGGCGGCGTCTCGCCGCCGGGCGGGCTTTCGGCCGGGACTGGGATCTCCAGAGGAGTCTCCTCGGGCATCTCCTGCGGGGACTCGGGTTCCGGCTCGGGCGAGGGCGTCTCGGGAACGCTTTCCTGCTCGGCCGCGGCGGCCGCCGCGCCGCGTCCACGACCGGAGGATCGGCGCCGGCGCTTGCTCGCCGGCTTCTCCTCCACGGGCGGCAGCTCCACCCACGCGTCCTGCAGCGGTCCCTCGGGAATCGTCGCGGTGGTCAGGTCCGTGGGCGGCCCCTCGACGACTTCGAGCGGCGCCTGAACAGCTTCCACGGGCGGGAGCGACTCCGCCGACGCAACCGCGACTGCCTCAGGCCTCGGCGACTCCGCGAGCGTGACGGTGCGATGGGAAGGGCCGCGCCACTCGTAGGGGTTGTCGCCCGTCAGGCGCGCCGGCCACGACCAGGCGTAGACGTCGTGGGACTGACCCTCCTCACGGGATCGCCGACCGCCTCGGCGGCCGCGGCGGCGTCGCCGTCCCGAATCGGATTCAGCACTCTCGCCATAGGCCGGGGAGGCGGCGCTATCGCCGCGAGGCTCGTCGCCGCGCCGTCCGCGCCGGCGGCGCCCGCGCCGGCGACGGCCATTGCCGTCTTCTTCCTCGCGTCCGTCGCCGGCCCGCGCGTCCTCGGCCTCTTCCTCCTCGTCCTCCTCCTCGTCCTCGACGTTCGCTTCCACGTCGTCGAAGGATTCGGCGAAGGCTTCGTCTTCTTCCTCTTCCTCGAGCTCGATCTCGGCCTCGACCTCCTCTTCGGTGAGGTCCTCGGGGGCGGGAGCGCCCCAGGCGTGCTCGGCCTGATAGGGGATGTCGGAGACGCGCTCGACCTCGTGGTCGGCGTGAGCCAGGGCGTCGTCGAGCGTCACGCTGACGTAGACGCCGCTCATCACCGCCAGGCGCGTGAGGTACTCGCGCTTGGCGTTGAGGATGTAGAGGCCGACGTCCTTGGGCACGCGAAGGCCGACCTCGCCGCCGCCGTTGAGTCCTTCGATCTCAACCGCCCGCAGCGCCGCTAGGGCGCTCGATTCCACCGAGCGGACGCGGCCGGCGCCGTTGCAGTGGGGGCAGACGTGGGTGGTGCCCTCGAGGATGCCGGTGCGCCGCCGCTGCCGGCTGATCTCCATCAGTCCGAAGGCGGAGATCTTGCCCATCTGGATGCGGGCGCGGTCCCTGGCGAGGCAATCCTTGAGCGTCTTCTCGACGGCCCGATTGTTCTTCGCCTCCTCCATGTCGATGAAGTCGATGATGATCAGGCCGGCGAGGTCGCGCAGGCGCAGCTGACGGGCGGCCTCTTCGGCCGCTTCGAGGTTGGTCTTGAGCGCGGTCGCCTCGATGTTGCGCTCGCGCGTAGCGCGGCCCGAGTTCACGTCGATGGCGACCAGGGCCTCGGTCTGGTTGATGACCAGATAGCCGCCGGACTTAAGCGGCACGACCGGCGAATAGATCTGCGAGAGGTGCTCCTCGATCCTGTTCGCGACGAACAGGGGCGCGGCCCCGCGGTAGGGTTGGATCTTGCTGGCCTGCGAGGGCATCAGCATGCGCATGAACTTGCGCGCCTCTTTGAAGCCCGCGTCGCCCTCGACCCAGATGCCGTCCAGGTCCTTGTCGTAGAGGTCGCGTATGGCGCGCTTCACGAGGTCTTCCTCCTCGTAAATCAGCGCCGGCGCGATCGAGTGCAGGGTCGTGTCGCGGATCTGGCCCCAAGCCCGTGACAGGTATTCGTAGTCGCGCTTGATCTCCGCCTTGGTCCGCTTCGCCCCGGCGGTGCGCACGATCAGGCCCATGCCCTCGGGCACGTCGAGGTCGGCGACGATGGCGCGCAGGCGCTTGCGGTCGGAGGCGGCGGTGATCTTGCGGCTGATGCCCCCGCCGCGGTCGGTATTGGGCATCAGGACGCAGTAGCGTCCGGCCAGCGAGAGATAGGTGGTGAGGGCCGCGCCCTTGGTGCCGCGCTCTTCCTTGACGACCTGCACCAGCATGATCTGCCGGCGCTTGATCACTTCCTGGATCTTGTAGCGACGCATCAGCCGGCGGCGCCGGCGGGCGATCTCCTCGTCGACCTCGTCCTCGTCGTCCCCGCCCAGGGAGTCGGTCTGATCCTCGGCGTCGCCTTCCTCGTCCTCGTCGTCGTCCTCCTCCGCCTCGCGCATCAGGGCTTCGCGGTCGGCGTGAGGGATCTGGTAGTAGTCGGGATGGATTTCGTTGAAGGCGAGGAAGCCGTGACGGTTGCCGCCGTACTCGACGAAGGCAGCCTGCAGGCTCGGTTCGACGCGGGTGACCTTCGCCAGGTAGATATTGCCGCGCAGCTGCTTCTTGGCGCGGCTCTCGAAGTCAAAATCCTCGATCTGGTTCCCATTGAGGACGACGACCCGCGTTTCTTCCGGGTGGGCCGCGTCGATGAGCATCTTCTTGGACATGCAATAGGGCTCCGGGGCGCCCGCCCGGCTTCGGGTCTGGGCGCCAGCTGAGGGCGCGCACGCGTGCGTCGTCGACGAGCCGGTCGCCGCGCGCATTCGCACGGCTAGGGATCGATGACGGACTGAAGGCGGCGCGGCCCATGGTTATGGTTCTTTCGGACGCGCTCGCCACAGTTTGCGAAGAGCGCGCAGGATCGGTGCGTTTTTGCCAAGCAGCGCCGCCGTCGGCCGTTAGGCGGAGGAGCATCGCTGGAAACTGGCGATCTAACGCATCATCACAATAGGATAGCCGCCAGCGGAATGGAAGGCGGGCTTGCTGATACGTGGCGGGCAATTGGATATGGTGTCGTCCGAGCCGGTCGGTCGCCGCACACAACTCGCTCCCCTTAACCGTTTGGCTACGCCCGGGCGGTCATAAGCGGCGGTCATCGCGCGTGGGAGTTTGTGGCGAGCCATGGGCTTGGCCTGGGGTAAGGTTTGGGCCGCCTTAGCGATCGCCGCTTCCGTGGCGGCGGCGCCGCTCGCGCACGCCTTCGCCGATGACCTGATGGTTCCGACTGCAGCCGCACCATTCGGCGTCAGGTTCGGCGGGGACGAGGGGCGCACCCGTCTCGTCCTCGACCTCGGCGAGGCCTCGCCGGGCCACGTGACCGTGACCAAGGACGGGGGCCGGCTCGAACTCGACCTTCCAGCGGTTTCGGACGCCGCCGGCGAGGGGGCGGGACACGGACTGGTCCGTCACTGGTCGGCGAGCGCCGCGCCCGAGGGCGCGAAGGTCTCTTTCGACCTGGCGCCCAACGCCACGATCGAGCGCCGCTTCGCCATCCCGCCGTCCGCCCAGATCGGCCACTGGCGCTATGTGGTGGATCTGGTCGCCGCCGATCCGGTCGCGGCCCTCGTGCCATCGCATCCGGCGACCGCTCCAGCTGCGCCGGCCATGACCGGTCCCTCGATGGG
>JAFANN010000093.1 GCA_019232665.1 Caulobacteraceae bacterium | reverse complement strand
GGAACGTCTCAGAACTATGATCAAGGATACAGACGAGATCATCGCTCTTACTCGTCCTTCCTCGAACGCAATCGAAGCCTGCATAAGCATCGGTCCGGCGCGGGCGTAGGCCGATGCGGGGCTCACAGCCCGCCGAGCTGCACGCCTTCAGCCCCCGAGCACCCAGCGGACGACCAGCGCCACTCTTTCCGCGCGCGCGCTGGGCCGGTTGCGTCCCGAGCGTTCGAGCTCGACGAGCCCATGAAGGGACGCCCAGAACGTCTCGGTCGTGAGTTCGACTTCGGCGCCGAACGGCCTGATGACAGCCGCGAGAGAGCGGAAAGCCGCTCTCAATTCCGGCTTAGTTTCAGCTGGGGAGGCGAAGCGCAGGCCGGTGGGCAGGGCGAACATGGCCTCGTAGAGAGCGGTCTGTCCGAACGCGAAGTCGAGATAGGCCGTGGCCACGTTCTCCAGAGCATTACGATCGGTCGATCCGCGCGCGGCCGCCTCCTCCATCTTCGACGTGAATTCGCGAAAGCCTTCGACCGCGACGGCTTCCAGGATCGCCTCTTTGTTCTCGAAGTGTGAGTAGATGACCGGCTGGCTGTATTCGATCTCGTCCGCAAGGCGGCGGATCGTGACGGCGCTCCATCCCTCGCGCTCTGCAATCAGGCGCGCCGCCACGGTGATGCGGCGCTCTCGTTCAGCACGCTGCCTGCCTTTCCGCTCGGCGATGCTCAATCTTCAATCCCCCTGAAATCGGCCGGCGTCTGGCGCGCCCGGATGATAAGGAGGCTTGAAAATCTATCAACGCTAGATTACGTAGCGATCATAGACGGAGATGCAAATGCACCTGTTCGCACTCGGATTGGCGGTGCTCCTGGCTCTCGCGATCATCGCGATCGGGAGCCAGTATGTGGCGAGCCCACGGGCTGCGACGCGCAGCTTTGGCCTCCCCCTTCCTGAAGACGGCGCGAATGTCGCCTGGTGGCTCCGCCTCAAGGGCATACGGGACATCACATCGGGAGTGCTCGTTCTGGTGGCCATCGCGTGGGGTGGCCCACGCGCGGGCGGCGTCGTCCTCCTCGTGGAAACGCTCATCCCTGTCGGCGACATGCTGAACATTCTCGCCGCCAAAGGCTCGATCAGGCATGCCTTCGGCGTTCATGGCCTCACGGCGGTGGTGATGATCCTGGCGGCGATCCTCCTGATAATCGGAGTGCGCTAAGATGCTTCATACTGTTTTGATCTGGCTTGTCGTCGCCGCGTTCTTTGCCGCCGGCGTGATCAACGCGATCGGCGCCCCTGCGGGGAAAAGCAACTTCGTCCGCTGGGGTTACCCAAGTTGGTGGTGTTACCTGACCGGCGGTATGGAAATCCTGACCGCGGTCCTGGTTGCGCTTCCCGCCGGTCGAGCAGCAGGCCTGATCCTCGGTGCGGTGATCGTCGCGGCGGCGGTGCTGACGGTTGTGCGCCGGCGCGAATTTTCCCACCTCGCGCCGCTCGGCGTCTTTGTCGCCTTGCTTGCGCTTGCAGAGATTTCGTCCTGAGAGGGCTGGGCCGAGCGCAGGCCTAGTGCTTCGGCTCGGCCATCAGCTCTACGAGCACCCCGCCCATGTCTTTGGGGTGGAGGAAGATGACCGGGACGCCGTGGGCGCCGATACGGGGTTCGCCGGTTCCGAGAACGGTGGCGCCCTTGGCTCGCATCTCGTCGCGGGCGGCGACGATGTCGGGCACTTCGAAACAGACGTGATGTTGGCCACCGCGGGGGTTCTTGGCCAGGAAGCCGTGGATCGGCGAGTCCTCGCCGTAGGGCTCGATCAACTCAATCTGGGCGTTGGGAAGGTCGACGAACGACACCCACACCCCCTGCTCCGGCAGCGCACGCTTCTCGGTCACATGAGTGGCGCCCAGGACATCGCGGTAGAGCTTCCAGGACTCCTCGATCGAGGGCGTGGCGATTCCGACGTGATTGAGCTTTCCGATCATCTTCTTTTGCGCCTCGAGTTCGGTCCGTCGGCGATCCGTTACACCCGAAGGACCGTCGCCTCCACCACCGGCCGGCGCTTCCAGATCCGGAAGGCTGCCTTCTTCAGGGCGCGGGAAAGCGCGGCTTCCACCGCCGCGTCGATATCGCGGTCGTCGGATGAGAGGCTGAACACCGCGTCCTTGGCGGCCTCCGCGAGATCGTCCATCGCCTCCTCGAGCGTGTAGTCCTCGTCCCCCGGGAGGCCGATCGCCCGCACCTGCGGGCCTGAAGCGAGCCGGCTGCGACCGTCCATGGCCAGGCTGACGGTGAGCATGCCGTTGAAGGCGGCGTGGCGCCGCTCACGCAGAGCTTCGCCATGCTCGGGCGTGACGACCCCCGCATCGACGTACAGCCGCCCTGCAGGCACCTCGTCGACGATCTCCGCGAGGCCCGGCGCGAGACGCACCATGTCGCCATTGCGGGGCGCGACGGCCTGCGCGATCTGCAGGTCGCGGGCCAGGGCGACGTGCTCGAGCAGGTGGCGCCGTTCGCCGTGCGTCGGAATGGCGATGGCCGGCCTCGCCCACTGGTACATGCGCTTGAGCTCGTCGCGGCACGGGTGACCTGAGACGTGGATGCCGGGGTGGTCGCGCTCGGTGTAGAGACGCACGCCCAGATCGGCGAGCTTGTTCTGTAGGTTGCGGATCGGGATCTCGTTCCCGGGGATCACCCGCGAGGAGAAGATCGCGGCGTCGCCCTTGCCCATCTTCACGTGGGGATGGCTGCCGTCGGCGATCCGGGCGAGAGCCGCGCGCGGCTCTCCCTGGCTGCCGGTGCACAGGTAGAGCAACTTCTCCTTTGGGACGTCCCTCGCTCCGACGTCGTCGAGGAAGGGGCCGACGCCGTCCAGCAGACCCACCGACCGCGCGGCCTGGGACATGCGGATCATCGAGCGTCCGACGAGGACGACCCGCCGACCCGCGGCCTCGGCGGCGCGGATGATGGTGTCCATGCGCGCGACGTTGGAGGCGAAACAGGCGGCCGCCACGCCGCCGCGCAGGCCGGCGATCAGCGGCGTGAGCGTCTCGCGCACATGCGCCTCGGATCCGGCCTCGCCGTCCACGAAGACGTTGGTGCTGTCGCAGACCATCGCCAGCACGCCTTCGTCGCCCAGACGGCGGATGGCGTCCACGTCGGTCACCGGCCCCGTCACCGGATCGGGGTCGATCTTCCAGTCCCCGGTGTGCAGCACAGTCCCGAGGGGCGTGCGGATCGCCACGCCGTTGGGCTCGGGAATGGAATGGGTGAGGGTGAGCAGGTTCAGCTCGAACGGCCCGAGACGGAAGGTTCCGCTCAGAGGGATTTCGGTGATCGGCGCCTCGTCGAGGAGGTCAGCCTCCCTCAACTTCCCCCGCAGAAGGAACGCGGTGAACGGCGTGGCGTAGAGCGGCGCCTTGAGACGAGGCCACAGCCAGGCCACCGCGCCGATGTGGTCCTCATGGGCGTGGGTGAGCACGATCCCCAGGATGTCTTTGGCATACTCGGCGATGTACTCCGGGTCGGGCAGGATGATCTCGACGCCGGGCGTCGACTGGTCGCCGAACGTGACCCCGAGGTCCACCACGATCCACTTGCGCGCGTGCGGCGGTCCGTAGCCGTAGAGATTGAAGTTCATCCCGATTTCGTTG
>JAFANN010000089.1 GCA_019232665.1 Caulobacteraceae bacterium | reverse complement strand
AAGGAAGTGATCGAGGCGCTGGGGCCCCAGGGACTTCTGGTGAATGTCTCTCGCGGACAGGTGGTGGACGAGGACGCCCTGATCGACGCTCTGAATGCCGGCCGCGTGGGCATGGCCGCGCTCGATGTCTATGTCCAGGAGCCCACGCCGCCCGAGCGATGGGCGGATGTCCCGCACACCGTGCTGACGCCTCACACCGCCGGAGCCACGTCGGCCGCCGTCCCGAAGATGGTGGCCCTCACCGTCGCCACCCTGCGCCGCCACTTCGCCGGCGAAGACCTCGAGAACGAGGTCGTCGGATGAGCGAGGCGGCCGGAACCGTCCTTATCGCCGGCGCGAGCGGGGTGATCGGGCGATCGGCTGTCTCCCATTTCGCCAGCCAGGGCTGGCGCGTCATCGCCATGTCGCGTCGCCGGCCGGATCTGCCCGAGACCCTGGGCTTCGAGCACTTGCCCGTGGATCTCAACACCTGCGCCGAGTGCGAGTCGGCGGCGGAGCGCTGTGGCGAGGTCACCCACGTCGTCTACGCCGCCCTGTTCGAAAAGCCCGAGGGCCTCGTCGCCGGCTGGCGCGCCGACGATCAGATGCAGACCAACCTCGCGATGATGCGCAACCTGATGGACCCTCTGCGCCGAGCTGCCCGGGGCCTTCGCCACGTCAGCGTGCTGCAGGGGACCAAGGCCTACGGCGCCCACGTCCATCGCATCCGCATCCCCGCGCGCGAAGCGGCGCCGCGCGACAGGCACGACAATTTCTACTGGCTGCAGGAAGACTACATCCGCGAGGCGAGCGCGAAGGAGGACTGGCGGTTCACCATCTGGCGCCCGCAGATCGTCTTTGGCGGCGCCTGGGGCGTGGCGATGAACCTGATCCCGGTCCTGGGCGCCTACGCCGCCGTCTGCCGCGAGCTTGGCCTGCCGTTCCACTGTCCAGGCGTGCACGAGACGATCATGGAGGCGGTGGACGCCGACCTCATCGCCCGCGCCCTGGCCTGGGCCGCGACCAGCCCGGCCGCCGCGGACGAGACCTTCAACATCACCAACGGCGACGTCTTCGTCTGGGCCAACGTCTGGCCGGCGATCGCGAGGGCCGTCGGCCTCGAGCCCGCCGGACCGGCGCCGATCTCCCTCATGTCATTCCTCGGGGAACAGGCCGAGGTCTGGGAGCGCGCCGTCGTTCGCCACGGCCTGCGGGCGCCGGCGATCGGCCCCTTCGTCGGCCTCTCCGACCAATACGCCGATCTTCTCTTTTTCCACGGCGCCCCTGAGCCGCCGCCGTCGATCCTGGTCAGTACGATCAAGCTCCGCCAGGCGGGGTTTGGGGACTGCGTGGACACCGAGGAGATGTTCGCCAGGTGGCTGGGGGACTTCGCGCAGCGGCGACTCCTGCCTCAGGCCAAAGCCGCCACCCCCGCTTGACATAAATAATTGAAACGCGTTCTCGTTTCGTAACGGATGGAGACGGAACGGAGGCGGAAGGAATGCCTACGCGCGAGGAGGTCCTGGCTGCTCTGACGCAGCAAGGACCGTTCGAACTCGTCGTTGACGAAAGCGCCGGCTACCCGCTTCGCGTCTACAAGAACGCCCCTCAATCTTTCCGCGAGGTTCTGATCGGGAGCCGGGCCCACGGCGACAAGACCTTCGCCGTGTACGGCCGGGAGACGCTCAGCTACGCCGAGCATTTCCGGAAGGCCGGGGCCCTTGCCCACTACCTGCAGAAGGCCGGCGTGCGCAGGGGAGACCGCGTCGCCCTAGGCATGCGCAACTATCCCGAGTGGAGCATCGCCTTCTTCGCCTGCCAGGCGATCGGGGCGATCGTGGTGGCGCTCAACGCCTGGTGGACGGGCGGCGAACTCGCCTTCGCCCTGGCCGACTCCGCGCCTTCCACCCTGATCATCGATGGTGAGCGTCTGGAGCGCCTGCGCGAGAAGCTGCCGGAGATGAATCTCAAGGCGGTGATCGTCGCCCGGCGGGGTGGCGCGGGCTCGGGCGGAGTGGATTTCGAGGAGGCGGTGGGCGCCGGCGCTGACGAACTGCCGGACGCCGAAGTGGGTCCGCAGGACCTTGCGACCATCCTCTACACCTCAGGGACGACAGGCAATCCGAAGGGGGCGATGGCCACCCACCGGAACCACATGACCAACCTGATGAACACCATGCTCGGCGGCATGGTCGTGCGGATGGTGGCGGGGCTTCCGCTCGAGGCCGATCCGGCCGCGCCGCAGCCCGCCTCGTTGCAGACCTTCCCGTTCTTCCACATCGGCGGCCTGACCGGCCTCTATATCTCGGTGGCGATCGGGGCGAAGCTGGCGATGATGTACAAGTGGGACCCGGTCGAGGCCGTGCGCCTGGTGCAGGAGCATGGGCTGACCGGCGTCTCAGGGGTGCCAATCGTCGTACGGCAACTGCTCGAGACGGCCTCCAACATGGGCGCTGACCTCTCGAGCGTGATCGGGGTCACCTCGGGCGGGGCGCCGGTGCCGCCGGACCTGATCCGCCGGATCGGATCGCAGTTCCAGCAGCGCGCGGCCCCTGGCAACGGCTACGGCCTCACCGAGACCACCAGCGCGGTGATCGTCAATTCAGGGATGGACTATCTGATGCGTCCCGACAGCATCGGCCGGCCGGTGGTGACGGCTGACGTGCGGATCGTGGGAGAGGACGGGGAAGACATCGCCGAAGGCAAGATCGGCGAGATCTGGATCCGCGGACCCAACGTGATCCCCGGCTACTGGCTCAATCCGCAGGCCACGGAGGCGGCGTTCGGCGGCGGATGGTTCCGCTCGGGCGACCTCGGCTACCGCGACCCCGAGGGCTTCTATCACGTGGTCGACCGGATCAAGGACGTGATCATCCGCGGCGGCGAAAACGTCTATTGCGCCGAGGTCGAGGCCACCCTGCTGGAGCATCCAGCGGTGCGAGACGCAGCCCTGATCGGACTGCCCCATCCCGACTGGGGGGAGGAGGTGGCGGCCATCCTTCAGGTGCGCAGCGAGGACCTGTGCGAGGAAATGGCGGAGGACATCCGCGCCAGCCTCGAGGGGCGGCTCGCCCGGTTCAAGATTCCCACAGCCGTGCGGCTCACCGACCTGGAATTGCCGCGGACGGCCACGGGCAAGATCCTCAAGCGCGAACTGCGCCAACGGTACTTCGCCGAACCGGCCAGATCCGGAGAGGCGGCGCACGCCTGAGGCGCGCCCGGGGGAATACGAGGAACGCCCAATGCTGCTGAGCGACGTGCCTGTGCTTGGGGCGCACCACGCGCCTGACGTCGACGCCATCATCTTCGGCGAACGGCGGATGACCTATGTCGAGCTCCGCGACCGCTGCTGGCGATTGTCGAACGCCCTGGCCGGCGTCGCCTCGCCCGGCGACCGGGTGGCGATCCTCTCGGAGAACTGTCCCGAATACGCCGAGTGCTACTACGGCGTCCCGGGCGCGAGCATGTCGCTCACTCTGCTCAACTATCGACTGACGGGGCGCGAGCTCACCTACATCATCGGCAACGCCGAGCCGACGCTCCTGGTCGTCGAGCCGAAATACCTGCCGACTATCCGCGAGATCCGCAATCAGATCCCGTCGGTCCAGCGGATCCTGCTGATCGGCGCCGAAGCGGAGGACTGCCAGTCGTACGAGTCCTTCCTGCAAAGCGGTGCGCCCGAGGAGCCCCGCATCCGGCCCTCCGAGAATGACCTCTGCTGGTTGCTCTACACGTCCGGAACGACTGGGCTGCCGAAGGGGGCGATGCTCTCGCACCGCAACCTGTTGGCGGGCGTCCTGAACTCGATGAGCGGGTGGGAGTCGGCGGCGGACGAGGTGTGCATGTTCACCTTCCCGCAGTTCCACGTCGCCGGTTACGTCATGCCGCTCTACCACCTGCGGGGCTATCCCGTCGTGCTGATGCGCAACTTCGATCCGGCGACCCTGCTTGCGGCCATCGAGCGGCACCGGTGCACCAACACTGCTATGGCGCCGACCATGGTCGCCATGTTGCTGGAAGATCCGAACACGGATCGTTACGACCTCTCGTCTCTCCGCCGTCTGGGCTACGGCGCTTCGGCCATGCCGGCGGAGGTGTTGCGCCGGGCGAGGGCGCGCTGGCCGAACATCGGCTTCTCAACCGGCTTTGGCATGACCGAGCTGTCGGGGAACGTCATGGCGCTCTCCAAGGCCGATCATGACCGGGCGGCCGAAGAGGGCCTGCCGATTCTGGGCTCGGTCGGCCGGCAGATGCCACTGGCGCGCGTACGTGTCGTCGACGACGAGGGTGTGGACTGTGCCTCGGGGCGCCCCGGCGAGATCTGGGTCAAAGGCGACCAGGTGCTGACCGGATACTGGCGTAACCCGGACGCGACGGCTTCGTCCTTCCACGACGGCTGGTTCAAGACCGGCGATGTGGGGCGCTGGGACGAGAACGACTATCTCTATATTGTCGACCGCAAGAAGGACATGATCCTCACCGGCGGCGAGAACGTCTATCCGCGTGAAGTCGAGGAGGCGCTCTACCAGCATCCAGCGGTAGTCGAAGCCGCTGTCGTCGGCGCGCCTGATCCGCGCTGGGGCGAGAAAGTCGTCGCCGTCGTCTGCGCCCGAGCCGGCCACCAGGTCGACGCCGCCGAGCTTGTCGCCTTCTGCCGCGAACGCATCGCCAGCTACAAGAAACCTAAACACATCGTCTTCATCGACGCCCTCCCCAAGAACGCCTCCGGCAAAGTCCTCAAACGCGAACTCCGCGAGGCCATCACCCGCGGGGACTTGGCGCTCGAAGAGCCGTAGGAGGCGACCGATCCCTCCGAAGATCGATCTGACGCCCCAGGCACGCACACAGTCGCGTGCCTTAAGGTAAAGCTTGGGGCTTTGTCGGACGCTGGAGTTTGACCACCAACCTTAACGCCTGGTCGTGTGAGACCTACCTACGCTCTCGTTCGTGTAGTTCGTGAGGTTCGTGGTCAATTTTCTTCGTCGGATCAACGCAAATCTATCGGGTGTATACGGGCGAACGGGAGGGGGAAGAGCGGTGGTCTTCCCCCTCTCACATCCAAAATTACAGCCAGTGCCAGATGAAGGTGGCGCCGAAGGTGGCGGGCATGCCGGTGTAGCGGACCAGGACGTCGTTCACGTGGTAGGCGCCGGTCCAGTACCAGGTGTTGGTGACGTTGCGGCCCCAGATCTGGAAGGTCCAGTTGTTCCTGGTCACGCCCACACGCAGGTCGAGCAGGGTGTAGGCCGGCACCACCAGGGGGTTGTTCGGGTGGTTTGTCGGGCAGGGGCCCACGGGCGTGGCCGAGGCCGCGCCGCTGCAGGTCAGGTAGCCGCCGAAGTGCGGATACGGCCCGTTGGCGCCGATGTTCGCATAGGCAGGGATCGGCGTGTTGTTGACGAAGAAAGTTGTCGTCCCGGAAGTGTACTGCACGGATGCGCCGACGAAGGCGGTCATGCCTTGCTGGATCTTCCAGTCGTATTCGACGTCTCCGTGGGCCTGCCACAATGGAGCCGACGGGAAGTGTTCGCCGGTGAAGTCAGCGTATTCGCCGAAAGCGTCGAAGCCGTAGAAGTCACCCGCCACGCAATTGGTGATGCCGGGCGGCGACTGGGCTCCAAGCACGCCTGGGCCGCTGATGGCTGGGTCCTGCGCCGGCGGGGGCGCGCAGGTGTTCTTCGACGATCTGTTGATCTTGCTGTTCTGGTAGCTGACCGAACCGCTGACCACGAGGCCGCGCAGCCATTGCGGGGCGTAGGACTCCGAGAGTTCGAAGCCGACGACGTCCGACGCGGGCACGTTTACCAGCGAGGGCAGGGCGCCGTAGACCGGGTCGGCCACCGCGCCGAGTATCTGCTTGTTCTTGTACTTGTAGTAGAAGAACGCGCCGTTCAACTGCAGGCTGTGGTCGAGGACCTGGGTCTTGAACCCGGTCTCGTAGGACAGCAGGCCCTCCTGGCTGATCGCATGGGCCTGGGTATTGGAGGCGAGCGCGACCGTCGGGAATGAGCCGCCCTTCCAGCCCTGCCTCACGTTGAAGTAGAGCAGGGTGTCCTGGATGCCGGTGTAGTCGAGGCCAAGCAGCCAGGAGACGTTGTTCTGATTGAGCTTGCTGAAGATCAGGCCGCCGCCGGGGGGTGAGTTGTAGGTCGGTCCCGGGCCCGTGCTGGCGCAGGTGCCGGGCGGCGAGGCGGCCGGCGAGGTGCTGGGCGGAATGTAGAAGTATTGCAGCGAATAGGCGACCTCGGCCCAGGTGCCGTCGCCGCCATCGTTGCCGCACACCCCGCCGGTCTTGTTGTCCTGGGTGAAGCGGGCCCCCGCCTCGAACTTCAATGCGTCGATGATCGGATATTCCACATTGAAGTAGGCGGCCGCCTGATCCGTGGTTTGCAAGTCTGTCGGACGGGTCGGGCCCAGGACGATGGCGCTGTTGCCGTAAAGGATTGGCAGCAGGCCGCCGGGCGGCACGACGTAGGGATGGCCGGGCGACGGCGAGGGAATGGTCAAGGTGCCGCCCGTCGTGTTGGTGGCGTTCGCCGTCGTCGGGCAGAAGGTGGCGCCCGGGATATTCAGGCAGGTCCCGAGGAAGTTCGGGTTGAGGAAGATCGTCGGGCTGGCCGACGAGCCGTTATACGATTGCAGGAACTGATCCCAGGTGTGGTCATATTCGTAATTTGCGCCGACGATCCAGTTTCCTTTTCCCCAGAACTTTCCGGAGAGCCGGAATTCCTGATAGAAACTAGTGATCTTGCCGTGCTGCAGGCTCTGATAGTCCTGCACCTGCATTGCGGAGCCGTCGATCGCCGCGTCCCGGCTGAACCTCTGGAAGGATGTCAACGAGGTGAACGTGACATCTGGCGTCAGGTCGTAGTCGAGGCGGAAGGTGGCGTTGAAATAGGTGTTGTTCTTGCGCGGAGCCGTGCAGTCGGTGGGTTGGCCCCCGGCCTGCACGATCGAGCCAGGACCCATGGACTCGGGCGGCCCGTTGGGAATCGCGCCCGGCCCCGGATTGGGAATTGTGTTGTAGGTGGTGCCCAACTGCTGGTTGGCGATGGGGTCGAAGGCCGAGGTGTTGACGCACTGGTTCCAGCCGGCCGCCCGGTCATTGTGTGGGGCGAGGGGATAGTTGGCGATCGTCGGCGACAAGGGCGCCAGGGGGCTCAGCTCGGCGATGCCGAAGAGCTGAGACATCTGAGTATAGCCTTTGTCGCGCCACGCGTTCAGCGTCAGCAGGGCGCGCAGCTTGCTGTTGGGCTTCCACAGGACAGACACGCGGCCGTTCAGGAAGTCCTGGCCCCCGATTTCCTGGCCCTGATTGAGGGCGTAGCCCTGCTGCCAGGCGCCGCTCTCGTTGACCCGGCCGGCGAGGCGGATGTCCAAAGTGTCGGTGATGGGCGTGTTGACGTAGCCTTGGATATCGACGTCGTTGAAGCGCCCGTAGCTGGCGTCCAGGCCGGCGTCGAAATGGTCGGTGGGCTTGTTGGCGATGTAGTTGATCGCCCCGCCTGTCGCATTCTCGCCGAACAGGGTTCCCTGCGGGCCCTTCAGCACTTCCACCCGCTCGAGGTCGAGCGTGGCGCCGTTGGTGAGAGCCGAGAATGGCAGGGGCGCCTCGTCGAGATAGACGCTGACCGTCGGGCTGCCGGCAAGGGAGGTGTCCTGGAATCCGACGCCGCGGATGGTGAAGACGTTGGTGCCGTAATAGGTCGGCGTGAACAGGAAGCCCGGGACGATCTTCTGCAGATCCTCGGTATTGGTGATGCCGAGCTTCTGCAGGGTCTGCCCGCTGGCCGCCTGGACCGACATGGCGACCGTGTTGATATTCTGTTCGCGCTTCTCGGCGGTGACGACCACTTCGCCGATCGTCACGCCGCCGGCGGCGGCGCCCGCCCGGGCGGTGGGCGGCAAGGGGGGCGGCGGCGCAGCTGCAGCCGCTTCGGGCGCCCTTGCTACGGGCTGCGCCTCTTCCGCATGAGCCTGAAACGAGGCTCCCGCCAGAGCCACGCTGACGGCAAGCACGGACACTCCGGCCATGTAGCCAGACATCCCAGTCCTCCCTCTGTTCCACCTGCGTCGAGGCGCAGGCGCCCGCCGGTGGAGGAAGGTCTTGAACGTCTCGGACCGTTCGGGCCTCGACCGCCTGGGCGGTCGTATCGCCGTGCGGACCTGACAACCCCCGCCCCGACTTATTACGACGATGCTATATCACGTTATAGGTTTTGTCCAGATCGCGTTACAGCTTCGTCGGGAGACCGCGCCGGCGCAACCACTTTGCGTCTCCGAAACCCCCTCCTATCGAATTGAATTCTCGACCGAAACCGGGACACCAGCATTCGCCATTCCTCCCTGTTGCGGCCGGTCAGACCCAATCGATGGTGTTCCGTTCGCTATAGCGCGTTATAAAGATTGTCCAGCCATCAACGGCCAAAGGTGGAGGAGACGCATGGATTTCGCGATTCCGAAGGAACTGTCCGACTACCTCGTCGAGCTCGACGCCTTCATCGAGCGCGAAATCAAGCCGCTGGAGGAGGTGGACGACAACATCCGCTTCTTCGACCACCGCCGCGAGTGGGCGCGCACCGACTTCGACAACGCCGGCCTGCCGAGGCCCGAGTGGGAGGCCCTGATGCGCGAGGCCAAGCGGCGCGCCGACGCCGCCGGCCACTTTCGCTTCTGCCTGCCGCGTGAGTTCGGCGGCAAGGACGGCTCGAACCTCTGGATGACCGTGATCCGCGAGCATCTGGCCGCAAAGGGTTTAGGCCTTCACTACGACCAGCAGACCGAACACGCGATCGTCGGCAATCATCCGTTCATCGTCATGTTCCGCGATTTCGCGACCGAAGCGCAAAAGCAGGAATTCATCTTCGGGATGCTGGAGGGCAAGCGCCGGGTTACTTTCGGCCTTACCGAGCCCTACCACGGGTCCGACGCCACCCACATGGCCACGCGCGCGGTCCCGCAGGCGCGCGACGGCGTGCCTGGCTTCCTGATCAACGGCGAGAAGATGTGGACCACGGGCATGCACGTGGCCACGCACTGCGCGATCTTCGCGCGCACCAGTGGCAAGGACGGCGACGCGCGGGGCATCACGTGTTTCCTGACCCCCGCCGACACACCCGGAGTGAAGGTCGAGCAGTATCTGTGGACCTTCAACATGCCTACGGACCATCCGCGGGTGTCCTTCACCAACGTCTGGGTTCCCGAGAGCTCGATCCTCGGGCCGCCCGAAGGCGGGCTCGCCCTGGCGCAGTCCTTCGTCCACGAAAACCGCATCCGCCAGGCCGCCGGCTCGCTGGGGAGCGCGGTCTTCTGCATCGAGGAGAGCGTGAAGTACGCGCGCATGCGCAAGCCGTTCGGCGAGGAACTGGCGCGCAACCAGGCCATCCAGTGGCCGCTGGTCGAACTGGCGACCCAGTGCGAGATGCTCCGTCTGCTGATCCGCAAGACGGCCTGGGAAATGGATCAGATGCCTCACCCGGAAGTGGAGAAGCGGATTTCCGACAAGGTCTCGATGTGCAACTACTGGGCCAATCGTCTCTGCTGCGATGCGGCGGACCGGGCGATGCAGGTTCACGGCGGCATCGGCTACTCGCGGCACAAGCCGTTCGAACACATCTACCGCCACCACCGGCGCTACCGTATCACCGAGGGCAGCGAGGAAATCCAGATGAGGAAGGTCGCCGCCTTCCTGTTCGGCTACCTCGGCCCACGGCGCGAGCAGATGTCGAAACTGACCTGGGCCGACGTCGACTACCGGCGCAGCGACCCGGCCGCGCCCGCGCCTGCGAGGGCCGCGGCGGAGTAAATCGATCCCTCCCCTTCTGGGGAGGGTGTCGTCCGAAGCCCAATCAGGGCGAGGAGGACGGGTGGGGAACCCTGGGGAAAGGCCCGAGAGGCTCGGGTTGATCCAGACTTCCCCACCCGGTCTCGCTGCGCTCGACCACCCTCCCCGGAAGGGGCTACGCCATTCACACATCTCCTTTTTTCATCTGTCATCCCGGGCCGTAGCGAGCTCGGCGTAGCCGGGCGAAGCGAGGACCCGGGACCTAGGTGACTGGGCGAGCCGCTGTGGTTCGCGAACCGCTGCGCCGTGGGCGTGGCCC
>JAFANN010000054.1 GCA_019232665.1 Caulobacteraceae bacterium | reverse complement strand
CAAGCCGGTGGGCGAGCAGGTCGAGGGCTGGCTGGGGATAGAGGCCTCACCGGACTCCGCCGCGGAGCGGCTGGCCGACCGGCTGGCGGCGCTGGCTGGCGTGAACTGGGTGCATGTCGAGCATCTGTGGGGTCGGGGATGAGCGAGCCGGCCTCGGTATTCCTGATGCGGCTGGAGGATCCGGCCGCCGTCTCGCGCGTGCTCGACCTGTTGCAGGTCCAGGGCGCGCGTCTGCAGCGGCTGGAGCTGGCGCCCGACCAAGGGCGGTACTGCGTGCGGATCGAAGCCGGCGATCTCGACGCGTCGCGTGCGCCGGTGGTGGCCTCGCGGCTCGAGCGCCTGCTCGATGTCAGCGACCTGACCTTTGGCTTCATGGGCGCGGGCGCCTCTGGCGGCTGATCGAGGGCGACGCTAGGGACTTACTCAGGCGGAGCCGACATCCGCCTCAGGGGAGAAGGACGCGCATGCCGGCTCGCTTCGTCGCCGCCATCGACCAGGGGACCACGTCCTCGCGCTGCATCATCTTCGACGCGGCCGGCGAGATCGTCGCCATCGGTCAGAAGGAGCACCGCCAGATCTTTCCCCGCCCCGGATGGGTCGAGCACGACGCTTTGGAGATCTGGACGAACGTCCAGGCGGTGACGGCGGAGGCGCTGGAGAAGGCAGGGGCCCGCGCCTCTGATCTCGCGGCCGTTGGGATCACCAACCAGCGCGAGACCACCGTCATCTGGGAGCGCGCAACGGGCCGACCCGTCGCCAACGCCATCGTCTGGCAGGACACGCGCACCGCCGAACTCGCCGTGCGCCTGGGGGGCGAGACGGGACCGGACCGCTTCCGCGACGCCTGCGGGCTCCCCCTGGCTACCTACTTCTCCGGTCCCAAGACGCGGTGGCTTCTGGACAACGTCGAAGGTCTGGCCGCCGCCGCCGGCCGGGGCGAGCTGCTGTTCGGGACGATGGACAGCTGGCTGATCTGGAACCTCACGGGCCATCACGTCACCGACGTGACCAACGCCAGCCGGACCATGCTGATGAACCTCGAGACCCTCGACTGGGACGAGGAGCTCACCAGCCAGATCGGCGTGCCGCGCGCGATGCTGCCGGAAATCCGCTCCTCCTCGGAGGTCTACGGCCGCGCGAAGGGCGCGCTGGAAGGCGTGCCGGTCGCCGGCGCCCTGGGCGACCAGCAGGCGGCCCTGTTCGGCCAGGCCTGCTTCCGCGAAGGGGAGGGCAAGTGCACCTACGGCACGGGCAACTTCCTGCTCGTGAACACGGGCGACAAGCCTGTCGCTTCCAAGCACGGCCTGCTGACCACCGTGGGTTACCGCGTCGGCGACGCGCCGGCGGTCTATGCGATCGAGGGCTCGATCGCCGTCACCGGCGCGCTCGTGCAGTGGCTGCGCGACAATCTTGGGTTTTTCGAGAACGCAGCGGACATCGTCGCGCTCGCCGCCAGCGTGCCGGACACCGGCGGATGCCAGATCGTACCGGCTTTCTCGGGCCTCTTCGCTCCACACTGGAGATCAGACGCCAGAGGAGTGATCGTCGGTCTCACCGGCTTCGTGACCCGCGCGCACATCGCCCGTGCGGCGCTGGAGTCCACCGCCTGGCAGACGCGCGAGATCGTCGACGCCATGACGGCCGATGGCGGCCGGCCGCTCGAGTCCCTGAAGGTGGATGGCGGCATGACGGCCAACGACCTGCTGATGCAGTTCCAGGCGGACGTCCTCGACGTGCCGATCGCGCGGCCGAAGGTTGCCGAAACGACCTGCCTCGGAGCCGCCTACGCCGCGGGTCTGGCCGTCGGGTTCTGGCCGGATCAGCAGACGCTTCGCGACCATTGGAAGCTCGACCGCGAGTGGAAGCCGGCGATGGCCGCGTCCGACCGCGACGCCCGCTACGCGCTGTGGAAGAAGGCGGTGGAACGCACACTCAACTGGGCGTGACACCACTCGCTCTCCTTCCCCTCCCGGGGAAGGTGGACCGGCGCGCAGCGACGGGACGGATGGGGAAAGCCGCCCCACCGATGTGGGATATGATCAACCGGCAGGCGCCCAGGCAGCGGCCTTCCCCATCCGTCTGCCCGCCTTCGGCGGTCAGCCACCTTCCCCGGAAGGGGAAGGAGAGCGAGTCCTCCGGAAGGAGAGCGCGGGTTTACTGCCGCACCGCCATGAGGTGGAGGGGCGCCAGCATGGTCTGCACGCTGTCGGGGCCGGCGAGATGGGCGGCGCCGACGGCCACGAAATAGACGCCCTTACCGTTGGCGAGGTCGGCGACCTGCTTGGCGAAGCGCTCGTTCCGCTCGACGAGCAGGCGGCGGTAGAGGTCGGGATACTTCACCTTCATATCTTCGTTCATCAGCGCGGCGAGCTTGACCGTGTCGCCGGCCTCCCAGGCGGCGACCATGTCGTCGATCTCCTTGGTTCCCTTGGCGGCGTCGTCGAGGGCCGAGTCCAGGAAGGCGACCTCCTGGGCGGGCGGAAGATCGGCGAGATAAAGGACCTGCTGCTCGGCCGTCTCGAAGCCTCGCACCGGCTTGCCCTGGGCGCGCGCCGAGGCGGTGAGGACGCGTTCCACGCTCGCATCCGGGTCGTAGCCAGCCTTCACCAAGGGCAGCACGCTCAACGTGAGGCCGGCCATCCACGGGCGCATGATCTCGAATGTTGGCTCGTTCAGGCCCAGCGAGGCGAGCGCCGAGACCAGGGAAGCCCGTTCCTTCGCGTCCAGCTTCGTCGAAAGCGGATGGTTGGGATCGAGGCCATATTTGAGCATCAGCGGCTGCATGGCGGCGGGGTTGTCCGCGTCGGCGATCTCCAGATAGAGGGCGTCGGAGGCCTTGAGCGCCTGCTCGACCCTCGGCGTCTTCCACGGATCGCCCGGCTTCAGGACGTGGATCGAGCCGAAGAGCCAGACCGTGGCGTGCGGTCCCTGCACCTTCCACAATGCCGGTTCGGCCCACGCCGCGCGCCCGCCAAGCGCAAGGGCGAGCAGGGCGGCGAGGGCTGCGAGGGCCCGGCGAGAACGGGACAGAAAGGTCATTCGGCGGCATCTCTCGAGCGGGAGCGGTTCCCACCACGCCCCTGCGCCCGCCTTGCCGCGCCGGTCAAGTGAGGCTAGGACCGCGCGCTTTGCGAGGAGGGGCGAGGATGGCCGAGGCGGAAAACCTGATCGAGACGCTGTCGCTCGAGCCGATCGAGGTCAATCTGTTCCGCGGTCGCGCCCCGCAAAGCCAGGGTCCCCGCATCTTCGGCGGCCTGGTGATCGGACAGGCCCTGCTGGCGGCGTACCAGACGGTCCAGGGCCGCCTCTGCCATTCGCTGCACTGCTATTTCATCCGCCCGGGCGATCCAAGCGTGCCGATCCTCTACGACGTCGATCGCGCGCGCGACGGCCGCAGCTTCACCACCCGGCGGGTGACGGCGATCCAGAAGGGCGAGCAGATTTTCAACCTCGCCGCCTCCTTCCATGAAGACGAGCCGGGCGCCGAACACCAGGACGAGATGCCTCCCGTTCCGAGCCCGGACGAACTGGTCGAGGATCCGCGCGAGCGCGAGTGGACGCGGCCGATCGAGATCCGGCCGGTCGACGGGAGGTTCGGCTCGCCAGTGAAGGGCCCGGCGATCCAGGACATCTGGATGCGGGCCACCCAGCCATTGGGTGACGATCCGGTGCTCAACCAGTGCGTGATCGCCTACGCCTCGGACATGTCGTTCCTGTCCACCTCCATGCGCCCGCACGGCTGGGGCTGGCAGACGCCCGGACTGCAGAGCGCGAGCCTGGACCACGCGATCTGGTTCCACCGGCCATCTCTGTTCAACCAGTGGCACCTGTACGCCCAACGAAGTCCTTCCGCGTCCGGATCGCGCGGGATGAACCTCGGCTTCATCTACAACCAGGATGGACGCCTGGTCGCGACGGCGGCTCAGGAAGGCCTCATTCGCCTGCGTCCGCGCGGCTGAGGAGGAAATCCCGGCGCCGCCAGTGTCAGGGATCTGACGGTTGATTTCCAAGTCTTCCCGAACGTTGGCTCGAAGCCAGGGCTCGGGCTATGGTCGAAGCGGAGGGGAAATGTGCGGGGGATCGCCGGACGGGCGTGTGTGACGTCCGCGGGGTCGGCCCTCGGAAGCGGGAGCGGCGGCGGATTTCTTGAAGGCGTTCCTGCTCCACGCGTGCGCCCTCCTCGTCGCGCCGCCGGCCGCAGCCCTTGCGGATCCGCCCCCCTCCACAGCCCCACTTTCCGCGACAGCCTCGCCCGCGAACCAGGCCCCGTCCGCGCCGGCGCCCTCGAACGATTCCGAGCTGCTGCGACCGCTGGAGCCGCTGGAGCAGTTCTCCCAGACTCCCCCGGCGCAGATCGCGCCCTCCCCGCAGGCCGCCTCCGTCCGCTATCGGGTCGAGGTGACCGGACTGGATGACGTCGGGCTTCATGGCCGCTTCAATCAGCTCTCAAGCCTCGTGCAGGGACAGGGAAAGACCGCGGAGCTCGCCCAGATCGGCGCCCGCGCCAGATCGGATCAGGCGCTTGCCGAGCGCCTCCTTCGTTCCGAAGGCTATTACGACAATTCCGTCCACGTCAGTCTCGACGCCGGCGAGGGGGGCGCGCCGGTCGTCGCCCACATCGCCGCGACGCCGGGCCAGCGCTACCATCTGGGCGAGATCATCGTGACCGGGCCGCCGACCCGTCCGCCGGACATGGCCCGGCAGGCCCTTGGGCTGAAGGCGGGCGAGCCTCTCGCGGCCTCCGCGATCGAGGCCGGGGAGGCGCGCGTGCGCCTGCGCCTGCCGCAGAAGGGCTATCCGTTCGTCAAGCTCGGCGACCGGGACGTCGCCCTGGACGACGAGACCCATGCGGCGGCGTACACCCTTCCGGTCGATCCCGGAAAACGGGCGAGCTTCGGTCGCCTGAAGGCGGGTCCCCATCCCGTGTTACCCGAGAAGCACCTGCAGGAGTTTCCGCGCTTTGCGCCGGGCGACCTCTATGACAGCCGCAAGGTGGAGGACCTCCGTCAGGCCCTGATCGCGACCGGTGTCTACGGCGCGGTGGCGGTGTCGGACGTGGATACCGGGAAACCGGGCCCCGACGGCACGGACGTCGTGGATCTCAAGGTCGACGGGTCGCCGGCCAAGACGCGGATCATCAGCGGCGCCGTCGGCTACGACACGGGACTGGGAGCCACGGCCCAGGTCGCCTGGACAGATCGCAACCTCTTCCCGCCGGAGGGCGCCGTGACGCTTCGCGCGCTCGCCGGCACGCAGCAGTCCCTCGTTGGCGTCACATTCCGCCGCAGCGACTTCGAGCAACGCGACGAGAGTCTCCAGGTCCTCGCCCAGTTCTCGCGAGAGACCATCGACCCTTACAACGCACGCACGGCCCAGCTCGGACTCACCCTCGCCCGGGAGTCGAATCTCATCTGGCAGAAACGCCTGACGTGGTCGGTCGGAATCCTTGGCGAGGTGAGCCAGGAGGACAGCTTCACGCCGCAGGCCGTCCCGGACCGCCGCCTTTACGAGGTGGCGTCGCTGCCGTTGATGGTCACCTACGACCGTTCGAATAACCTGCTCGATCCGACCAAGGGCTATAAGATCATCGTCCAGCCGGCGCCGTCGCTCTCGGTCGGCTCCGGGTTCCAGCCCTACGTCAAAAGCGTGGTCGATCTGATGGGCTACGAGCCGGTATCCGGGGCGTTGACGCTTGCTGGCCGCGTGCAGGTGGGGACGCTCTTCGGCGCCTCCGCGCAGCAGATCGCCCCGTCCCAGCGCTTTTATGCGGGCGGCGGCGGCTCGGTGCGTGGCTACGCCTACGAATCCCTCGGTCCCGAGGACACTCAGGGCCACGTGGTCGGGGGAGCGTCCTCGACCCTGCTGTCGGGGGAGGCGCGGTACCGTTTCAAGAACGATCTTGGAGTGGTCGCGTTCTTCGACGCCGGACAGGCCTATGACACCTCCACGCCACAGGTGAGGGACCTGCGCATGGGGGCCGGGGTCGGCGTGCGATACTTCACCAGCTTCGGTCCGTTCCGCCTGGACGTCGCCACGCCAGTGAATCGCCGCCCGGGGGATATCCCGCTGGGAGTCTACATCTCGATCGGTCAGGCCTTCTGATGGCGCGGGAACCGACACGTCGCGAGCCGAACGAGCAAGCCGACGGAGCGCCCACCCCCGTGCGCCGGCGTCGGTGGCGAGTGGTTGCGGCGGCGGCCGCGCTGATCATCCTGATCGTCCCGTTCCTGTTCGTCCTCGCGCTCGACACCGTGCCTGGCCACGTCCTCATCGTCGACGTCGTCGATCGGATCGTACTGCCGACAGGCATGAGGTTCCAGGTCACCCGCATCGAGGGCTCGATCTGGAGTCGCATGCGCCTCGAGGGCCTGGCCGTGCGCGATCTGAAGGGGACCTTCGTCGAGGTCCCGTCGGTGTTCCTGGACTGGCGTCCGAAGGAGCTCCTGGACGGCCGGCTCGAGGTCAACGAGGTCGCGGCGCCGACGGTCAGGGTCCTGCGCTCGCCCAAGCTGAGGATCCGACCGCCGAAGCGAAACCAGCCCACCCTGCCGAAGATCAGCCTCATCCTGCGGTCCTTGAGCATACGTCACCTCGACCTCGCGCCCGCGCTGACGGGTGAGGCGCGGAGTCTGTGGGTCAAGGCGAGCGGCGAGGTGTTGCGTCCCAAGGTCATCTTCGCGCTTCAGGCGCGCGACTGGCCGGCGGCCGGACACGCGGGCGGGGACGCGCTGGTCTTGAACGTCGACGCCGAGCCTGACGCCGACCGCCTCGCGATGACCGCGCGACTCAACGCACCCGCAGGCGGCGCGGTCGGACGACTCCTGAGGCTGGGCCAACCGTTCGACTTCACGCTGCAAGGGCGCGGCGGCTGGAAGGTCTGGGACGGGCGCGCGGCCTCGAATCTTGGCGGTCGTCCCCTCCTCGACGCCGTCCTCTCCGCCCGATCGGGAACATTCGGCGCGCGCGGCAGGTTCTGGCCGGCGCTTCTCGTGGGGTCCGGTGCGCCGGAATTGGCGAAGCTTCCGGCCACGTTCTCCGTGACCACCAGCACCACCGACGGCAGGAAATTCGATATCGACTCGACCGTCTCATCGACGGCGCTCGCGGCGCGCATCCGCGGCGGAATCGACCTCGCCCACAGCCGCTTCATCGGTCTCAGGATCGGGGCCCGGATCGCTTCGGCCGAGAGCGTCATGAAAGGCCTGTCGGGCCGCAACGTCGGCGTTGGGCTCGTCCTGACCGGAGACATGCGCCAGCCGGCCTATGCGGCTGACGTGACGGCGGCCAGCCTGACCGTCCAAGATCTGAGCCTCCAAGGGGTGCATGGCGCCGCCGAGGGCAGACCCCAGGGACGCCAGAACCTGCTATCGGCGCGCGCCCAGGCGACCCGGATCACGGGGCTTCCCGATGGCTACGACGCGCTTGCGCAGAACGTCTCCGCTCAGGGCCGCTTTGCGCTGGCGCGCGACAAGGTGTCGGGGGACATCAGCCTGCGGTCGAGCCGGCTGCAGGCCGGCATAGCCGTGGCGTCTTCCCCGATAGGCGGCCCGTGGAACGGAGCGATCAACGCCCGCGCCGACCGCGTGGCGCTGCCGGGAGTCGGCGTCCTCAACGTCCAGGCGGAAGCGACCGTGGCGCGGTTGGGAGCGCGCGGGATGTCGGCGGCCGGACGCGTTCGGGCTCGCAGCCTGTCCCTCGACTCTCCGGAGGCGCGCGACCTACTCGGCGGCCAGGCGGACGCCGCTACCGACTTTGCGCTCTCGCCCGACGGCGCTTTTTCGGTCTCGGGCGCCACGCTCACTGCGCCGAAGTTCAGGCTCCTGGACGCAAAAGCCCAGTTCGGGACTGGGGGCGCGTTGTCCATCGCCGCCGACGCGGTCTCCCAGGCGTACGGGCCGCTCAAGCTCACGGTCAGCGGCACACGCACGGCGCCGTCGGCCCATCTGCTGGCGGCCAATCCCAAGGTCGCAGGCATAACGGCGCTCGATGCGCGGCTGACCAGCGTGGCCGCCAGTAAGTGGCGCGTGCAGGCCGCCGCGCGATCGCCATATGGCCCGCTGGCGTTGGACGCCGATGTTGGCCTGATCGGCAACCTCGCGAAGGCGGACATCCGGCGCGCGAGCGTGAGAGGGCTCGCCGTCTCGGGCCAGGTGAGCCAGACGCAGGCAGGACCATTCTCCGGCCGCCTGCGTATCTCGGGAGCCGGCCTGTCCGGCGACGCGACGCTTTCGGCGCAGCAGGGCGTCCAGGCGGTCGATCTCCAACTCGCCGCGAAGAACGCGCGATTGCCCATCGATCCTCCCCTGACAGTGGCCTCCGGCGACGCGCATGGGCGCATCCTTCTGAAGACAGGATTTCCGGCGGTGAGCGGAGCGGCGAACTTCCACGGCGTGCGCTGGAACGGGATCACGCTCGCCGAAGCAAAGGTGGATGGCCATTGGGACCGCTCGGGAGAAGCGAACCTCGCTGTCAAAGGGCGCGGCGCCGCCCCGTTCGATTTCAAGGGACACGCGGCTCTGTCCCCCGGACTGGCGCGGCTCACGGGCGGCGGTTCGGCGGGGGGCGTGCCCATGCGGCTCGCGGATGCTAGCGAGATCCGACACGACAAGAGCGGCTGGCGGCTTGCGCCGACGACAGTCGTCCTGCCCAAGGGTCGGCTGGTCCTGGCCGGGCAGTTGAGCCGGACCGGACTGGCCGGATCGGCGCGTCTGGAGCAGGCGGACCTGGCCCTCGCGGACGGGTTCGACCCGCGCCTTGGCCTGTCGGGGACGGCCAACGGCGATGTCTCGTTCAACCTCGCCAATGGCGCGCCGCCGACCGGGTCGGCGCAGCTCCAGATCACGCACTTCGCGCGCGCCAGCCTGACCCAGGAGTCGGAGCCCGTGGACATCGCCGTTCTCGCGTCCCTGACGGCGCGCGAGGGGCTGGCCCACGCCGTCGTGCGACGTGGGGGCGCGGTGGTCGGAAGATTTCAGGCCTCTTTGGGGCCATTCAGGTCCGAAGGCGATTTCGTACGGCGGATCCAGACGGCGCCGCTCCACGGCGGCATCCGATGGAACGGTCCCGCCGAGGCGCTCTGGAGCCTTGCGGGTTTTCCAGGACAGAGTCTTGGCGGTTCGCTGTGGGTGGGGGCGGACGTCTCAGGGACCGTGGATCAGCCGACCGTCGTCGGCCTGGTGAAGGGGCAGGGGCTGAAGTACTCCAGCGCCAGCGTCGGTACGACGATCGACGACATCAATCTCGACGGCCGGTTCGAAGGCGCGCGACTGCAGATCGCGCGCCTCACTGGCCGCGCCGGGAGTGGAACGATCGGGGTGTCCGGTTTCGTCGATCTGTCTGGCGCGAACGGCTATCCGATCGACCTCAAGCTCTCGCTATCGCGCGCCCGTCTTGCGCGCAGCGACCAGGTGTCCGTGACCGCTTCGGGCGAGCTCACCGCGACCAACACGCGCAAGGCCGGGGCGCTCATCTCCGGCAAGCTCACCCTGGATGACGCCAGCTATCAGCTCGGCCGTCCGGGCGCGGAGGATGTTCCAGAACTGACCGGCGTACGACGCAAGTACGAGCCTCCCGGCGCCCCGATTTCGCCGAGCGACGCGGAGTCGTCTCCAGCCGGGCCGCCGAGCCGCTGGAAGCTCGATGTGGCGATCGCAAGCTCGAACCACCTGCTCGTCCGCGGAATGGGGCTCTCCGCCGAATGGGCCGCGGCGCTGAATATCAGGGGCGACATCCGCCATCCCGTTGTGGTGGGGGACATCACCGCCGTGCGCGGCAACTTCGATTTCGCCGGCCGTCGACTGACCCTCACGCGCGGGTTGATCCACCTTAACGGCTCCGATCCACCGGATCCGTCGCTGGACATTGTCGCGTCGAGTGATGTGGAGGGGGTGACGGCCAACGTCTCGATCGCGGGAACCGCGGCGCAACCGCTAATCACGTTCAGTTCAACCCCCGCGCTTCCCTCAGAGGAGGTGCTTGCCCGTCTGTTGTTCGGAACCTCTGCGGCCAATATCTCGCCGGCCCAGGCCATCGAGCTGGCGGCCTCGATCAATACGCTGCGAGGGGGCGGAGGAGGGCCGCTGGGACGCCTCCAGAAGCTGGCTCACCTCGATCGCCTGAGCTTCTACGCTGCGGACAAGACAACCGGCCGCGCCGCGGGAGTCGGCGCCGGCAAGTACGTGACCAAGAACATCTATCTCGAGATCACCACCGATGCCCGTGGATATACGGCGACCCAGATCGAGATCGCCCTGCGGAAGAGTCTTCAGCTTCTTTCCCAGGTGAGCGCAGTTGGCACGTCCAACTTGAGCGTGCGGTTCACGCACAACTATTAGGACTCAGGACTCGTTGTGTCGCGGGACGCCTTTACGCAGGAGGCGGAGAAGCGCCCTCTCGGCCTTGTCTGGCTCCCCCGCTAGCGCAGGCGATAGCACCCCCGCCTCATACGCTTCCAGCACGAGAGGATGGATGTAGCACGCGCGGCAGACGGCCGGCGTATTGCGGAGCATGCCTGAGACCGCCTTCACCGCCGTCACGATGGCCGTCTTCGCCTCGGTCTTGGTCTGAGGCCTCGGCTGCATCGCAAGGGCGCGCGCCGCCAGCAGCGTGCCCATCCAGGTGCGGAATGTCTTCGCCGTGAAGTCCTCGCCCGTCGCCTCTCGGAGGTATGCGTTCACGTCCTGGCTGCCGATAGCGTGCCGTCCGCCCTCGTCGTCGACGTACTGGAACAGTCGCTGGCCGGGCAGGGACTCGCAGCCGCGCAGGACGCGGGCCAAGCGCGCGTCGTGAAACCCCGATTTGTGCGCGATCCCGCTCTTGCCGCGGAATTCGAAGACCGCGCCGGCGCCCGTGAGAGTGACGTGCCGTTTGCGCAGGGTCGTGAGGCCAAAGCTCTTGTTGGCCTTGGCGTATTCGTCGTTGCCGACGCGGATGAGGGTCGTCTCGAGCAGGCGCACGACGGCGGCGAGGACCTTCTCGCGGGGGAGACCTCGTCTGGCGAGATCGCGCTCAACGTGCTCGCGAAGGCGGGGGAGGGCCTTGCCGAACGCCAGCAGGCGATCGTACTTCGACTCGTCGCGGCAGGCGCGCCAGCCCGGGTGGTAGCGGTACTGCTTGCGTCCGCGCGCATCCCGGCCGACCGCCTGGATATGCCCCTTCGGATCGCTGCAGATCCAGACATTGGTCCACGCCGGCGGAATGGCGAGCCCGCGGATCCGTTCTAGCGTCTCGGGATCGCGAACCTCCCGATGCCTCGCGTCCTGAATGACGGGCCCGCTCGGCGTCGCGACGCGGCTGAAGCCCGGATCATAATCGTGAATGTAGGTCAGCCCGTGAGCGAGCGCAGCTTCCTCGAAGACATCCCGGGCCATGACGCAGCCCAACGCGATGCGGCCGGGCGCCGTTCCCCACGTCGACACGGGGCTTGATCTTGACGCGGCGGAGGTCCTTCGGATGGTGGTCCATGAACTATCAGCACGCCTTCCACGCAGGGAACTTCGCAGATCTGTTCAAGCACGCCCTGCTCGTGGCGCTGCTGGCGGACTTCCGGCGCTCAGCACAGCCGTTCAACGTGATCGACAGTCATGCGGGGGAAGGAGTCTACGACCTCGAAGGCGAGGAAGCGCGGCGAACGGGCGAAGGCGCTGCAGCCGTCCAATTGATGTCCGCGCGCGACGTCCCAGCCGCGTTGCGGCCGCTTCGGCAGGCGATTGAGCGCCTCAACCACGGCCGACCGCTCCGGTTCTATCCGGGCTCGCCGTGGCTGGTCGGCGACGCCCTACGCGGCGGAGATCGTGGGCTGGCCTGCGAAATGAATCCGGCGGCGGCGAGCGAACTTCGCCGCGCGCTCGCGTCCTACCGGCGTCTCGAGATTGTCGCCGGCGACGGCTGGGCTACCGCGACCCGTCGCGCGGCGCCTGCTCCTGCGCCTCTGCTCGTCCTGATCGACCCGCCGTTCGAGGCCGGCGACGACGGCGCACGCGCGGTCGAAGCCCTGGGCAGAATTCTTTCGCGCAACGGGTCCGCGATTGTCGCGGTCTGGGCGCCGCTCAAGGACCTTGCCAGCTTCGACGCCCTCGCCTCGGATCTGGAAGACGCAGCGGGAGACCGCCCGGTGTTGGTGGCGGAGCTCCGGCTTCGTGCATTAGCGGACCCGATGCGAATGAACGGATGCGCGATGATTGTGGTCAATCCGCCGATCGGTCTGGCGGAAACTGCGCGCGAGGCGGGCCGTTGGATCGTCTCGACCCTTGGCGAGCCTGGCAGAGCGATCGAGGTCCGTGAGTCGGCGTGAGCCGCTATCTTCGATCACGCCTGCGGTCCTCTCAAGCTGGAACCGCTCCGACGGGCGGACGTGAATTGATCGGGAAGGCCGAGTCGTGTAAATGTTGCACCGCAGCATCGGCCTATCGGCGGAGGACCCGAAGTGCGTTGGACGAGCGATGTTTATGATCCGGCTGAGTTCAGGCGCGAGGCGGAGCGCGCCCTGACCGTGCCCCTTGGGCTGGTCAGCCCGTTCTGGATCCTGTTCGGCGCAGCGGCCACGGCAGGGGTGACCTGGTGGTGGCTGAACAAGCTCGCGCGAACCGCAGACCTGGAAGCCGCCCGCGAGTCGGCGGCCATCTACGAAATGGCGGAAGCGACTCCCGCCACGACCCCGATTGCTATCCGTGCAGCGAAGCCAAAGAAGAGCGCCCCCGAGCTGCTCGAGGCGGACGCGCTCTACGCGGAGGCGCCTGAGACGTTCGAGAACGCCGACGCAGCCGGATTGGCGCGCGTCGTCCTCGATCCGGAGACGCCTACGGAAGCTCGCACGGCGACGCACGAAGCCGAGATTCCGGCCGAGACGTCGGAGAAGCCCGGCTCTGCCGGCTATCCCATCGTGGCGCCTGGACCGGAAGCGGAAGACGCCGCCGACGACTTCACTCGCCTGAACGGAGTCGGGCCCCGCATCGCGGCCGGCCTTCTGGCACACGGGGTCACGCGGTTCGCCCAACTTGCCTCATGGACGGCGGACCAACTTGCGGCCTTCGACCAGGAAATGAACCTCCGTGGGCGCGCCATCCGCAGTGATTGGATCGACCAGGCAAAGCGTCTGTCGACGCACTAAACGAGCCTCTATTCGGCGGAATCGTCCGAATGGAGATAATCTTGGCTACGCCGCCGCGTCTGACTGCGCGTATCCGAGATCGGCGTTGAGCGCCTCCAGGATGGCGAGCGCCGCATCGGCGACGGCGGTGCCGGGGGGGAAGATCAGTCGCGCGCCAGCGGCGTAGAGGGCGTCGAAATCCTGTCGGGGGATCACACCGCCTACGACCACCATGATGTCGCTTCGGCCCAGTTTCTCCAGTTCCGCCTTCAGCTCGGGGATCAGGGTCAAGTGGCCCGCCGCCAGGGAGCTGGCGCCGATGACGTGGACGCCCTGGTCCACCGCAGCCTTGGCGGTCTCCTCCGGCGTGGCGAACAGCGGCCCGACCTCGACCGAAAAACCGAGGTCGTCGAAGCCCGTGGCGATCACCTTTTGACCGCGATCGTGGCCGTCCTGGCCCATCTTGGCGACGAGGATCGAGGGCGCTCGTCCGTCGGCGAGCTTGAAATCGGCGATCATCGCCTTGGCCTGCGTGATCTTCGGACCCGATCCCACGGCCGCCGAATAGACGCCCCGGACGACCTCCGGCCGCGCCTGATGGCGTCCGAAGACGCCTTCGAGGGCCAGGCTGATCTCGCCGACCGTCGCCTTCGCGCGCGCGGCGGCGACGGAGAGCTCGAGCAGGTTCGCGTTCGACCTCGCCCCCGCCTCCAGGTCCGCCAGGGCCGCCGACACCACCTGGGGGTCGCGCTCCGCCTTCAGGATCTCGAGCTTCCTGAGCTGGTTGGCCAGCACCGCCGAATTGTCCACGGCGAGGATCGGAATCTCCTCTTCCTGGGTCGGCTGGAAGCGGTTCACGCCAACAATGATCTGAGCTCCGGAGTCGATCGCGCCCTGCGTCCGCGCCGCGGCTTCCTCGATACGGCGCTTGGGCAAGCCCGCCGCGATGGCGCGCGCCATACCGCCTGCCGCGTCGACCTCGCCGATGTGAGCCAGCGCCTGGGCGGCGAGGTCGTAGGTCTTGCGCTCCACGTAGGCTGAGCCGCCCCACAGATCGATCACGCGCGTGAGGCCGCTCTCGGCCTGCAGGAAGAGCTGGGTGTTGCGGGCGATACGCGCCGAGAAATCGGTCGGCAGAGCCAGGGCTTCGTCGAGGGAGTTGGTGTGCAGGCTCTGGGTCTGCCCGCCCACCGCCGCCATGGCCTCGATCGTCGTGCGGGCGACGTTGTTGAAGACGTCCTGCGCCGCCAGGCTCCAGCCGCTGGTCTGGGTATGCGCCCGAAGCGAGAGCGACCGGGAATCCTTGGGGTCGAAGCGCTCGCGCATCAGTCGCGCCCAGAGCAGGCGAGCCGCGCGCTGCTTCGCCACCTCGCCGAAGTAGTCCATGCCCGCGCACCAGAAGAAGGAGAGACGCGGAGCGAACACATCGACGTCCATGCCCGCCTCGACCCCGGCCTTCACGTATTCCAGGCCATCGGCGAGTGTGTAGGCGAGCTCGAGGTCCAGCGAGGCGCCGGCCTCCTGCATGTGATAACCGCTGATCGAGATGCTGTTGAAGCGCGGCATCTCCTTCGCCGTATAGGCGAAGATATCGGAGATGATCCGCATCGAGGGCTGGGGCGGATAAATATACGTATTCCGCACCATGAATTCTTTGAGGATGTCGTTCTGGATCGTTCCGGAGAGCGCCTTGTGCGGGACGCCCTGTTCTTCCGCCGCGACGATGTAGAGGGCGAGGATCGGCAGGACGGCGCCGTTCATCGTCATCGATACGCTCATCTTGTCGAGCGGAATCCCCGAGAACAGCGTGCGCATGTCGAGTATCGAGTCGATCGCCACGCCGGCCATGCCGACGTCGCCGCGCACCCTAGGATGGTCGGAATCGTAACCGCGGTGTGTCGCCAGGTCGAAGGCGACCGACAGGCCCACCTGACCGGCGGCGAGATTGCGCCGGTAAAAGGCGTTGGAGTCCTCGGCCGTCGAGAAGCCCGCGTACTGGCGGATCGTCCACGGGTTCGTGGCGTACATCGTCGGGTAGGGACCCCGCACGAAGGGCGCGAGTCCTGGCCAGCCGTCGACGAAGTCGAAAGGCGGCGATGTGGGCGAGGCGCCGCCAGTCTGGTCGGCGTCGAACGGCAGGGTGGCGAAGTCGGGGAAGGCGCTCATGCGGCGAGGTCCTCGAGACGGATGGGCGCAAGGGCAGGGCAGCGGCTGACGGGGTCCACCGGCGACTTACCCCTGACGTCGTCGACGCGAACTTGTTCGTCCGGCGCAGGCTCGGTTGGGCGGAAGTCCGTGACGCCAACGATTCGCCGACGCTTCCCCTCTATGGCCGCCTTCAGGTCCGCACACGAAGCGGCGACATCCTTGGCGATGAAGCCCGAGGTGAGGGCAGGGATGAGGCCGCCCTGGCGCTCGATATCGGCGAACCGCGCCCATGCGGCGCGTGCAAGGGCGTCGGTCTGGGCTTCCAGCGCCCAGCATCCGGCCGCCGGATCGCTCGCGGCCCCCAGCTTCGCCTCCTCCATCAGGATGAGCTGGATGTTGCGCGCCTGCCGGCGGGCGAGAAGCTCCGGCGCCCGGCTCAGCGGCGCATCGAAGGCGCCAAGGACGATGGCGTCGGCGCCGCCCAGCGCACTGGCGAAGCCGGCGCAGGTAAGGCGGACAAGGTTGGTCCAGTGGTCGGTGCGGGCGAGCATGCGCCTGGATGAACGCGCCTCGATATGCGCCGGCGCCGAGGCGCCGCAGGCGGCAGCGACGCGACTCCACACCCGACGCGCGGCGCGAAGCTTGGCGACGCCGACGATCGGCTCGCCCTCCACGCTCAGTCCAAGGACGATCCTCCTCCAGGCCTGCGACATGTCGAGGCCGGCGGATGTGAGGGCCTTGGCGTAGGTCAGCGCCGCTGCCGCCGCGACCGCGATTTCGGACGCAGCGGTCCCTCCCGCTTCGTGCGCCACGCTTCCGCTCGCAAGAAAGAGGCTGGCCTTCGGATAGGTCTCGGCAAGCTGTGCGGCGAATCCGGCTCCAGCGCCGACCTGCGCCTCGATCGAAGGGTTTGCCCCGCCGGTCTCGGCGAAGGCTGAGATCGGATCGAGATGGAACGCCAGGCGCGCGCCGGGCGAGGCCTTGGCGACTGCGTTCAGGGCGCGCGCGGCGTCCAGGCTGGCGGCGCCCGAGTCGAGCGCCACGAGCGCCACTTCGCTCACCACGCCTTCCAGCGTCCGCGTCAGCGCTTCGCCTCCGTCCCGCGCGTCTACCAGGAGCGACGTCGCCCCGCCCGCCAGCGCCTCGAGCGCGTTGGCGTTAGCGTCAGGGCCGGCGGCGATTGCGGCGCGGATGTCCCATCCCGGTCCCTCGCGCGCCACCGGCTCGGTCACCGGCGCATCCTGGGCCGTGTAGAGGGGCTTCAGCGTGAGGCCATCCGCCGTGCGGGTCTCGAGCGTCTCCGCGCTGGCTCCTTTGAGCGTCTTCTCCACCAGGGCCAGCCATTCGGCCCGGGAGGCGCGGGGGAATAGGTCGGCAAGCGCGACCGGATCTGAAGCGGCGTCCATAGGCCGCCCTTGCACGCCCACCGCGACGGAACGTCAAGCGCCCGAGGCTTACGATCGGGCCCCCCGCTTGCGGATGTCGCTGCGTCAGACGTCCAGCGCGTAGCCGGCCGATCGCACAGTGCGGATCGGATCGTTGTCGGCTCCGCCGTTGAGGGCGCGGCGCAGGCGCCCGATGTGCACGTCCACCGTGCGTGTCTCGACATAGACGTCGGACCCCCACACGGCGTCGAGGAGCTGCTCGCGCGAGAACACGCGTCCAGGGTGCTGCATGAAATAGTCGAGGAGACGAAACTCCGTGGGGCCCAGATGGACCTCTGCGCCGGCGCGGCGCACCCGATGGGCCACGCGATCGATGGTGATGTCGCCGTGGCTGACGCAGTCCTCGGCAAGGCCCGGACGGATCCGGCGGAGCACAGCCCTCAGGCGCGCACAGAGCTCAGTCATCGAGAACGGCTTGACCACATAGTCGTCCGCCCCGGTGTCGAGCCCCCGGATGCGGTCGCCTTCCTCGCCTCGCGCGGTGACCAGGATGATGGGGATATTGCGGGTCTCCGCCCGTTGGCGGAGCCTGCGGCATACCTCGATGCCTGACACCGTCGGCAGCATCCAGTCGAGGATGATGATGTCCGGCTGCTTCTCGTCGATCAGCAGCAGGGCTTCCTCTCCGTCGGAGGCGACCGAGACGCGGTAGCCCTCCTTGTCGAGGTTGTATTGCAGCAGGGTCGCCAGCGACTCCTCGTCCTCCACGACGAGGACATAGGGCTTTATCGCGGCGGGGGCTTCGACCGTCATGGGGTGTTCGGGCTCGTCAGGGGGAGTCGGACTTCGGACGGTCTTCGGTGAGCTCCTGGCCCGTGATCTCGTAGTGGAGGACCTCGGCAATGTTCGTGGCGTGGTCGCCGATCCGTTCGAGGTTCTTCGCGACGAAGAGAAGGTGGGCGCAGGCCGTGATCGTGCGCGGATCGCCCATCATGTAGGTGAGGAGTTCGCGGAAGATCGCTTCGTAGAGTTCGTCGACCTCATGGTCGTTCATCCACACGGAGATAGCCTGGTCGACTTCGCGCGAGGCGAGCGCGTCGAGGACGTTCTTCAGGCGTGTGACGACCAGATCGCCCATGCGTTCGATCGAGCCGGTGAGAGGCGTGAGCGGCTCCGAATCCACGATCAGAAGGGCGCGCTTGGCGATGTTCTTGGCAAGGTCGCCGATCCGCTCGAGATTGGTGCTGAT
>JAFANN010000178.1 GCA_019232665.1 Caulobacteraceae bacterium | reverse complement strand
ATCAGCACGCGCACGAGTTTCACCAGCGTGCCGACCTGGACTGCCAAGGCGCCGAGTGGGGCGGCGGCCGCGAGCACCTGTGGAACGGCGTAGACCGTCAGGCCGGCCATGATGCCGTATCCCCGAGCACTGAGAGACAGGCCAGCGCCCAGGATCGGCAGACCCAGCACCACTGCGACGCCCAGGACGGCCGTGAAGGAAATGGCTGCGGCGACATCCTCGCTTTCGGCGCCGATCACCGGGGCCACAGCCGCGATGGCGGAGTTCCCGCAGATGGAGTTACCGCAGGCGATCAGGACCGCCATGCGCCGCGGAAGACCGAACAGCCGGCCCAGGCCGTAGCTGCCGCCGATCGCCAGGACGACCAAGGCGGCGATGCCCGCGAGGAGCGGGCCACCGGCCGCGGAAATGCTGTGGACATCGACGCCAGCGCCCAGCAGGACGACCGCGACCTCGAGGATAAACTTCCCGGAGAAATGGATGCCACCGCGCCACCGCGCGCCCGGAGTCCATGCCGTCCTGACCGCAGCGCCCAGCAGGATGGCGAGCACCAGCGCTTCCAGCCAGGCGCGGCCGAAGATCCGCGCCTCTACGCCCTGCAGGGCGATCGCGGCGCCGGTGAGCGCCAGGCACAGGAGCACGCCAGGGGCGATGCTGGCGGCCCGATGCGCGAGGCGCGTCGGCGGTTCTGAAATCTCCAGGATTGCCATGCCGTCAGGATGCGGCGGCTGCTATCCATCATTCCAATGAGTTGTTCTCGTTATTCCGATCAATCGCGTCGATTGATCGTAGCACGCGTCACTCCCCGATCAGGTGGAGGACGACTTCGCGCCGATGCGGCGCACGGCGGTGCTCGAAAAGGTAGATCCCCTGCCACGTTCCGAGCGCCATCCGTCCCGCTGACACAGGGATCGTCAGCTGGACATTGGTCAGCGCGGTCCGAAGGTGCGCCGGCATGTCGTCCGGCCCCTCGTCCTCGTGGACGTACCTGTCCCGCTCCTCCGGCGCGATGCGCTCGAAGAAAGCCTCGATATCCCGGCGAACGTCGGGATCGGCGTTCTCCTGGATCAACAGAGAAGCCGAGGTGTGCCGGCAGAACGCGGTGAGCAGGCCAGCGCCGATCCCTGTGCTCGAGACCCACTCCGCGATCGGCCGAGTTATCTCCAGCAACCCCCGGTTGCGGGTCTGGATCGTGAGGGTGTGCAGGGCCTGGCGCATGTTCCCAACCATAATGCGCCTGTCCTTCGCGCGCCTCCGCAGGCCAGCTGTGACAGCGGTCCGCGGCTCTCGACTTCCCTTACGTTGGCCTCTGCAGGAACGAGGCGGTAGGACGCAGGAGGAGGGCTCGTATGGGCGATGGCGCGCAGCCGAACAGCAGTGCTTCCGGGATGGAGCTGGGCTTCAATCCGGCGGCTCTGAAGGCGAAGTACCGGGCGGAACGCGACCGGCGCCTGCGCGCTGACGGCAACGAGCAGTACCGCGAGATCAAGGGCGATTTCGCCCGTTATCTCGACGATCCGTACGTCGCCCCCGGCTTCACCCGCGAGCCGCTGACCGACGAGGTCGAGGTCGTGGTGATCGGCGGCGGGTTCGGCGGCCTGCTGGCGGCGGCGCGGCTGCGTGAGGCCGGCGTTGAGGACCTGCGGGTCATCGAGAAGGGCGGCGACTTCGGCGGCACCTGGTACTGGAACCGCTATCCGGGCGCGGCCTGCGACATCGAAAGCTACGTCTACCTGCCCTTGCTCGAAGAGGTCGGCTACATGCCCGTGGAGAAGTACTCCCGGGCGCCGGAGATCCTGGCGCACAGCCGGGCGATCGCCGAGAGATTCGACCTCTATCGCAACGCCTGCCTGCAGACCGAGGTCACCGCCCTGGAGTGGGACGAGGCGGCCGGACGCTGGACGATCCGCACCAACCGCGGGGACGCGATGAAGGCGCGGTTCGTGGTCATGGCCAATGGCCCGCTGCACCGGCCAAAGCTTCCCGGAATTCCCGGCGTCGAGAGCTTCAAGCGCCACTCCTTCCACACCAGCCGTTGGGACTACGACTACACCGGCGGCGACTCCTCAGGCGGCCTGACCAAGCTCAAGGACAAGCGCGTTGCCATCATCGGCACCGGCGCAACTGCGGTGCAGTGCGTGCCGCATCTGGGCGAGTGGGCCGCCCAGCTCTACGTCTTCCAGCGGACGCCCTCGTCGATCGACGTCCGCGCCAACCGCCCCACGGATCCCGCGTGGGCCGCGAGCCTGGAGCCAGGCTGGCAGAAGGCACGAATGGACAACTTCAATACCCTGGTCAGTGGCGGACACGCCGACGAGGACCTGGTGGCCGACGGCTGGACCGACATCATCCGCAACCTGCTGATGGTCTCGCGAGCCAAGGCCAATGCGGGCGAAGCCGGCGCCAACATGGATCCGCTGGAGCTGCTGCAGATCGCCGACTTCAAGAAGATGGAGCAGATCCGCGCCCGCGTTGACTCAGTGGTCGAGGACCCGGCCACCGCCGAAGCGCTCAAGCCCTGGTACAACCAGTTCTGCAAGCGCCCCTGCTTCCACGACGAGTACCTCGCCGCCTTTAACCGCCCGAGTGTGAAGTTGATCGATACGCAGGGACAGGGCGTCGAGCGGATCACGGAGACGGGCGTGGTCGTCGACGGCGTCGAGTACGAGATCGACTGCCTGATCTACGCCACGGGCTTCGAGGTCGGCACCGGCTACACCCGCCGCGCCGGCTACGACGTCACCGGCCGAGACGGCGTGACGTTGTCCGGGAAGTGGGCGGAGGGGGCGGCGACCCTGCACGGCATGCACGTGCACGGCTTCCCCAACTGCTTCCTCATCTCCAACACGCAGTCGGGCTTCACCGCCAACTATCCCCACATGCTCGACGAGCAGAGTCGCCACGCGGCCTACATCATCGCCGAGGCGCGCGAACGGCAGGCGACGCGGGTGGAAGCGACAGCTGAGGCAGAGGCGGGCTGGGTCCAGACCGTCCTGGATTCGGCGATCCTGCGCGCGAAGTTCCAGGAGGAGTGCACGCCGGGCTACTATAACAACGAGGGCAAGCCCTCGCCGCTGGCGGTCCGCAACGGCTTCTTCGGCGGCGGCCCGATCCGGTTCGCCCAGATCCTCGAGGACTGGCGCGCGGCGGGCGAGCTTGCGGGTCTGGAGCTGACGAGGGTCTGAAGCCATGCGCGCTGCGATCCGACGGGCTGGCGCCCTGGTCTGCGACGAGATCGCCGAGCCCATCCCAGAACCCGGCCAGGTCCTGGTGAAATCCCTCTGCTGCGGGATCTGCGGCTCGGACCTCCACGCCCTGCATCATTTCGAGCACCTGATGGGCCTCGCCCGGCGGGCCGATGGCGAGCGGGTCGAGATCGGACGGCCGGAGGACACCCCCGACATCGTCTTCGGGCACGAGTTCTGCGTCGAGGTGCTCGACTATGGGCCGGGCATGACCAAGCGGTTGAAGCCGGGAACGCGGGCCGTCTCGGTCCCGGTCGCCTTCGATTCCCAGGGCCCGCACACCGTCGGCTACTCCCCCGTGCACCCCGGCGGCTTCGCCGAGCGGATGGTCCTCACCGACCTCATGTTGCTGGAGGTGCCCAATGGCCTTCCCAGCGAGCACGCCGCCACCACCGAGCCTTTCGCCGTCGGAGCGCACGCGGTGGCCAAGGCGCAGATGGACAAGGACAGCGTCGCCCTTGTCATCGGTTGCGGTCCGGTGGGGCTGGCGGTGATCGCCAGCCTCAAGGCGCGCGGACACGGCCCGATTGTCGCCGCCGACTACTCGCCGCGTCGCCGCAAGGCGGCCGAGGCGATGGGCGCCGACGTGGTCATCGATCCTGCGGAAGAGTCGCCGAACGCCCGCTGGTCTGACTTCGGCGTTCCGGCGACGAGCACAACCGTCCGGACCGCGCGCATGGCCGGCAAGGCGTGGGCGCGTCCGGTGGTGTTCGAGTGCGTCGGCGCGCCGGGCGTCCTGGAAAGCGTCGTCGAGGGCTGCCCGCCCGGCGCCAAGGTGGTGGTCGCCGGGGTGTGCATGGAGACCGACCGCATCGAGCCGTCCCTGGCGGTCACCAAGGAACTAAGCCTGGAGTTCGTCCTCGGTTACACGCCCGAAGAGTTCGCCGCGACGCTGGGCGACTTAGCCGAGGGCCGTATCGACCCCTCTCCCATCCTCACCGGCAAGGTTGGCCTCTCCGGCGTCGCCGACGCCTTCAAGGCGCTCGGCTCGCCCGAAGACCACGTGAAGATCCTGGTCGAGCCGGGGCGGGTTTAGCCCCTGAAAAACGCCCCTGAAAGCCTCAACCCTTAAAGCTCGTCATCGCCGGGCGTCAGTCCCGGCGACCCATCGGAGGGCGCGACGCCCGCAATGGCCGCGCCGGCGTGGCCACGGGGAGACCTCGCCAGGGGCGATCCATGGGTCGCCGGGACTGACGCCCGGCGATGACGGGAAAAGAAAAGAACTAAGCGGGACTTATGGGCAATCCGTCAGCGCGGAGTTCACCGACGGCGCCGGAACTCACGAAGAGCGGGGTCGTCGGCCTGGGACTCTCCACCCGTCCAAGCCCGGCCCAGGTGGCGAAGCCAAGCCGGTTGAGCAACGCCGGCCGCTCAGCATCACGGATCGCCGGATCCAGTCCCAGGGTGAAGTTCTCCTGCTGCCGCACGAATGGCCGGCAGTGGTAGCTGAGCAGGGCATGACGAGGCCGGTCTGTCAGATTGGCTCCAGTGCCATGCCACAGTCGCCCATCGAAACAGAGGACCGAGCCCGCCGGCCCCTCGGCGGCAATGGTGTCCTCCTGGGTAGGCATGTTGGCCGGCTGGTCGGGGACGTAGGACGAGGACCTTGGCGTCGCAGATGAATCGAGGTGGCTGCCCGGAACGAGCCGCGTTGCGCCGTTGGCGTCTGTGAAGTCGTCCAGCATCCAGGCGATGTTCGCCACCACCGGCTTGGGCGTCCAGAAGCCAACGTAGCCCTGGTCGGTGTGCAGGACCATCGGTTCGCCGCCGGGATGGGCGATGTTGGCGGTGAAGCTCGACACGAGGAAATCCTGGCCCAGCAGGTGGCCCATCATCGCTTCGACAATCGGATGCAGCATCAGGTCGCGGAACACCCTGCCCTTGTTGAGCAGCATCCAGACGCGCTGGTTGGGCCGGCTCGGACCGCCGGCATGGAACGAGACGCCCCGCGCCCTCTCCCCCTCGGCCTGCTCGACCAGGCGCGCCTTCAGGGCGGCGATCTCTGCGCGCGAAAGCACGCCCGGGATGACGCAATAGCCGTGGGCGTCCAGATCACGTTTCGCGCAGTCCAGGTCCTCGGTCGCTTTCGCCAGCCGTTCGGCCAGGCTCATTGCGCTCTCCCTATCGTTCTCGTTTTGCGGGAGTTTAGCGCCGAACCGCCCTCACCCGTCCAGGTCGTGCGGCTCGCCCCAGGGATCTTCGACCCGGCGTCTGTCTTCGGACAGGTACCCGGGGCCTACCGGGACCTTGCCGTGTCCGCCGGGGATATCGAGGACGAAGGTCGGTTGGGCGAGGCCGGAGATCCGACCGCGGAGGCTGCGAACCAGGGCCTGCCCCTCGGCGAGGCCCAGCCGCAGGTGAGAGGTGCCTGGCGCCGCATCGCCATGGTGGAGGTAGTAAGGGCGGATTCGGGTCTCGACGAAGGCGCGCATCAGCTCGGCCAGCACCTGCGGATCGTCGTTCACGCCACGCAGCAGGACGCTCTGGCTGAGCATGGGGATCCCCGCGTCGATCATGCGGGCGCAGGCGGCGCGGACTTCAGGCGTCAGCTCGCGCGGATGATTGGCGTGGAGGCCGACATAGACGGCCTTGCCGCTGCGGCGCAGGGCTGAGATCAGCGCGGGCGTGATCCGCTCCGGCGCGACCGCTGGAACCCGGGTGTGGATCCGCACGACCTTCACGTGATCGATCTTGCCCAGCCGGCTCATAAGGGCGGAGAGCCGACGCGCTGACAGCACGAGCGGATCGCCGCCGGTGAGGATCACCTCCCAGATTTCGGTTCGCTCGGCGATATAGGCCAGGGCCGCGTCCAGCTGCGCCGCCGTCAGGCTCCCGCCCCTCCCCGGCCCCACGCGCTCGCGGCGAAAACAGAAGCGGCAGTAGGTGGCGCAGACCAGGGTCGGCGTCAGCAGCACCCGATCGGGATAGCGATGGACGATCCCCTCGACCGGGCTCTTGGCGAGATCGCCGATCGGATCGGCGACCTCGTCCGCCGCGGTCAGCAGTTCCGCCGCGTGCGGCAGAAACTGCAGGCCGATCGGATCGCCAGGATCGGACGGGTCAATCAGGTCGGCAGAAGTGGGGGTGACAGCCACCGCGTAGCGGGCTGCGACTGCCTCCAGGTCCGCCAGCCGCTCGGGCGCGACCAGGCCCGCGCGCGCCATGGCCGCGGGGCTCGTCAGGGTGACCGTCTCGCTCATTGGCCGCGCGTCTGCCTCGCGGGCGGCGAGACTGCAACCGTCGCCGCTCACCGCGTCTCGGCCACGGTCGACCACATCACGTCCTCGATCCGGCTCGCGCCGGTCGCCAGGAGGGCCAGGCGATCGAAGCCCAGGGCCGCGCCGCTCGCCGGCGGCATGTGCGCCAAGGCCTCGAGGAAGGCCTCGTCGATCGGATAAGCGGTCCCGTAGACACGGCGCATCTCAGCCATCTCGGACTCGAAGCGCCGGCGCTGTTCGGCGGGATCTGTTAGTTCGCCAAACGCGTTCGCCAGCTCCACGCCGCAGGCATAAAGCTCGAAGCGCTCGGCCACGCGCGGATCGTGTGCGGCGGGTCGCGCCAGGGCCGCCTCGGGGGCCGGATACTCGCAGAGGATCGTTGCGCGCCCGATCCCGAGCGTCGGCTCCACGCGCTCGACGATGATGCGCGAGAAGACGTCGGCCCAGGTGTCGTCCTGCGCCACCCGAATCCCCGCGTTCCTCGCAGACTCCGCCAGGGCGTCGCGGTCCGTCGCGCCGTCCGGCGCAACGCTCGCCAGCAGGTCGATCCCCGCCCGGCCGGCGAAGGCCTCGGCCACGGTCAGACGCTCCGGCTCGGCGAACGGATCCATCGACTTGTCGCGCCACTCGAAGCTCTCGCACCCGGTGGTGAGCGCCGCCAGGCTGAGCAGCACGGCGCAATCGTCCATCAGCTCCTCATAGGGCTCCTCCACCCGATACCACTCCAGCATGGTGAACTCGGGATGGTGCAAAGAGCCGCGCTCTCGGTTGCGCCAGACCTTGGCCAGTTCGAAGATCCGCCGCTCGCCCATCGCCAGCAGGCTCTTGCAGGCGAACTCCGGCGAGGTGCGCAGGTGAAGTTCGCGCGTCGCCCCGTCCGGCCCCGTCATCAGCGTCGAGAAGGCGTGCAGGTGCGCCTCGTTGCCGGGCGAGACCTGAAGGGCGGCGGTCTCCACCTCTATGAATCCCTGCGCCTCGAACCACGCCCGGACCGCCCGCGTCAGCGCATTGCGGCCGACAAGGAAATCCCGGCGACGCGCGTGTGTCTCTGCGCCGCGCCAGGGGTCACCGGCGGAAGGGGTGGAGGCGGTCATGGCTTTGCGCTATCCGGAGCGCTCGCGCGTTGGAAGCGCCTTCCCCGGCCTGTGGCTCCCGCCCGCCGGCGTGGAGGGCGCCCCGTTACGTTTCATTTCCTTTTCCTGCGCCCCTGGGCGCAGCCACATCATCGAGGTCGCATTGGTCAAGGTCGCCGCCAGCTCGCTCCGCAAGGGCTCCGTCGTGGACATCGACAGCAAGCTCTACGTCGTGCTCAGCATGGAGAACATCCACCCCGGCAAGGGCACGCCGGTCACCCAGCTCGACATGCGCCGCATCTCCGACGGCGTGAAGGTGTCCGAGCGCTACCGCACGACCGAGCAGGTCGAGCGTGCCTTCGTCGACGAGCGTGACTACAACTTCCTCTACTCGGACGGCGACGGGTTCCACTTCATGAACCCGGAAAACTACGACCAGGTCACAGTCTCTGCCGACATGGTCGGCGACCTCGCGGCCTATCTGCAGGACGGGATGACCTGCACCCTGTCGCTGCACAACGACGTGCCGATCGCCATCGAGCTGCCGACCCGCGCGACGCTCGAGATTGTCGAGACCGAACCGGTGGTGAAGGGCCAGACCGCGTCCGGCTCCTACAAGCCTGCCATGCTCTCCAACGGCGTGCGCACCATGATCCCGCCCTATCTCACGACCGGCACCAAGATCGTGGTGATGACCGCCGACGGCTCCTACGTCGAGCGGGCGAAGGACTAACCTTCCTTTGGTCCGCCCCCGAGACGCCGGCGGACCAGAGGTCTAACCGGCGAGCTGCTGCTTCAGCCCGTCCAGGTCGCCCAGCACCCATACCTCGGTGAGCCGCCCACCACCGGCGGTGAAGAAGGCCGCGCCGGTCCAGGCGACGTGGCGGCCGGTCGGGGCGAAGCCGAGCAACTCGCCGCGGTGTACGCCCTCGAAGCGAGCGCGGGCGGCGGCGCGACTGTCGTTCTCGATGAGGTCCTCGACCGTGCAGCGGTAGTCCGCCAGGGCGGCGTGAATACCCTGCATGTAGGCAATGAAGCCGTCGGGGCCGATCCGATCCTCGCCAAGCGAGCCGCGGAAGCGGAAGGCCGGGTCGAGCAGTTCGCGTGCCCGCGCAGCGTCGTTGCGGTTCCAGACCTCGTCGTAGAAGGCCCGCACCAGCTCGCCCGGAGACATTGCCATCGACCTCCGATCTTGACCTTCGAGGTCATGGACCGCCGCTCGCGGTCACCGCAAGCTGTTGGCTGGAGGAGCGACCATGGCCGATGACGGCTTCGCAACCGCCGAGATTCTGCCGTTCGCGCGGCTCATGGGAATCGAGACGCTCGAGGCGGCGCAGCAGCGGGTTCGGCTCCGGCTGATGGTGCGAGAGGATCTGTGCACCACCGGCGGCATCCTGCACGGCGGGGCGATCATGGCGCTGGCGGATACGGCGGGCGCCTTGGGCGCGGCCCTGAACCTGCCGGAGGGAGCGCGGACGACCACCCTGGAGAGCAAGACCAATTTCGTGGGTTCGGCGCGCGCCGGAACGCCGGTGACCGCGGAGGCGACGCCCTTGCACCTGGGTCGGCGGACTTCTGTCTGGCAAACGAGGATCGAGGGCGAAGGCGGACGGCTGGTGGCGGTGGTCACTCAGACGCAGCTGACGCTCGAGGCCCGCCCCTGAGCCTTTCGAGCGCCTCGGGGAAGCGTCGGCTGACCGGGACGGTCTCGCCGCCATCGAGAGAGAGCTGATAGTCGCCGGAACCGGCCGGCTCCACGGCGCGAACGCGGTCGGGGTTGATCACCCAGGAGCGGTGGGTGCGCAGGAAGCCGTTGGGCGCCAGAGCCCCTTCGACCTCCATCAACGGCGCGCGCATGAGCGGTCGACGGCCGTCGCTGAGCAGGAACTCCACGTAGTTCCCCGCCGCGCGCACGGCCAGGATGTCAGCGATCGGAACGCGCAACAGCCGCGTCCCCTCGACGATCTCGAACATCTCGACGCGGGTCGGCGCCGCCGCCGCGGCCGGCGCACGCAGCGCGGTGCGAAGCGGGACGAACCAGAACAAGGACGCGAAGCCGACATAGGCCAACACGTCCTTGCGGTATTCGTAGAGCGCGTCGCTGGCGGTGAAGACGTAATGATGGCCGGCGGAGGCGTAGATCAGCGTTCGAAGGGCCACCATCCCGCCGACGTGAATGGCGCAATAGGCCACCGAGCCCAGGACGTGGATCGCCACGAATCTGGCCCACCGCCCGGTCGGCGGCGCGAGCCCGACGGCGAACCAGATCGCCAAGCAACCGATCATGTCGGTGAGGGCGCTGGTCCCCTCCCATACGACCGGCTCCCACACCGGCAGCGGCCGGCCGATGCGGCTGGCGTCGTGCAGGTTCGACAGAACGTTGACGGTGCACACCACGACCAGAAGCAGGGCGATGATCGGGAACACGAGGCGAAGGCCGTCGACGCCGCTCGTCCCTCCAGGCGCGCCGCTCGTCACGGCCGCTCGCCGAACGTCCCGCGCCGCCGGCCGGATGGCCCGTGGCTCTGGTTGTCGCTCGACGGGAGTGGTCATCTCGGCGTCGTTCCTACCGCAGGATGACACCAATGATCACTGCCCCGGGCCCCAACCGCCGTGAACTTCTTTCGACGATCGCCGCCGCCCCAGCCGCGGCCGCCCTTCCCGCGGTCGCGGTCCCCTCGCCCGCCTCTCGCGTGCGCCCTGGCGCGTCCGGCTGGCCCTCGGATTCCGACTGGGCGGCGCTGAAGAGCGCGGTTGGCGGCCGGCTCGAACCGGTCGTCCTGCCCCATCCCGACGAGGCGCAGGCGAAGGCCGACTTCGCCAACCAGTTCTGGCTGCGCGACCAGCCGGCCTACACCCAGCTGTCGGGCTGGATCGACGGCTGGCGCTCGGCTCCCAGCGCCTATGCGGTCAAGGCGCAGACCGCGGCGGACGTCGCCGCCGCGGTCCGCTTCGCCAGAGACCGGCGCCTGCGGCTGGTCGTCCGCGGCGGCGGCCACAGCTACATGGGCGGTTCCTGCTCACCGGACTCCTTGCTCGTCTGGCTGCGGCCGATGGACCAGATCGTGGTCCACGAGGCGTTCACGCCGGAGGGCACAGGTGCGGCGCCGGTTCCGGCGGTCACGCTGGGCGGCGGCTGCATCTGGCTGCACGCCTATCAGAAGATCACCGGCGAGGTCGGACGCTATGTCCAGGGCGGCGGCTGCACGACGGTGGGCGTGGGCGGCCACGTCACCGGCGGCGGGTTCGGCAGTTTCTCCAAGCGATATGGCCTCGCCGCCGCGAGCCTGCTGGAGGCGGAAGTGGTCACCGCCGACGGCCGCGTGCGCATCGTCAATCGCGCCAAGGAGCCGGACCTCTTCTGGGCCCTCAAGGGCGGCGGCGGGGGGACCTTCGGGATCGTGACCCGCTTCACCGTCGCCACCCACGAACTGCCGTCGAACTTTGGAGCCGCCGTCTGGTCTGTCCATGCGACGAGCGACGAAGCGTACCGGCATCTGCTGCAGCGGTTCCTCGAGGTCTACGCCGCCAATATGTTCAACGATCACTGGGGCGAGCAGGCGCACGGCCGGCCGGGCAACATCTTCTCGGTGGAGATGCTGTTCCAGGGTCTGGACGCCGCCACGGCGCGCGCCGCCTGGGCGCCGCTGGAGACGTTCGTCCACGACCACCCGCAGGACTACAAGATCGAGACTCCCCTGTTCATCGCGGCAATTCCGGCGCGGATGATGTGGAACGCCGACTTCTTCAGCCGCAACGCTCCCGGCGCGATCACGCGCGATCCGCGCCCAGGGGCTCGGCCCAGCGATTACTGGTCGACCGGCGACGGCGCGCAGGCGGCGGCGTTCTGGTACGGCTTCGCGTCGACCTGGCTGCCCCAAAGCCTGCTCAAAGGCGACGGGCCGGCTCGCCTGGCAAGCGCCTGGTTCGAGGCGACCCGCCATCGGGACGTGTCGTTCCACTTCAACAAGGGCCTGGCGGGCGCCTCGCCGGAGACCCTGGCGGCGAGCCGTGACACCTCGATGAATCCCGAGGTCCTCGACGCCTTCGCCCTGGCCATCACTGGCGGGTTGGGCCCGACGGTCTATGCCCCCTTCCCTGGCCCGGACGAGACCGTCGCACACCGTGCGGCCGAGCAGATCCACCTCGCCGACGTGGCCCTGCGCCAGGTCTGCCCGGGCGCCGGCAGCTACCTCTCGGAGTGTGATTTCTTCATGGCCGACTGGCAGACCCGGGCCTGGGGTGCCCACTATCCGCGCCTCGCCCGCATCAAGCGGCGCTACGACCCGGAAGGCCTGTTCGTCGTCCACCACGCCGTGGGGAGTGAAGGCTGGAGCGCAGACGGGTTTAGCCGGGTGTAGCTGACGGGGCGGCGCGCCCAGGACTCGTTCTTGGGCCCGCTCCTTAGCTGTTGTACGATCTCGCTCGCTCGAGGAAGGGGGTGACCATGATCACCGGCATCCACGTGATGAGGTACAGCCCCAAGGCCGACGCGGTGCGCGCTTTTCTGCGCGACGTCCTCGAATTCCCCCACGTCGAGGCCGGCGAGGGATGGCTGATCTTCAAGGCGCCCGCGGCTGAGATGGCCAGCCATCCCATCGACGGCGAGGGCAGCTGGGATCTCAGCCTGATGTGCGACGATCTCGAAGCGACGCTAAAGGCGCTGGCCGCCAAGGGCGTAGAGACCGGCGGCACGCGGGATGTGGGCTGGGGCGTGACGAGCACCCTTCGCCTGCCCGACGGCTCCGATCTCATGATCTATCAGCCGAAATACCAGACGGCGATCTGACGCTCGCGCCAAGCCTGCGCATGACCTTCCCGATCGAGCTGCCGCCAATTCTCGGAGACGGCGTCGTCCGCCTCGACGCTCCGACGCTGGACGATGGCCTGGCGCACTGGCGCGGCGAAGACGCCGAGATGCGCCGGAGGTTCGACGACCCGGAACCCGAGACGCCAAAGCCCCTCGAGATGGCGCAGGCCGCCATGGCGCGCTGGATCAACTATCGCGCCGCCGGCGGCCCGCAGTTCGCCTACGCCCTGCGCGTCGATGACGGCGTTCTCGCCGGCGGATGCGAGCTGCAGCGGCCTGAGCACGACCGCGCTCAGGTCTCCTGGTGGCTGTTCCCCGATTACCGCGGTCGCGGACTGGCCAGCAGGGCCGCGCGCCTGCTTTGCCACGTGGCGTTCGAGAGCATGCCGGAACTCCGGACGATCGAAGCCCACATCGCCCACGACAATCACCCTTCCCGCCATGTCGCCCTCAGCGTCGGCTTCGTCGAGGCCGGCGAAGTGACCGGCGACACCTGGGCTGGCGCGACGGTCACGCTCAAGCGATACGTCCTCACCGGTCGAAAGATAGTGTACGTTACCGCATAAATCTTTGCGGCCTGTGAGCCCTGTGCTACCGTCCCGGAAACATCTCCAGGGGGACGAGGCGGCCGTTTGCCGCCGCGCCCGAGCGGGCGTCCGGATGCGCGCTGGGGAGCCGCCTTCCGAAGCGTCGCTCCGGGAACGCCAGGGGTGTGTGCCATGTTCGGCGACCTGGAATCGCGCATCAGCGCCCTCGAACAGATCATCATCATCATTATCATCGGCGGCCGCGGCGGCTGGGGCGGCGGGCCTCCCAGAGGTGATCCTGGCCCGACCGATTTCACCCGGCTCAGCGCTCTAGCGAACCTCGTCCGCCAGCGCGGCGATCCGCCAGCCGCGGACATCGCTCGGCTCTCGCTCGAAGCCGTCGAGACGGCCCTTCTGGAAGTGAACGCCGAGTTGACCCGCCTGCGCGGTCTCGAGGACGAACTGAAGAAGCGCCTCGACGAACATCGCGGAGGCGGTCGGAAATAGCCAGAGCGGGAATATCCGCTCGTCCTTCTCGTGTTCAGGAGCGCGCCATGAGCGAAGTGAGGCGGCGCGGCCGCGTCCTGCTGGTCGGCTTCCAGGACCAGGACAACCTGGGTCTGCGCTATCTCCTCTCGTCGGTCCGGAAGGCCGGGTTTGAGGGATGGATCGAAACCTACGACGCCGACCCCAGGCCGATCGTCGAAACGGCTCGGCGGCTCCAGCCCGATGTGATCGGTCTGTCGCTGATCTTCCAGTACATGGCGCCTCAATTCGGCCGGATGGTCGCGGCGTTGCGGGACGACGGTTGCCGGGCGCACATCACCCTCGGCGGCCACTATCCGAGCTTCGACTACGCCGAAGTGTTGCAGCGGATCGCCGGAGCTGACTCGATCGTCCGCTTCGAAGGCGAGCTCACCCTGGTCGAGCTTATGGAGCGCCTCGCAGACCAGATGGACTGGAGGGACGTCAGGGGCATCGCCTGGCGCGACGGCGACAGGATCGTCGCCAACCCGCTGCGGCCAGCCATGGAGGACCTCGACCGGCTCCCTTGCCCCGAGCGCAGCGACATCGACTACGTCGGACAGGACCTCCCGACAGCGTCGGTGCTCGGAAGTCGCGGCTGCCCCTGGGACTGCAGCTTCTGCAGCATCCGGCCCTTCTACGAGGCTCAGGGCGGCAAGCTCCGCCGTCTGCGCGCTCCGGAGGCCGTGGTCGAGGAGATGCGCGCGCTGCACGACGAGCGTGGAGTGAAGGTCTTCCTCTTCCAGGACGACGACTTCCTCGCCACCGGCCGACGCGCCCGCCAATGGGCCGAGGCGATCGCCGCCGGCATCGTCGAGAGAGGTCTCCAGGGGCGGATCGCCTTCAAGATCAGTTGCCGGGCCGATGAAGTGAAACCCGACACCATGGCCGCGCTCGCGCGGTCCGGACTCACGCACGTCTACATGGGCGTGGAGAACGGCGACGAGGACGGGCTCAAGCACATGAACAAGATGATGCTGCCGCATCATCCGATCGAAGCCGGCGAGATCCTGCGGTCGGTGGGCCTGTCGTTCGATTTCGGGTTCATGCTGCTCGAGCCCTACAGCACGCTGGCGACGGTGCGGAACAACATCGACTTCCTCGACCGGTTCGTGGGCGATGGCTGGACCGTGGCCTCATTCTGCCGGACGCTGCCCTACGCTGGCACGCCGCTCAAAGCCCAGTTGGAGGCGGAAGGGCGCCTGCTCGGAACCCCGTTCGAGCCCGACTACGCCTTCCTGGATCCCAAGCTGGACCGCTTCTACGACTGGATCCTGCTAACCTTCCGTGAACGGAACTTCACCAACACTGGCCTCGCCGAGACGCTCAAGTCAGTGCTGTTCGAAGCGCGTCTGAACCTGCCCGGCTATCGCGTCTGGACGCGCGCCGAACGCGCCCGCCTGAATGCCCTGACAGCCCAGGCCAACGGCCACGCCCTCTACGCCCTGAAAGCCGCCGTGGACCACATCGACGCCTCGCCGCTGGCGCGGATCGACATTCATGGCGGGTTCCTCGGCCGGATCACCGAGCATGAGCGAGGTCACGAGGAGCGTCTGCTCGGCGAGGTCCTTGAGTTGTACGCCTCCGTCCGCCGCCGCCTCGGCCTGGGCCTGCCAGGCCCCGACGGATCGGCGGGCGTCGGCGGCTTCCAAAACACCTGGACCCTCGCCCCCTCCGACCTCCTCGCCCTCGCGTGACGGCGACTCGGTCGAACGCCCGGTTAGGAGCGAAGCCGTCTCACACCGTCTTTGAATAGCTTGACGTTGAAATTCAGTAGGTAACCAATCGGCAGATCGGAAAGCCTGAGGTAGGTAAGAAGTTGAGCCTCATGGAGGGGTGAGATCGCTTCGACGGCTTTCACCTCAACGATGACCTCTTTCCGAACGACGAGATCCAGTCGATATACAGCGTCCATTCGGACGCCCCTGTAGACGATTGGCATCGCCACCTGACGTTCGACGTCGAGTCCGCGGCTTGAGAGTTCGAATGCCAAGCAGTGCTCGTATGCACTTTCGAGCAGGCCCGGACCGAGCGCCCGATGGACCTTCAATCCCGCATCAACAATCTCCCCCGTCAGCTCCCGTAAGTACGGGTCCGAATTCATCCAATCCCCCTCTTTCGTTGGCGCTAAGCTAGGGGAAACTTTGCAATTTGTCTACATTGACAATTAGGGCAGCAAACACGGAGGGCGCGGAGCGCACGGAGGACACGGAGGTCGCGACCCCTTCCGAAATCTGGAGGCACGGCGAAGCTGAATCGCCGGCCTTTGGCCGGCATTAAGAAAGCTGGGGTCGCGAAGACCTAAGCGCTTAATCACCTCCGTGCTGCTCCGTGACCTCCGTGTCCTCCGTGGTTAAAACGCCCTTGGGCACATTCGCATTTTGTCATGCAGACCCCGGCCATACCCAACCCGACCGCGATCATCGCCGAACGGGGCTGTGGGGCGCCGAGACGAGGCGGAGGAAGATGCGGTCTTCGGAGCGGACGAAGCGTTCGCGGCGGGCGAAGTCGAAGTTGGCGCGGGCGGCGGCGTCCTCGCGCAGGCGGGCCCGGTAGGCCTCGTAGGCCGCCAGGCTTTCGATGGAATAGACGCCGTAGGCCGTCGTCGCCGAGCCCTCGTGCGGGCCGAAATAGCCGATCAGGTCGGCGCCGCAGCGGGGGATCGCCTCGCCCCAGGCGCGCCCGTAGGTCTCGAAAGCCGCGTCCGATCCGGGCTCGATCTCGTAGCGGATGAAACAGGTGATCATGGTCGCCTCCAGGTTCGAGGCTCCCAATTAGCGCATGGCGGGCGAATCATACTTCGGTTATGGTCGAAGTATGAAGGACGGACCGAACATCGCCGGGATCGCGGCCCTGATCGGAGATCCGGCCCGTGCGAACGTGCTCACAGCCCTGATCGACGGGCGCGCCCTGACGGTGAGCGAGCTGGCGCAGGCGGCGGGCGTGGGCCTGCCGACGGCGAGCGGCCATCTGGCCAAGCTCGCCGAGGCCGGGCTGATCGAGGGCGAACGGCAGGGGCGGCATCGCTATTTCCGCCTCTCCGGCCCCGACGTCGCCCAGGCGCTGGAGGCGCTGATGGGCCTTGCCGAACGCACCGGCGCCCGGCGGGTGCGCACGGGCCCTCGCGAGCCGGCGCTGCGCCAGGCCCGGGCCTGTTACGACCACCTCGCCGGAGAGACCGCGGTGGCGATGTTCGACGCCCTCGTCGCCCGCGGCGTCATTTCCGCAGACGACGAACCGGAGCTTACCGCCAGCGGCGAGGCGACGTTCAGGGCCCTCGGCGTGGATCTCGAGGTGCTGAAGCGGTCGAGCCGCCCCCTCTGCCGGCGCTGCCTGGACTGGTCCGAGCGGCGCGCCCACCTCGGCGGCGCGCTCGGCGCAGCGATCCTGGAGCGCCTGCTCGCCACCGAAATGGCCCGCCGCGGCGAGGGTCGACACATCCATCTCACCCCCGCCGGCATGGCGCTGATCGCAGACGGATTCGCCGCCTCCTCACTGGCGGCGCCTTTGGTCTCTGCCTGAACAGCCGTAGACTGCCGCCCTCGCACGGGAGGATGGCGGATGGTCAAGATCGCCGCGGCGCTCGCAGCGATGGTCCTTGTGTCAGGCGCTCCAGGCGCCCGGGCGGCGTCGGCGGTTGGCCAGTGGCACGGAGACCTGCATCCCGCGCCCGGCGCGACTCTGCGCCTGGCCCTCAAGCTCGACCAGAATTCTGCGGGTGTCTGGAGCGGCGCCCTGGAAAGCCTCGATCAGGGCGGAGGCGCACTGCCTCTTGCGGACGTCGAAGCCACTTCTAACAGCCTGAGTTTCACCGTGCCGGTCGCGCACGGACGCTTCGAGGGCCGCTGGGACGCGAGGGCGAACGCCTGGGCAGGCCAGTGGGCCCAGGGCGGCCGCAATTTGCCGATGACCTTCGTCTCGGGGCCGCCGCAAGCTCAACCGAAGATTCTGGGGCTGGATGGGGCCTGGGAGGGAACCCTCGACACTAGCGCGGGGATAAAGCTTCGCCTCGCTCTGCACTTCAGCACAGGACCCTACGGGACCAGCGGACGGCTCGACAGCCTGGACCAGGCCGCCTACGGCCTGCCCCTGGCTGACATCACCCACCAGGGCGCGCGCGTCTCCTTCGCCGTGCCGAGCGTCGGCGGGACCTTCGAGGGGACGCTCGGCGCCGGCGGCAAGATCACCGGGACCTGGAGCCAGGGCGGGGCCGGCCTTCCGCTGACCTTCGCCAAGCGCCCGGCCGGGGCGCCGGAAGCGCGGCTCAGCCGCCCGCAGACGCCAAGACCGCCCTATCCGTATCGCGTCGAAGACGTCGCCTTCGATGATGCGGCCGGCCACGACCGCCTGGCCGGGACGCTCACCCTGCCCCCCGGCAAGGGCCCCTTCCCCGCCGTGGTGCTGATCGCGGGCTCGGGCGCGCACGATCGGGACGAGACCATCTTCGGCCATCGGCCCTTCCGCGTACTCGCCGACCACCTGACGCGCCGGGGCCTGGCCGTCCTGCGCTACGACAAGCGGGGCGTGGGCGCCTCGACTGGCGACTACGCCAGCGCCACGACCGCTGATTTCGCCGACGACGCCAACGCGGCCGTCCGCTTCCTCGCCGCTCGCCGCGACATCGACGGACGACGGATCGGCCTGATCGGCCACAGCGAAGGCGGCCTCATCGCGCCGATGGTCGCCGACCGCGACCGCAAGGTCGCGTTCGTGGTGCTGATGGCGGGGCCGGCCGTGAACGGGGCGGACCTGCTGGAAGCCCAGCAGAAGCGGATCAACGAGGTCATGGGCCTGGGCGGCGATCGCCTGGCCGAGGCCTCGGCCGAGGAAGCGCGGATGATCGACATCGTGCGCAAGTCGGCCAGTCCCGCGCAGGCCGCCGAAGCCCTCAAGGCCGAGGCCGACGCCGTGGCGGACCGCACAGGCGCGCCCAAGGAGTTGGCCGAAGCCCGCGCGGCCGAGCTCGAGAGCCCATGGTTCCGCAGTTTCCTCGCCTATGATCCGGCGCCAGCCCTGCAGCGGCTGCGCATTCCGGTGCTGGCCCTGATCGGGTCGGTCGACGTGCAGGTTCCGGCCGACCAGAACATTCCCGCCCTGCGCGCCGCCCTGGCGCAGGACCGCCGCGCCACGGTCGAAGAACTGCCCGGCCTCAACCACCTGTTCCAGCCCGCCACCACCGGCGCCCCTGGCGAATACGTCGAAATCGAGACGACCATCGCGCCGGCGGCGCTGGACACGATCACGCAGTGGATTCTGCGGACGATGGGCGGCGGGGCGCGCGCCGGCAGCTGATACTTTGGTCCGCTTGTGTCTCGTCCGCTCTTCTCTTCATCTTCTGGCGCTACCCGAAAGGCGTCGGGCAGGCTGAGGCGCAAAAGCAAAAGGGGCCGGCGAGGGGCCGGCGGACCGGAAGGATGCGATGACGCGACGCTCCGATGGTCGCCTGATCTCGGTGAACGTTGGCATGCCACGCGACATCTCCTGGCGCGGGAAAATCGTTCACACCGGGATCTGGAAGGAGCCGGTGGAGGGCCGTTGTCGCGTCCGGCGCCTTAATCTCGACGGGGATGGGCAAGGCGATCTCGCCGGTCACGGCGGAGAGCAACGCGCCGTCTTCGTCTATCAGCTCGGATCCTACCGCTACTGGGAGGAGCGGCTAAGCCGACGCGACCTCGT
>JAFANN010000082.1 GCA_019232665.1 Caulobacteraceae bacterium | reverse complement strand
CCGGGTCTCTACATGTGCGGCTCAGGAACCCATCCCGGCGGCGGCGTCACCGGCGCCCCCGGCCACAACGCCGCCCACGAGATCCTCCGCGACCTGCGACGGCGCCCTCGGCGGGTGGCCTAGCGTCCCTCCCGAGGAGGGGTCCGTTGCGAAACTCGCCAGCTATTTTTTCTTGTCATCCCGGGCGGTAGCGAACTCGGCCTTTGCCGGGTGAAGCGACGACCCGGGACCCAAGCAGACCGGGCGAGCAGCTGAGGTTCGCGACCCGCGATAGCCGTTCCAGTCCCCTGGGCCCCGGGTCCTCGCTCCGCTCCGCTCGCTACGGCCCGGGATGACAGGGAAAATTTAGAGTTACGTAACAGTCCCCAGAAGGGAAGGGACAGATCAGACCCGCACCTCCAATCGCTCCAGCCCGCGGAAGAAGGGAAGCGTCCGCCACACGGGGGGCGCATCGGGGTCGGCGAGGCGCAGGTTCGGGAAGCGCGCGAACAGCCTCGACAGGGCAACTTGGGCTTCCAGCCGCGCCAGGGGCGCGCCTATGCAGATGTGGGCGCCGCCGCCGAAGGCGACGTGCGGGGTCTTCTTGCGGGTGATGTCGAAGCGGTCCGGGTGCTCGAACACGTCGGGATCGCGGTTGGCGCCCCGAAGCGACAGGGACATCGACTGGGTGGCGTGGATCGGGCAGCCGCCCACCTCCATGTCCTTGCTGGCGATGCGCCCGGTGATGTCTACCGGCGGCTCGAACCGCAGCGTCTCCTCGACGGCCGCGGCGACGAGCGATGGATCGCTCTTCAGCTTGGTCAATTCCTCCGGATTGGTGAGGAATATCCGCACGGCGTTGCCGATCAGGTCCGTCGTGGTCAGGTTGCCTGCCACCAGCAGCGCCGAGAGGTTGGTGATCACCTCGGCGTCGGTCAGGGGGGCGCCCGCGGCCTGCAGGGCGGCCATGTCGGAGACGAGGTCGTCCTTCGGATTGGCGCGGCGCTCGGCCAGATGGGCGGTCATGTATTCGGTGAGCGCGTGGCCCGCCCGCTCCATGTGCGCGGTCTGGTCGGGCGTGCGCAGGGGGTTGAGGCCCTGGATCACCCCTTCGGACCAGTCGCGGAACTCCGGCAAGCGATCGTGGTCGACGCCCAGGATGGAGGCGATGACGTCGATCGGGATCGGCAGGGCGAAGCTCGCCATAAGATCGAACGTCTCGCGGCCCGCAAGCCGGTCGAGCACGCCGTCGACGATCTTCTCCACATCACCGCGGCTCTTGGCGACACGCTTGTAGAGCGCCTGGGCAAGTGGATTGCGGATGCGCGCGTGGTCCGGATCGTCCATCAGCAGGATGCTCATTCCGTGATCGCCGTCCTGTCGCTCTCCAGATTGCTCCACGAGCCGCCGGCTCAGCACGGCGGCGGCTTCGGCGCGATGCGGATCGCGCCAGAGGGTCAGGTCGGTGAGGATGCGCCGCACGTCCTCGTAGCGGGTGATGAACCAGGCGCCGGCCATGTCGTCGCGCATCACCGGATGGGCCGACCGCAGGCTTCCAAGGATCGCGTAGGGGTCTTCGCGAAACTTCGGATTGAGCGGCGTGAGATCGAGGATCTTCGGCGCGTCATCGGCCATTTCGGGTCTCCTCGCGCAGGCGCGTTCAGAAGCGCCTCGCGGCGGCGAGGTCATAGCACGCGGCGTGCCGAAGTCCGAAGTTGTCCGCTGGCTAAACCGCCTCGACGTGGGGTTGCCGCGTGAGCTCGGCTGCGACGGGCGGCGCGGAAGCGGGCTCGGCCGCCCGGCGACGACCGCGCCGGCGGCCCAGGGCTGCGCGGATCGGGGCGTCGAAGTAATGTTCGTACAGCGCGGCGAAAGCGATCACCGCGAACAGCACGACGAACCACAGGACGCGGCGCTCCCAGATCGGCAGGGCCGGCGAGGACATCAGAAGCCAACGGAAGCCACGCAGCAGGGGAACGTGGAGCGTGTAGAGCGGATAGGAGATCGCCCCCAGCCAGGTCGCCGGTCCCACCCAGCGCTCCGGCACGCGCGCGTCGACCGCAAAGGCGACGAGCGCGGGCAGGATCACCGTCACCAGCAACATATCCCTGGCCCAATAGAGCTTCGCCGACGGCGCCCAGCGGATCATGCAGGCCATCAGGGCGAGCACCAGGATCCAGTACGGGACCTGCGGTAGTCGCCATCCTCTCTGCCTGAGTTTGAAGATGAGGACGCCAGCGAAGAAGCCCCAGGCCGTGCGCGGGAACCCGCACCAGAAGCTTCGCCGGGTCCAGCCCACGTCCAACCATCCGAAGTGATGGCAGGCGAGGATGAGGCCCACGAAGGACACGGCCATGATCACGCCGATCCGCAACGGTGTGAGCCAGCGGAAGATCGCCGCATGGGCGCCGTTCACGACCAGCTCGAAGAACAATGACCACTGCGGGTCGTCGAGCGGGAACAGGTCGCCGGCGAAGATCAGAGGACCGATAAAGACCGGGATAATGGCGAACTGCAGCAGGAGCTGCGGGTAGGGCCGTCCTCCGGCCGCCAGCCAGATGCAGCCCGAGATCACCAGAGCGCCGAAGATCGCCGGATAAAGGCGTTCGAGACGAACGCGCATATACGAGCGCCAGGACAGACCTTTGGCGAGCCGCTCCTCGTATGCGAGGGCGATCACATAGCCGCTCAGGACGAAGAACAGGTCAACCGCGGCGGAGGCCTGCTGGGCGTGCAGGTTGATCCGGCTGAAATTCTGGAAGTGTTTAGCCACCACAGCCAGGGCGGCCACGCCCCGAAGGCCGTCCAGAGATGCCAGATGTTTGCGCACGGAGCGTCCTTAAGGTGTGTCGCGCCTATCGTCACCCCGCCAAGCAGTCGCAACCTTTGCTGCAGCGGCGATAGGCGCGAACCCCCGCTTTACTTCAGCTCCCGTGGGCGACGGGCGAGGTCGGCGGCGTCTCGCGTCGCGGGGGGAGGGGAATGATCATCGACACTCTCTGCCGGTAGAGCACGTAGGTCTCGCCGAAGGTCGCGGTCAGGTCGCGCTCTTCGAACACGATCGCCAGGAGCATGTAGCCGGTCGTCGCGATGGCGAAGAGCAGATGGCCCGCGGTCATCCGCGGCGTGGCCCAGAAGGCCAGCAGAAAGCCGAAGTATAGCGGGTGGCGCACCAGCTTGTAGAACAAGGGTGTGCGGAACTTCGGCTCTGGAAGCGCCTCCCCCCTCAGGCTCGCCCAACCCTGGCGCAGACCGAACAGTTCGAAGTGGTCGATCAGGAAGGTGCTGACCAGAACGAGAGCGAAGCCGAGGTAGGACAACGCGCTAAGGGCGATTGCGAGGGGTCCCTCTCCAACCGACCACACCGTAGTCGGCAAGGCCCGCCAGAAAGCGAAGAGCACGATCAGCGCAAGGCTCGAGGCCAGAACGTAAGTCGAGCGCTCGGCCATAGGCGGGACAATCCGGATCCAGGCGCGCTTGAATGCTGGCCTCGCCATCACGCTGTGCTGCACGGCGAACAGCGAGAGCAGGAGAAGGTCGATGATGATCGATGCAGCCAGTGCTCCGACTGGCGCGCGATCGATGGTGCGTGGAACTGGCAAGTTTTCCACAAAGGCGATAGCGTACAGGAAGGTGACGAAGAAGATGACGTACGCGATCAGGCTATAGACGAAGGCTCCCATGGTCTGGCTCCGACGAATCCCCCCGAAGAATATTGTAACCGGCAAATGACCGAAATGGAACAAATGCGACAAGGCGCGCCCGTATCGCCTCTGGCCGAGCGGCGGCCTTTGGCCTAGGACCAGACCTCCCGCGTCTTGCGCAGGCCCTCGTCGACGGTTCCCGAGCGATCATGACTCCCGAGATCGGCCAGCTCGCCCTCAGCCTGGCCCTGATGTTGGCCCTCGTGCAGGCCGGGACGCTGTTGATCGGCGCCTGGCGAGTGGATCCCTCCCTGATGGCCGTCGGCCGCACGGCGGCCAGTCTTCAGCTGATCTTCGTGGCCCTCGCCTTCGTCTGTCTGGCCGCGTGCTACGTGGACGGGGATTACTCTGTGCGGCTCGTCGCCGAGCACAGCAACCGAGCCCAGCCCCTGATCTACAGGCTGGGCGCGACCTGGGGCAGCCACGAGGGCTCGATGCTGCTGTGGGTGCTGATCCTGTCCGTCTACGGCTGTGCGGTCGCCGCGTTCGGCGGATCCCTTCGCGAAACGCTGCAGGCGCGCGTCGTGGGCGCGCAGGGCGTCGTCGGCGCCGCCTTCATCGGCTTCCTGGTCTTCACGTCCAATCCGTTCATTCGCCTGTGGCCTGCGCCGCTGGACGGGGCGGAGCTCAATCCGATCCTCCAGGACCCCGGCCTCGTCTTCCACCCGCCGGTCCTCTACCTCGGCTATGTCGGCCTCTCGATCGCCTTCTCCTTCGCCATCGCCGCCCTGCTCGAGGGCCGCGTCGATTCCAACTGGGGTCGGTGGGTGCGCCCGTGGGTGCTGGCGGCGTGGATCTTCCTCACCATCGGCATCACCATGGGGAGCGTCTGGTCGTACTACACCCTGGGTTGGGGCGGCTGGTGGTTCTGGGATCCGGTAGAGAACGCCTCGCTGATGCCCTGGCTACTGGCGACCGCGCTGCTGCACTCGTGCCTTGTGCTGGAGAAGCGGGGCGCCCTGGTGAGCTGGACGCTGCTCCTGGCGATCCTCACCTTCTCGATGAGCCTGGTGGGCACCTTCCTCGTCCGCTCGGGCGTGCTCACCAGCGTCCATGCCTTCGCCATCGATGCGCAGCGCGGCGTCTACATTCTCGGCATAGTCGCCGTGCTGACCGGCGCCGCGCTTGGCCTTTACGCGTGGCGAGCTCCGGCGCTCAAGACCGGATCGCTGTTCGGGCTGGTGTCGAAGGAATACGCGATCACGGTCAATAATCTTTTCCTCGCCGCAGCGACGGCGACCGTGTTCCTGGGCACGTTCTATCCGGTGTTCGCGGAGGTTTTTAACGGCGACAAGATCTCGGTCGGTCCTCCTTATTACAGCCTCACCTTCGCGCCGATCTTCATGCTCCTGTTCGTACTGGTGAGCTTCGGCCCGATGCTGAACTGGAAGCGCGACCAGGTCGTCGCCATGCTCCGTCGCTTGCGCCTGCCCGCCCTGGCCGCCGGCGCGGCGCTCGTCCTGGCGATCGCGATGTTCGGCGTGCGGCACATCATGGCGGCGATCGGGTTCGCGCTGGGCGCCTGGTTGCTGGTCGGGGCAGGGATCGTGCTGACTCGACGCTGGAGGCTGGGCGAGGAGGGGCGCTCGGGTCTCTCCCGTCGCATCCGCTCCACCCCCCTGGGGGTCTGGGGCTTGGCATTCGCCCATGCCGGTCTTGGTGTGACCACCCTCGGGATCACGGCCATGGCGGGGTGGCAGTCGAACCTTGTCACCTCGATGGTTCCCGGTCAGAGCGTGGTCATCGCCGGCAAGCACGTCACCCTCGCGGATCTGCGCGAGGTGGAAGGCCCGAACTACCAGGCCGGCCAAGCCTCTTTCCGGGTCGACACGCTCGGCGGCCCGCGCCTTATGGTCTCCGAGCGCCGGCTCTTCCCCGCCAGCCAGACGACCACGACCCAGGCGGCCATCAACGTCGGCGCGTTAGGCAACATCTACATTTCGGTGGGTGAACGCGCGCCGGACGGCGGAGTGGTCGTTCGGCTGTGGAACCATCCGCTGGTCAACTTCATCTGGGGAGGCGCATTCCTGATGGCCTTCGGCGGCGCGGTCTCGCTCGCCGACCGCCGCCTGCGCGTCGCGGTGATCGCGCGCGCGCCGAGGCCATCGGCGGCGCCTGCCCCGGTGTTGCCATGAGACGACTGCTTTTCCTCGCGCCCGTCGTGGTCTTCGCGGGCGTCGTGCTCGCCTTCGCATTCGGGCTACGCCACGACCCTTCGGTTCTGCCCTCGACGCTGATCGGAAAACCCGTCCCCGCATTCGCCCTACCGCCGGTGAGACCCGGCGATGGCGGTCTGGCCAGCGGCCAGCTGACGTCAGGCGGCGGGCCCAGGCTGCTCAACGCCTTCGCATCCTGGTGCGTCTCGTGCCGCATCGAGCATCCGTTGCTGCTGGCCCTGAAGGCCCAGGGCGTGCCCATCGACGGCCTCGACTGGAAGGACAAGGCGGCCGATGGCGCCAGATACCTGGTTCAACAGGGCGACCCTTACCAGCGGGTGGGTAATGACGAGAGCGGCCGCGTCGGGATCGACCTTGGCGTCGCCGGGGTTCCCGAGACCTTCCTCGTCGATGGCCAAGGGCGGGTCCGCTACAAGCAGGTTGGCCCGATCACGCCGGACGACTGGACGCGAACCATCCAGCCCCTGATGGAGCGGCTGCGACGCGAATGAGAAGGTTTCTCTGCGCCCTGGCCGGCGTCGTCGTCGCGGCCGGTCCAGCCTGCGCCGTGCTGCCCTCCGAGCAGCTCCACGATCCAAAGCTGGAAGCCCGCGCTCGCCACATCGGCGATGAGCTCCGCTGCGTCGTCTGCCAGAACGAGACGATCGACCAGTCCGACGCGCCGCTGGCCCACGACCTTCGGGTGATCCTGCGCCAGCGCCTGATCGCCGGCGATACGGATCGCCAGGCCATCGACTACATCGTCGCCCGCTATGGCCACTTCGTCCTTTTGAAGCCACCGTTCGAGACCCAGACTCTCCTGCTCTGGCTGGGTCCGTTCCTGGTCCTCGTCGTCGGCGCGGTCGGCCTGGGCCTGATGGCCCGCTCCGCGGCCAGGTCGGACGATCAGACCGCGCCGCTCACGCCGGAAGAGATGGCCCTTCTCAGGCGGCGACTGGAGGGGGAAGAGGGGCCATGACGCTCTGGATCGTTCTGACGGTGATGATCTCCGCGGCCGCCGCGGCTCTGGCCGTCGCTCTCACCCGGCGCCAGGAGACCAAGCGCGACCGTCCCGGAGAAGCGACGGCCCTTCGAGGGGAGCTCGCGGATCTCGACTCGCAGGTCGCCGCAGGCGTGCTGCCCGCCACGACGGCGGAAACGCTCAAGGCCGAGACGATCCGCCGTTTCCTGGGTTCGGGGCAGTCGGCGCCTTCTCCAAGACCAGCCCTTGGGCGCAGGACGCAGATGGCGGTGGCGGTCGCTATCGCCGCCGTGGTCGCGCTCGGCGCGAGCCTGCTGTACGCCAAACTCGGGCGCCCGGACCTTGCGACGGCCAGCCCACCGCCGGCTTCGACTTCGCCGGAAGGAGACGCAGGCCAGGTCGCCGCCCTGCTGCCGCAGCTCGAAGCAAAGGTTCGGGCCAATCCGGACGACCCGCAGGGCCTGCAGTTGCTCGGAGGGGCTTATATGGACGTGGGCCGCTACAGGGACGCGGCCAATGCGTTCGCGCGGCTCGCAGTCCTCGAGCCTCGCAGCGGCGAGGTCCGCGCGGCGCAGGGCGAGGCCTTGACGCGGGTATCCGGCGGTTCGGTGACGCCTGAGGCCGCAGACGCGTTCCACGCCGCGCTCGCCATCGATCCGGCCGATCCGCGCGCGCGGTACTTCCTGGCCATGCTCAAGGACCAGCATGGCGACCACGCCGGAGCCGTCGCCGACTGGCTCACCCTCATCAAGAGCGCCCCCCCTGGCGCCCCCTGGGTCGGTCAGGTGCGCGCCTATGCCCAGCAGGTGGCGGCCCAGAACGGCATCGACCTTCGTGGCCGGCTGCCGGCCGAGTCTTCACCGCCGCCCGCGTCGGGCGCCACCGCGGCGCAGCAGGCGATGATCGCGGGCATGGTCGATCACCTCGACGCCCGGCTGAAGGCCAATCCCCGCGACCAGCAGGGCTGGATGATGCTGATGAAGGCGCGGATGATCCTCGGCCAGCCCGACGCCGCCTCGCAGGCCCTTAAGCGAGGCCGACAGGCCTTCCAGGACGCGCCGCAAACCCAGCAGGACCTCACCGACGCGGCGCGACAACTCGGCGTCCCCGGGGCCTGATATCCCCGGGGAAAAACCCCGATTCAGATGGGCTGCTTGGTCGTCCGAAGATAGGGCTTGTGCGTGGTGAAGCCCGGGAAGACCTTCTTCGCTTCCTCGTCGCTGACCGCGCCGGTGATGATCACGTCCTCGCCCTGCTTCCAGTCGGAAGGCGTCGCCACCTTGTGGCGCGCCGTCAGCAGCATGGAGTCGATCACGCGAAGGATCTCGTCGAAGTTGCGGCCCGTGGTCATCGGGTAGACGAGGATGAGCTTGATGAGTTTGTCGGGGCCGATGATGAAGACATCGCGCACTGTGGCGTTGTTCGCGGGCGTGCGGCCTTCACTTGTGCCCGGTTCGTCCGCTGGCAGCATGCCGTA
>JAFANN010000026.1 GCA_019232665.1 Caulobacteraceae bacterium | reverse complement strand
CATCGCCTGAACGTCGGCGCGATCGTCTCCCCCGCCATGCTCTCGGTGCGGATCGCAGGCCGGCGCGGAACCGCCGGCCGTAAGATCGGCGAGGTGGAGGAAGGCTATCTCGACGTCCTGGAGGCCGGCGACACCTTCATCTTCGCTGGCCAGGTCTGGCGTCTGATGGGCGTCACCGGCATGGACGTGCTGGTGACCCCGGCGCCAGGCGAGGACGCGAAGATGCCCTCGTGGGGCGGCTCCAAATTCGCGCTCTCCACCTTCCTGGCGCGCAAGGTGCGGGCGATGATGTCGGACGCGCACCATTGGGCGGTCCTGCCGGCGGATGTGCGCGAATGGCTGGAGCTGCAGCGCGATCGCTCAGCGATTCCGTCCACGGACGAGATGCTGCTGGAGACCTTCCCACACGGACGCAGCTTCTTCCTCGTCGCCTACCCCTTCGAGGGTCGCCTTGCGCACACGACGCTCTGCATGCTGCTTACACGTCGTCTCGACCGCGCAGGGGTCGGACCGATCGGCTTCGTCTGCAACGACTACGCCCTCGCTGTCTGGTCGGTGCGCGACATGAGCGGTCTCGACATGGCCGACCTCTTTGCCGAGGACATGCTGGGCGACGACCTGGAGTCCTGGCTCGCCGAGAGCCTGATGATGAAGGCCTCGTTCAAGGCGTGCGCCCTCATCGCCGGCCTGATCGAGCGACGGTTTCCCGGGGCTGAGAAATCCAGCCGCCAGATCACCTTCTCGACAGATCTCGTCTACGACGTCCTGCGCCGCCACCAGCCGGACCACCTGCTCCTTCGGTGCGCGCGCCATGACGCGGCGCGGGGGCTGGTGGACGTCGAGCGATTGGGCCAGATGCTTTCCCGCATCAAAGGCAAGATTCGCCACGTGACGCTCGACCACCTCTCTCCCTTCTCCGTCGCCGTTATCGTCGAGATCGGCCGCCAGCGCGCCCCCGGCGAATCCGCGGGCGAGATGACCCTGGAAAGCGCCGAGGCCCTCATCGCCGAGGCGAGCGCATGAGCGGACTTGCGATCAGCGTGGCCGGCGCGCAGGTGCTGTGCCGACCTTCCGGCGCCTTGTGGATCGAGAGCGCCGGGGCGCTGATCGTCGCCGATCTGCACTTCGAGAAGGGCTCCGGCTACGCCGCGCGGGGCCAGATGCTGCCGCCGTACGACACCCGCGAGACTCTCGCCCGGCTTGAAGCCGAGACAAGGGCGACGGAGCCGTCCCTGGTCGTCTTCCTTGGCGACAGTTTCCACGACGCATCCGCCGAAGGGCGGTTGCCGCCGGACGAGGCGCAGCGCATCGGCGCCCTCGCGGTCGGCCGTCGCCTCGTGTGGATCGTCGGCAACCATGACATCGATGGCCCGCGCCGGCTGCCCGGGGAGAGCCTGCCTCGTCTCGATCTCGGCGCCCTTCGCCTCGTCCACGAGCCACGAGCGGGCGTAGCGCCAGGCGAGGTTGCGGGCCACCTGCACCCCTGCGCCAAGGTGCGCGGGCCAGGCGGCACGGTGCGCCGGCGTTGCTTCGTCACCGACGGCGAGCGGCTTGTGCTGCCGGCCTTCGGCGCCCTTGCCGGCGGCCTCAACGTTCGTGACGACGCCTTTCGTCCGCTGTTCAGCCGCCGGCCGCTGGCGGCCGTGCTCGGGCGGGGGCGCGTCCACCCCGTCGCATGGGCCTCCCTCGGCGACGACTGATGGCCCTCATTCCCACCGTCGTCCTGGCGGTCTGCGTCCTGGCGCTCACCGCCCTCTTCGGCTGGCTTGGCGCGCGCCCGGCCAACCCGCTGCGCGGACCGCGCCTGGTCCCGTGGCGGTTCCTGATGCTGCTGGCCTTCCTCGGCCTGGTGCTCACCCTCGTCCACCTCGCGGCGTTGTTACGGCCGAGCTAGCTTTCCTCACCCAGCCGCTTCATCAGGCGATAGGTGAACTCCAGCTCCTCGTTGAACCCCTCTATGGAAACCCGTTCGTCCCGGCCGTGCGCACGGTCGTCGTCGACGTCGGTGAAGATGCCGTCGACGCCGTAGGACGGCATTCCGGCCATGCGCGTGTAGGCGCTGTCGCTGGCCCCGGCGCTCATGTTGGGCAGGATCGGCAACTTCGGCCACATACCGTCGGAAACGCCGCGCACCGCGTCCATCACCTTCGGGGTCAGGGGCGATTCCGGGCTGACCTTGGCGTTGGTGTAGACGCTGATCTGGATCGCGGGATCGCCGATCACCTTAACGATCTGGCGCTGGATATCCGCGGGCGACTCGCCGGGGATCACCCGGCACTGCACGAGCGCCTTCACCCGCTCGGGCAATGCGCTCTCGCCCTGGCCGCCGTCGATCGTGGTGGCCACGCAAGTGGTGCGCAGATCAACGTTGGTCTCCACCTGGTTCGACAGCCGTTGCAAGGCGCCCGGCGAGAGGATCCCCGTGGACGCTTCGCGCATGTCCGCCGCCACCTGACCGCTCTCCAGCAGCGCCCGGCCCGCGAAATAGGCCTTCATCGTCGTCGTGAGGTTCAGAGGAAACTGATAGTCGCCCAGCTTCGCCAGGGCCCGGGACATGCGATAGATCGGGTTCGCCGGCGTCGGCATCGAGCTGTGGCCGCCCCGGTCCCTCGTCTCAAGCTGGAAGGTGAGGAACATCTTCTCGGAGGTCTGGACCAGCATGTCGAGCTTGCGCCCGTTCTTGATCTCTCCGCCCCCGGCGTCGGGATTGATGACGAGTTCGGCGTCGATCAGCGGCCGGTCGTTCTTCAGCAGATAGTCGATCCCTTCACTGTAGCCGGGGAGCGAGCCGCCCGCCTCCTCGTCCGCGGTGAAGGCGAAGATGATGTCTCGGTTGGGCTTGAACCCTTCGGCCTTGAGGCGGAGCAGCGACTCCAGAACCGCAGCGTCCTGGCCCTTCATGTCGATCGTCCCGCGGCCGTAGAGCCAGCCGTCGGCCTCGGTCAGCTTGAAGGGATCGTAGGTCCAGTCCTCCTTGCGGGCCTCCACGACGTCGAGATGGCAGAGATACAGGATCGGCTTTGCGTCGCCGGTTCCGCGATAACGGATAATGACGTTGCCCCGCGCCGGATACTGGGGCGGCGCGATGACCTTGACGTCCTCCGGCGCGAAGCCGGCGGCGAGGGCGCGCTGGGCGATCTCCTGGGCGGCGGCGGTCGAGCCGTGCGCATGTGTGGTGTCGGTCTCGACCAGCTGCTTTAGGATCTCTCGGCCCAACGCCTGATCCTTCGGCGGAGCGACCGGCGGGGTCTGGGCGAACGCCGCGCCGGCGAGCGCGATTGCGGCCGCGCTGGCCAGCCAAGGTCCTGATTTCATAAGCGACGCCATCCTCCGTCCGCATCGAACTTCGACGCGCTACTGAGGGTCCGGATACGGCGATCCGCCCGGCCGCGCCAGGGCGTGACCGGGCGCCGAAACGAACGCTACTTCGCCTTTTCCACCTGGCCGCGGATCTCGCCGGCTGGATGAGCGGCGGTGTGCACGTTCACATACCAGAGGCCGTTCATCAGCTGGTCGACCTGACCCTGGGTCAGGACCGCCGAGCCATGGATCGGACTCTCGACGGCCGAGCCGAAGTTGATGACCACGGGAGCGGCCTTGCCCGCGGTCGCCGGTCCGTGAAAGTGAGCCATCGTAGCGGGGCCGCTGAGGCCGCTGTAGGTGACCGACCAGATCAGGGTCTTGTTGTCGGTGTCGTAGGCGACTTTCGCATCGCCCGTGGCCTTGGAATCATTCGGCGGCGTCTCCTGGGCGCCGTCGAGATGGGCGGTGAAATGGACCGTTTCGGCGGCGGCGAACGGCGCGGCGGCCAAGATCATCAAACCGGCCGCGGCTATCAGTGCAGCTCTGGGCATCTCTTTCCCCTTTATTTGCCCCGCGGCGAAGCGGAGCCTGCCGCGAACCTTATCCGCTTGACGCCCACGCGGCGAGAGGCGGCCGGATCCCCTGCTCTGCGCGGGGAGCTCACGCCCCGTGGGTCGGAGCCCCAGGTTCGATTGGCCGGTCGAGGCCGACGTTCACGACGGGGGTGTTGCTGTAGAGGGGAATCCCGGCTCCGCGGAGTTCGGGGACCAACTGGAAGAGGATGTCGCTCTTGGCCCCGAAGACGTTACGGGGCGTGGCCATGTAGGCGAAGGCGGTGAACTCCATGAAGCCGTCGCGCAGGTCGGTCATATAGACCGCGGGCGCCGGGTCCTTCAGCATTCCCTTCTGCGCCTTGACGCGCGCGAGGATCAGATCGCGCACCTGCGCCGGATCGGCCGTGTCGACCACCTTGATGACCAGTTTCAGACGTCCCAGGGCGCCGGAATGGGTGACGTTGCGGACCGTCTTCGAGACGAGGTCGGTGTTGGGCACGATCAGGCGCGAGCGGTCCGTCATCTCGATCTCCGTGGCGCGGATCGAGATCTTCTGCACGTCGCCCTCCATGTCGCCGATGGCGATCCAGTCGCCGACCCGGACGGGACGTTCCGCCAGCAGGATCAGCCCGGAGACGAAGTTGCCGATGATGGACTGCAGTCCAAAGCCGATGCCGACCGAGAGCGCGCTGGCGAACAGGGCGATCTGGCTGACCGATAGGCCCAGGTAGGCGAAGGCGACGAGGATCGCGATGAAGCCGCCGAGATAGGTTACGCCGGCGCTGAGCGACGTGCGCACCCCCACGTCGAGTTGGGTCTTCGGGAGATATCGCGACTCCAGCCACCCGCGGACCGCGCGCGTGGCGGCCAGGCCGATGAAGAAGAGGGCGATCGCCCCCAGCACCGCCACCGGCGAGACTTCCACCTTCCCGAACCTCAGGATGAAGTTCGTCGAAGTCATGCGACCGAAGATGTCTCCGGCGCTCGCCCCGAAGGGCGCGACGATGGCCATCCAACCGATCAGGATCAGGACCAGGCGCGCCACGCCCGAAGCAAGGACCGCGGTCTGGTCGACCGCGCCAGGTGAAAGGCCAAGTCCGCTGGCGACCGCACCGCCGAACGGCGAGGTCGAGGCGAGCAGGGCGGGGATCAGGTCGTCGGCGATCCGCAGCAGCAGGAGAAGCAGCCCGAAGACGGCCGCGATCCATATCGTCTCGCGCAGGAGGAACTCGGCAAACGCCAGGTAGCCGATCAGAACGGCGCCTATCGATACCGCCAGAGAGAGCCAGGCGGCGAGGGCTGCGATCACCCAGGGCGCGCGTGTCCCCACGGGAATCTCGCCGGCCGCCACCCGCTCCACCCGTGCCCGGCCGAGCGCGACCAGCGCCCCTCCGACAGCCGCGATTTCGAGGATCACGGCGGCGTAGCCGCTGACCACCTGCGCCGACTGGCTCGAATTGAGATCGGCGTTGAATCCCGCGACAAAGGTGGCCAGTCCGGCCGTGAAGCCGATCAGCGCGGGGAATATCGCCAGGCGGCGGGCGAGCTTGTCGGGGATTGGAGCCAGCCGCCATTCGGAGCGCCCCGCCGAAACGAGCGATCGGCCGAGCGACTCGATGAAGAAGCCAAAGCCGGCGGCCCGCACCAGGAGGGCGAGCGCAGTGTCGGCCGCCTCCGTCAGAGCGTCCGTATTCAAGAGGGCCGCGCGGATGACCATGATCGCCAGCAGCGGAGTGAGCACACCGACGAGGATCCGCCAGAGCGCCAGCAGGGCGCGGGTAAGGCGCGAATGGCTCGCGTCCCGCCGCGCACGCCTCACGCCAAGTCCGATCAGGACGATCCGGGCCGGGATGAGCAGCACCACCGCGAGGATCGCGGCGACTGCCCAGACGGTCACGTTGTGGGCAGACTTTGCTTCGTCCGCGATGGCGTCGGACTGGTCGGAGACGAACCCCGCGAGCCGGGAGAGGTCTCCGGACGCCGAGATCGCCAGATTGCGCCACAGCGACGGGTCGAGCACCGAGCGGCTCTGGGAGGTCAGGCGCTCCTGGAAGTTCTCACGCAGCCGCTCGGTCAGGACGTCGCTGATCTGCTGTCCCTCGACGGTCAGCAGCTTGGCTTCCCTCTGGTCCGCCTCGAAGATCTGCTGGACGCGCGTGAGCTGGCGACGCAGCTGCTCGGTGTGCGGGTCCTCCTTGTGCCCTGGCGGGGGCGCCGGTCCGAGTTGGTTGAGGCGCGCCTGGACGTCCTGCAGGCGCGGTGTGAGGTCGCTGAGCGCCGTGGCGAGTTTCGCCTCGACCGGGGCGATGCGGGCCAGCCGGCTCTTGATCTCCTCGTCGCTGAGCTGGTCAGTCCGGAAACCAGCCCCAGTCTCGCGCAGGACGGCCGACGATTGCGAAAGGGTGGCCTGGATATCGGCGTCCGGGACGCGCGGGCCCTGGGCGGCGGCAGGCCCCGCAAGGGCCAGCCACAGCAGGATCAGGCCGAGGATCCTCGACATGGCGCCTCGTGTCTCTCCCGTCCCGCCCGCCGTACGCCGTTTCTAGACCCGACGATCCGCCTCTAATGCAAGGCGAAGTTGGCAGCCACAACGACACAGGCTTGCCGCAGCTTGTCCTTACACGCACAAATCGGAGCCCGGGAGGAGGCGCCCATGGCGAGTGCGATTGGCCGGATTTCATTGGGACGCGGCGTCCGTGGCTGGGCCCCCGCGTGGATTGGGCCCGACCTCGTCGCCGGCCTCACTCTCGCAGCCATCGCTGTCCCGGAGCAGATGGCCACGTCCCGTCTCGCCGGCCTGCCGCCGCAGACCGGTTTCCTCGCCTTCATCGCCGGTGGAAGCGCCTTCGCGGTTTTCGGCGCCAGCCGGTTCCTCTCCTGCGGGGCGGATTCGACGATCGCGCCGATCTTCGCCGGGGGCCTCGCCGCGGTCGCCGCGGCTGGCTCGCCGCATTACGCGGCCCTCGCGCTCGCGTTGGCGATCATGGTCGGCGTCATCGTGACGATCGCCGGGGCGGCGCGCATGGGCTGGGTCGGCGATCTGATCTCCACTCCGGTGATGACGGGTTTCCTCGCAG
>JAFANN010000318.1 GCA_019232665.1 Caulobacteraceae bacterium | reverse complement strand
GTGAAGCCCTCGCGGAAGGCCGCGCCCACCAGGACGGTGTTGCCCGACACGACCGGCGCCGCGTGCAGGCCGGCCTCGCCGGTGACGAGGTCGGGCCAGACTTTCTGGTCCCAATCCTGCTTGAGGTCGACCGAGCCGTGGTCGCCGAAGCTGTCGATCCGCTGGCCGGTCCTGGCGTCGAGCGCGATCAGGAAGTAGCCGGGGGTGACGTAGAGGATGCGTTGATCCTTGCCGTCGGACCAGTAGGCGAGGCCGCGGCCGGAGAGCTGGCGGGGCGCGGCGGCGCCGCGAGCGCCCTCGTGCTCGCCGTGGACCCAGAGGAGCTCGCCCGTCGCCGCATCGAGCGCGACGACCGCGCGGCGGGTGCCGGCGGTGGCGTAGAGGATGCCGCCCACCTCGAGCGGGGTGCCTTCGAGCTTGTACTCGGGCCGGTTGCCCAGGCTGTCGGTCTTGAACCGCCAGGCGACCTCGAGGTTGGAGAAGTTGGAGGCGTTGATCTGGTCGAGCGGCTTGTAGCGGCTGCCGGCCAGGTCGCCGGCGTAGGTCGGCCAATCGACATCGCCCGGAGCGGCCATCGCCGCGGCCGAGCCAAGAAGAAGCGCGAGGCCCGCGGCCGCGCCCAAAAGTTTCTGCGTGTTCACTGTGGTCTTGCCCATTCCCCGAAGGTTTCCCCGAATTCTTAGTTGTTCATGCATTGCGCCGCCCGGATCCTCCCCCGCGTGCGGGGGAGGTGGACCCCGAAGGGGTGGAGGGGGCGGGGTTCGTGATCGAGTTCAGCTGCGAGCGACGCCTGACGTTGCGGCGGGCGCCCGAGCGGCCGCAGCCCCCTCCACCGCTTCGCGGTCCCCCTCCCCCGTCCGCTCCGCTTACGGGGGAGGATCCAATCACGCCATTCCCTTGATCTGGTCGAGGGCGGAGTTGATCGCGAGTTTCTGGGCGTCGGTGACGTCGGCGTTCGGCGGGCGCTGGTAGGTCTGCGGGCCGCCCATCTGCTTGGAGAGGGCGTACTTCATCGGCCCGTAGCCCCAGATGCCGCCAGAGCGCATGACCTTGATCGCGTCCGCCATCCGCTGAGCCGCGGCGTGGTAGTCGCCGCCGGCGCGGTAGGTCTTGAACACCGCCGCGCACTCGGCGGTGAACACGTTGCCCTCGGCCAGGATCGCGCCCATGCCGTGGTCGAGCGCATAGGCGAGGTTGTTGCCGGTGCCCGAGCGCATGTTGAGCTCTGGGAAGTCGGCCACGAACGACGCGTAGCCCTTCGGATCGCCCGTCGAATCCTTGATCCCCGCCAGGTTGGGATACTTCATCATCGCGCGCAGCAGCTCGTGCGAGATCGGAACCTGGCTGGTGCCGGGGATGTGGTAGAGGTTGATCGGGATCGACACCTGCTCGAACAGCATCGAGTAGTAGCGGATCAGCCCCTCGGTCGGCGGGTTGTCGTAATAGAAGGGCGGTATCACCAGCAGGCCGTCGGCGCCGTGGTCCTGCGCGTGGCGCGAGAGCTCCAGCGTCTCGGGGAAGTTCGGCGTGCCCGGGTTGACGATGATGTTGAGGCCCTTCTTGTCGGCAAGGACCGTCTCGGCGATCAGTTTGCGTTCTGCGACGGAGAAGGACGGGAACTCGCCCGTCGTGCCCAGCACGACGATGCCGTCCGTGCCCTTTTCCTTCAGGTAGGCGACGATGTCGCGCATCGCCCCCGGATCAAACTTCAGGTTCTTGTCGCAGGGGGTCACCGCCGCGGTCCAGAACAGCGTCTTCTTCGCGCTGCCCAGATCGCGCGCGAACGCGCCTCCGGCTCCAGCCATAGCCATGCCCGCCGCGGCCCCAGCCAGGGCGAGCGCCTCACGTCGGCTCGTCTCCATACGCAGTCCTCCCATGCCGGCCGCTTGTCATGCCCCCCGTCAGGCGGCCCGCGGTTCTCGGTCGTGCAGGGATTACGGCGCCGAAATGTCGCGTTGGCAATGGTCGCGGAGATGTGAAGTCACTCTAATCGACGTGGAGGCGCGGCTAAGGTCGGGGTAGGGTGCGAAACCGGCCTGAACGGCGGCGTGAGCGGCCTGCGGCTGGACCGGCAAAAGATCGAAGCCTTGCGCCGGTGGAAGGGCGGATTCGGCGTCCAGCCCTCCCCTTCCCACAGGCTCCAGTCCGGCGTCAGCTCGAGATCGGCGCAAAGCCTCTCGACCGTGTCGCGCAGGGACAGATTTTCCTGGTCAAAATAGGCCTCGTCCTGCTCCAGGCGCTCCTCGAGGGCCTTGTAGACGTCCGATAGGGCGTTCTCGTCCGCGATCTCCCGCTCGGCGACCTCGGACACCAGGCGGTCGACCCTCTTCTCCCACGCCACCCGGCGCTCGACCACTTCGTCCGAAGCGCGGCGGGCGGCCTCGGCGCGCGCGACTTCCTGCTCGGCCGCGATGCCGGCCTGGAGAGCGCGGTGCGATTCGTCGGTGCGGGTGTGGAGCGTGAGAGTAAGGCGGACCGCGCGCGAGAGACGGGCGAAGTCGTTTGCGAGGTCGGCGGGGGAAGTCGCGCTGGCGCGGGTGTTGGTTGGGGTGGTGGTCGGCGTGTCGGTGGTGTCCGCGTCGGCCGGCTCCATGGGCTCGGCTGCGGCGAGCGCCTGGCGATGCAGGGTCCGCGCCAGATCCATGCCGATCTCGGCCAGCTCCTCGATCATCCGCAGCCGCCACTCGGCGCGGAGCACCGCCGGGTCGTGGGCGGAGGTGGGAGTGGGGGCGGCGGGCATGGGGGACAGTATGGAACTTTACATATTGCAAGTCAAGAATCACGAAGCGACGTTTGAAGGGGCAATGAGCCCGCCCAGCGCCGACGTGCGGAAAAATCGCCCACGCCGGGGGAAAACTCTCGTCACGACGCGACTGAGGACCAGTCACCGCTAGGACCAAATACCCGTCTCTGATCGGAAGATATGACCGTGACCAGCGCAGGCGCAGACGCCGTCCGCGTCATGGGTCAAAACACCCAAGACCCGCCACTGACCAAGTTGGGCATCAATCGACAATACGCGACGACTTTTGGCGACAACCCTCGTGGTCGTGCATTGGAGACGATGAAATGTCTGTAGTTGATTGGAAAAGATACCGGACCGAGGTCGGCGTCGGTATCGGCGAAATGAGCAGGCTCAGCCCCGAGACAGTGCAGGCGTGCTCCGCGATGATCCAAGCCGGTGAAAAGACGGGTCATCTTGACGCGAAGACGCGCGGACTGATCGCCATCGCAACCGCCGTGCAACTCCGCTGCGATGGTTGCATCGCGGTCTACACCGAGGAAGCCCGAAAAGCCGGCGCGACACGCGAAGAAATAGCAGAGGCCCTGAGCGTCGCGGTCTCGGTCGCCGCCCGGGCGACGTTGGTTTACACGACCCGCGCCATCGACGCGTACGCCACTGCGACACCTGCCTGATTTGCAGCCGTCGAATACTTCACGGGATCAATGACATTCCCCGCGAGAGCACGTCCCGTTCAGGCGGAATCGCGTGCTCTGGCTTCAAAAGGTTGAACGCGTTCTCGTCGCAAAACCAGTTCCCACTCTTGCGGAACGCGCTCTAGCACGGCGAGCGTCAGGATCACCCGTTGGGGTAGAGGATTGCTTTGCCGCTATACTTTGCGGCCAGGGCGATCGCCTCGACGTACTGATCGAGCTCGAACTCGCCGGCGACAGGAATGGCGATCTTACCCGACGCGACGAGTGGCGCGATCTCTTCGTAAAGCGGCGGTCAGCCGCTCGCGGTTGCCGGGGATCTTCAACCAGTTGACGATCCAGAAGCCGTGCAGCGACTTGCCGGTGAACAGGATCGGAATGGGTTGAATCGATGGATCCACGCCCGACATCCGACTCCACAAGACGACAACGCCATAGAGTCCGATCGAATCGACCAACTTCTGCGTCAGCGGGCCACCGACGCCGTGAGGGCGAGCTGGATGTCCGCGCCGCCGGTGGCGTCCTTGATCTGATTCACGAGCTCGGGCCCATCGGCGAGCACAACGTCGCCGCCGATCGGCCTAATCTCGTCGATCAGGTCGGGCGTGCGGACGATATTGACTGTCTTGATATCGCGTCCCTTCGCAATCGGAATGATTGAGCGGCCGACGGCGGAATTGGCGGAAGTCGAGATCACCCAATCGCCAGCCTTCAACGTCTTGAACTCGGTCAAAGCAGGAAGGCCGTGATTGGATTCATGCCCACCTGCGCCATCTGGCTGAGGTTGCCCTCGGGCAGCGCGCGCTGCCACGTCTCCCTGGTTTTGATGCGGGACCAAGTGGTGTTCTGAAGCAGTGGCGGGGCTCCTCTACGCCAACGTTGCAGCTTTCATCTTGTCGATAGTTTCTTCGGTCGTCCAAACCGCATTGGCCATGAAGCGATAGTTGACCATCGCGGCTGCGTAGCCATCGCCTTCGTCGTTCACGCCGGCGGCGACGGCGTCTCGGACCATGGCGACCTCCATTCCGGCCTCGATGATGTCGCGCATGTGAGACTCGAGACAGATGTTGGCGACGGGGCCGGCCATAATCACCTTTTCGATCTTGCGCATTCGCAGCTGCTTGATCACGTCGTTCGACTCACACCCAAAATGCTTGTGCGGCAACGTGTTGCAGCTGTGTCCGTCCATTAAATACTTCTTGAACGGCTCATAATAATCGGCGCG
>JAFANN010000300.1 GCA_019232665.1 Caulobacteraceae bacterium | reverse complement strand
GAAGGACTCTACATCTGCGTCCGAGCCAGTCAGTAGTCGAGCGTCGAAATAATTCACGCTAAACGTCATTGTTCTAACATATGCTTCAGTCCGCTACTGGCCAGTTTCCCCATTTCTCAAGCTTGCGACCTGAGCCGCCTCCATACCGAGGAACGTAGCGTCACGGCTAAGCTTCACCCGACCTGCGCTCGGCGACGTACGCTCCCTGGCCCAGGGCCGTGAACGAGAAGCCCGCGCCGTCCTGACGCCAAGTCATTGGAAAGCCTGGAGCGGGCGATGGGAATCGAACCCACGACATTCAGCTTGGGAAGCTGACGTTCTACCTCTGAACTACGCCCGCGGCGGCCTCCGAGTAGCCGGTTTGCGGCGCGATGGGAAGCGCTGGCGTCCCCCGGCCGACGTTGACCCCAACCCCGCACCGTCCCACCATGGGAGGGAAAAGCGGAGGAAGCGAGATGGCCGACGGCGAGACGATGGTGCGGGCGAAGTTCCACGCCATGACCGAGGGCACTGTGGCGGACTGGCAGGCGATCGGCGCAGGAGGTCGCGCCTTCCACGAGGCTCACGCCGACCGACTCCTGCAGGCGCTGCGCGACCTCGGCCGCGACGAGGGCGGCTTCGCCGTGAACCGGCTGGAGCACTCCCTGCAGACCGCGACACGGGCGTTCAGGGACGGGCGCGACGAGGAATATGTCGTCTGCGCCCTGATGCATGACGTCGGCGACCTGATGGGCCCGGCCAACCACGCCGAGATCGGCGCGGTGATCATGAAGCCCTATGTCAGCGACGCGAACCACTGGATGCTCGACAAGCACCGGATCTTCCAGGGCTACTATTTCTTCCACCACATCGGCCTGGACCGCGATATGCGCGAGCAGTTCCGTGGCCATCCCCACTTCGAATACTGCGCGCAGTTCTGTCACCTCTACGATCAGAACAGCTTCGATCCTGCCTACGACAGCATGCCGCTGGAGGCGTTCGAGCCGATGCTGCGGCGTGTGGTGGAGCGGCCGAAGCAATCGATCTACCGCCGCACGGACGCCTGATGGACGACGGCCGCGCAGCGGACTCGCGCGCGCTCGTCGTCGATTCCGACTCCCATGTGATGGAGCCAGCGGACCTGTGGCTGCGCTATCTCGAACCGCAGTTCCGTGACCGCGCGATCCGCGTCGAGCGGCGCGAGGGCGTCGAGCACCTGGTGATCGGCGAGGTCTCGGTCCTGCAGGGCTCGCTGGCTGCGCTGGGCGGCGCGCATCTGGACCGGGCGGCGGCGTTCGGCGGCGGCATTCCGTATGCGGAGGGCTGCGAACCGGCGAGCTTCGATCCGGCCGCGCGGGCGGCGATGCTCGATAAGTGGAAGGTCGACGTGGGCGTGCTCTTCCCCACCATCGGCCTGCTTCCCTTCCCCACCGACGACGCGGCCCTCGCCTCGGCCTACTGCCGCGCCTACAACCGCTGGCAGACGGACTTCTCGCGCGACGCCGACGGCCGCGCGGCGCCGATCGCGGTGGTCAACTGGCGGGACCTGGAGGGCGCCGAGCAGGAGCTGCGCGCCTGCCTCGAGGCCGGATTTCGCGGCGTGTTCGTGCCGCCGGAGGTGATCGACGAGCGCCGGCCAAGCGATCCGCACTTCGATCCCTTGTGGCGGCTGATGGAGGAGGCGCAGGTCCCCGGCTGCCTGCACGTGATCGTCCGCTTCGCGCCGGGGAGCGGGCCGTTCGGCCCCTGGCACGCGAGCCGTCCGGGCCTGCTGTTCGGCTTTGGCCTTGGCGCGACGAGCCAGCTGATCCCGGCGCTGACGGCCATGGTCACCGACCGCCTGTTCGAGCGCTTCCCCCGGCTGAAGGTGCTCTGCGTCGAGGCCGGTTGCGGCTGGGCGGCCTATCTGATGGACCGCCTGGACGAGAAGTGGGAGGCGTTCGGGGCGATGACGCAGCTGAAGATGAAGCCCAGCGACTATATCCGCCGCAACTGCTGGTTCGTCGCGGAACCCGGCGAGCGCACCATCGGGGCGATGCTCGACCTTGTCGGCGAAGATAAGATCCTCTGGGGCAGCGACTACCCCCACATCGACTCCACCCTCTTGGCCCCCGAGCAGATCCGTGCGTCGGTCGCCGGACTGTCTCCGGCCCGCCAGGCCGCCGTCCTGGGCGAGAACGCGCGGAAGGTGTTCGGGCTTTAGTATTTTAGCGCCGTGGTTCTCAGAGAAGATTGACCACGAACCTCACGAACTACACGAACAAGAGAAGGGTATTGCGCCTTCGGCGCGAAGAACGCGCGAAGCGCGAAAGACTTTGTTCGTGGGGTTCGTGAGGTTCGTGGTTAAGATTGTTCCACGAGAACTCGCAAAATTCAATGAAGAAGGCCGCGGGCGCTGGGGAGCGTCCGCGGCCTGTAGTCGAGGGAGGAGAGTATCAGCCGGCGACGGGGTCCAGGCGGGAGCGGCGCAGGGCGCCGCCGATCAGCCCAACGCCCAGGAGCATCATCGTCCACGCGGCTGGCTCAGGGACCCCGGTCGTCATGCTGACGTTGTCGAGGATGTTGCCCTGCTGGTCGGACGGGCCGAGCTCGTCGAACACCAGGTTCCCGCCGGTCGTCGAGGCCGTGTAGCTGTAGGCGGTCAGCGGGGCGCTGGAGTCCAGGGTCAGGGAGGCGACCAGGGTCGAGCCCAGCCAGACCTGCGTGGTCTGGGCCGCCGCGCCGCGGGCGTTGCCGCCGAGGTCGAAGGAGACGGTGTAGGTCCCGGCGCCGAACGAGGCGTTCGACTGCAGGACTCCGGCATAGGGCATGTTGCCGTAGCCGGTCGAGCCGTCCAGATCGACGTAGTTTCCGTTGCCGGGGAACAGGTCGTAGAAGCCCGTGCCGATCAGGTCGGTCGATGCGATGTTCGGCGACTGGTTGCCCGGGCCCGGGAGCGAGGAGAAGGTCGCGTCGCCCGCCCAGTTGAGCATCTGCGTGTCGCTGTTGAAGTTGTCCGAGAGGACGGTGTTGGCCTGCACGGCCTGGGCCGCGAGGACCGCCGCCGCGGCGGCCGCAGCGAATGCAATCGACTTCATACGAGTAATCCCAAAAGCGCCTTTGCGCGTTGCGCGCCAACTCGCCCTTCCGCCGCTGGAGGTCAAGCTTTGAGACTATTTTTCGACATAGTTTCACGAAGTTTGACACGCCTTGTGCCGATATTGGTCATCTCGTCCCATGCGAAGTACCGTTTAGTACGATGGCTTTTTGCTGGGGAATCCCGATTCTATCTCTGGTGAGTCGGCGTTGGGGGCGCGCATTCCCCGTCGATCGAATGACATAATTCAGCCCTACTTCGACACCCCCTCTCTTCCCTCCGTCATCCCGGGCCGACGCGACCCCGGCCTTGAGCCGGGGGAAGCTAGGACCCGCGATGACGGCGGTGGGGTGGGGAGTTTGGGGGGATTACTCGCTCACCACCCTGAACGGGCTGTCGGCCCGGAACGCCGGCCGTTTCTCGGCGTCGGCGACGCGGAGGGTCATGGAGGTGACGAGGTCGACCAGGTCGGCGGCGGCGGGGAGGTCGACGGGTTGGGCGAGGTCGTCCTGGGGGCTGTGGTAGCGCTGGGAGAGCCAGTCTCGGATCATCTTCTCCTGCGGCGTGCCGGCGGGGGCGCCAAAGCGGAAGGCGACCGCCGGGATGCCGACCTGGACGAAGCTGTAGAGGTCGGTGCGGGTGAAGGCGTTGCGGTTGGGATAGGGGTCGCGGACGACGTCGATCCCCAGCGGCGCAGCGACGGCGCGGGCGTCGTCGGCGAGGGTGCTCTCGTCCAGGCCGTAGAGCACGAGGGTCTTCAGCGGGAACAGCGGCAGGGGCATGTCGAAGTTGAGGTCGGCGACGATCTCGCTCTGCGGCACCGTCGGGTGGTGCGCGAAGTAGCGCGAGCCCAGGAGGCCCTGCTCCTCGGCGGTGACGATGACGAAGAGGATCGAGCGGCGCGGCTTGTGTGGCGCGGCCGTGAGCCGGCGGGCGATCTCGAGCACGGAGGCGACGCCCGAGGCGTCGTCCATCGCCCCGCGATAGATGTTCTGGCCGGCGATCGGCTCGCCGACGCCCAAGTGGTCGAGGTGGGCCGAGACGACGACATACTGGGTGCGCAGCGTCGGGTCAGAGCCTTCCAGTTTGGCGATCAGGTTGGGCGAGGTGATGTGGTCGATCTTGACCGCCACGTGCGCCTTGAGCCGCTTGGCGAGGTTGAAGCCCTCGAGGCGCTGGCCGGCGTTGGCCTTGGCGATGATCTCCGCGAGGCTGTGGCCGGAGCCGGTGAAGAGGGTCTCGGCGTGCTCGGGGTTGAAGCTCGCCGAGAAGATCGCATGCGGCGAGGCGCGCAGCGACGGGTCGGCCAGCGACATCGCCGGTCGGGCCTGGAACTTCATCTGCCGCGACCAGGCGAAATCCATCGCGCTGGGCAGCGGGATCGAGATCACCCCCACCGCCCCGGCGCGGGCCAGGGCCCGATAGAAGATGTCGTTGTGGGCGTGGGCCTTGAGGTTGCCCGAGAGGTCGGAGGGACCGCCGCCGATGATCACGGCGACCTTGCCCTTGAGGTCGAGACCGGCGAACTCGTCATAGCCGGCCTGCGGAAGGTGAAGGCCGTAGCCGAGGAAGACCAGCGGCGCGTCGATGTCCGTCCGCTGCGGCTGGCGCCCGAAGATGATCTCCTCGCCCACCTGCAGCTGCTGGGCGCCCGCCGGCCCGGTCAGGGTCGCGCTCGACTGCTCCGGGACGATGGTCTGGACGTCGAAGGCGACGGGCTGGCGGTAGCCGTCGACGCCCGCCGGCTGCAGGCCAAGGCTGCGGAACTGGGTTTCCACGTAGCGGGCGGCGGCCTCGAACCCGGGCGTGCCGGGGAACCGTCCGGCGTCCTCGTCCGAGGCGAGCACCTCGATGTGCTTCCACCACCGCGCGCCTTCTTCGGAGGTGGCGGCGTGGGAGAGGGGTGCGAGGGCGAGGGTGAGGAATGCGAGTGTGGTTGCGAGACGGTTCATTGTTTGCAGCCCTCAAACCCGTTTCAGTTTACATTAACTTCCGTCATGGCCGGGCGTAAGTCCCGGCCACCCATGGTTCGATTGTACGAACAGTTCGCGTGGCCGCGCTTGCGCGCGGCCATTCCTCGTTATTTGAAGGACACGCCGATGGGTGGCCGGGACTTACGCCCGGCCATGACGAAACTTAAAGAATGCATATGGGAAGCTACGAAATCCCCCTTCACCTCGTCGGCGTGTACTTCACGACGCGCTTTTGGCCGACCTGGGCGGAGTAGACGTTGCCCTCGCGGTCGGCCGCCACGCCTTCGCCGGCGCTGGTGGCGACCTTGTCCGGCTCGGGGAAGTCGTCGGGGATGAAGGCGGTGACCTGGCCGGTCTTGGCAGAGCCGATGCGCACGCCACGTTTCCAGCCGGGGTGGTGGCCGTATCCGACGGGGTTCCGGGACTCTGAGTCGCTGACGTAGAGGACGTCGTTCTTGTCGATGTAGACGCCGCTCGGCCGGCCGAACTGGGTCCACATGCCCAGCAATCGCCCGTCCTGATCAAAGATGTCGACGCGGT
>JAFANN010000239.1 GCA_019232665.1 Caulobacteraceae bacterium | reverse complement strand
TCGTCGGCTCCATGAAGAGATCCTGTTGCGGGCGGTGCGCGCCGCGCATGCCCCGCGCCGATGGTCAAACTATGGCCCGCCGCCTTGCAGGTCCGCTAACGAAGGTGGGCTGTTGCAACGCTTGTCGCGCTCGCGGCCGAGCCGGGCTAATCACACAGCGCTTGGCCACGGCGACTAAGTCTTTAACACGGAGATCACGGAGACCACGGAGGGGCTGTCGAGCGGACAACGAAGTGGTGTTCTTTTTTCGCGCGCGAAGCGCGCTATCAACGGCTCTACCCGAGCCTCAGCCCCATCGCTCCGTGTCCTCCGTGATCTCCGTGTCCTCCGTGTTGAAAAGGATGCCTCCGCCGCTCGGGCTTCCGGTGATGATCGATCCCATCCTTTCCGGGACGGGTAGGAGGGCGATTGGTCCCAAGAACGAACTCACGCCTCCGCCAGCAGGGGTCTCAGGAGCTCGACGAGGTCGGGGGGCGGGCGGCGCGGCGCGCCGGCGGGGGTGATGCAGGCCACCTCGACGGCCGCGGTGGCGATCACCTCGTGATCACGCATGAGGCTCTGGGTGACCCAGAGGCGGGGTCCCCTGACCCGTTCGTAGGTCGTGTGTACGGTGAGGGCGTCGTCGATCCTGGCCGCGCGACGAAAGGCGATGTCCAGACGCGTGACGACGAAGGCGCAAGGGTCGGCGCGCTCCAGGAGCTCCCGATGGCCGACGCCGCTCGCGCGCAGGAAGTCCGTGCGGCCTCGCTCGAAGAACCTGACGTAGGAGGCGTGATAGACGACGCCGGTAAAATCCGTGTCCTCGTAGTAGACGCGCACCGGCAGTCGATGTTCGCGGCCGCTGAAGGCGCCTGACGAGGGCTGCTCAGTCACCGCCCGCCTCGTCGAAGAGACTTGTCTGAGCGGCTGGCGCCGCAGGGAGCGAAAGACCCAGGTGGGCGTAAGCCTTCGCGCAGGCGAGCCGCCCGCGTGGGGTGCGCTGGATGAAACCCTGCTGCATGAGGAACGGCTCGATGACGTCCTCCACCGCATCGCGCGCCTCGGCGATGGCGTAGGCGAGCGTTTCGACTCCCGCTGGCCCACCGCCGTAGTTGTCGATCAGGGCGCGCAGATAGCGGCGATCGAGGTTGTCGAGCCCCGCCTCGTCCACCTCCAGCCGCGCAAGACCGCGCGCGGCGCAGGCGCGGTCGATGCGCGCGGCGCCCTCCGCCGCCGCGAAATCGCGCACGCGCCGCAGAAGCCGACCGGCCACGCGAGGCGTGCCACGGGCGCGGGCGGCGATCTCCGCAGCGCCGTCGGAGGCGAGATCCACCCCCATCTTCCGCGCCGCGTGCGCCAGGACCTGCTGAAGCTCCTCGGCGCTGTAGAAGTCGAGCCGGAGCGGGATCCCGAACCGGTCGCGCAGGGGCGTCGCCAGCAGACCCGCCCGGGTCGTCGCGGCCACCAGGGTGAAAGGCGCCAGATCGATCCGCACGGTGCGCGCCGAAGGCCCCTCTCCGATCACCAGGTCGAGGGCGTGATCCTCCATCGCCGGATAGAGGATCTCCTCCACATTGGCCGCCAGCCGATGGATCTCGTCGATGAACAGGACATCGCGCGGTTCGAGGTTGGTGAGGATCGCCGCCAAGTCCGCCGCCTTGGCGAGCACCGGTCCGGAGGTGGCGCGGAAGCTTACGCCCAGCTCGCGGGCGACGATCTGGGCCAGGGTGGTTTTCCCCAGTCCGGGGGGACCGAAGAGGAGCACGTGGTCGAGCGCTTCGCCACGGTCGCGGGCCGCGTCGATGAAGATACGCAGATTGGCCTTCGCCTGCGGCTGACCGACGAACTCCGTGAGCGTCTGTGGCCGTAGCGCCCGATCGGCGGGTTCGAATGGGGCCGGCTCGCCGGAGACCAGCCGGCTCACCGCCCGAGCTCCTGCAGGGCGGCCTTGATCAGGGCGCCTTCAGCCGCCTCTTCGCCAAGCCGCGCCAGCGCCTGGTCGACCAGGCGACGGGCGATCATTTCGGCCGTGCCCAGCCCCATGAGGGCGGCGACCGCCGAACCCGCCGGGCTTGCAGGCGCCGCCGCCGCCACGGCAATCGCCTGATCCAGCGCGGGCGCGTGGGCGCCGAATACGCCCGGACCGCCCAGCGGTTTGTCCTTCAGCTCGGTGACGATTCGCAACGCCAGCTTGGGCCCGACCCCGTTCGCCCGCGCCACGGAGGCCTTGTCGCCGCGCGCCGCAGCCGCCGCGAGCTCGCCCGGCGTAAGCACGTCGAGCACGCCCAGCGCCGCCTTTGGCCCGACCCCCTGGATCGTCTGCAGCAGCACGAACGCGCTGCGCTCTTCGCGGGAGGCGAAGCCATAGAGGCGCATCCCCTGCCCCTCCGCCCACTGGCTCTCGATGTGCAGGACGGTCTCGTCGCCCAGGGCCGGGAGTCGTCCGAGCGTGCGCGAGCCGCATCGCACGACGTAGCCGACGCCGCCGACGTCGATCAGCGCCTCTTCCTCGCCCACCTCCGCCACGAGGCCGCGCAGCCGGCCGATCATGCGGCAGTCCCCCAAGCGGAATGGCGAATCGCGTTCGTCATGTGTTCTTGGTGATAGCGCCTCCCGGGCCTGCTGGGGAAGGCAGGGCTTCACTGCGGCTCGCGGCCGGACCATCAACCCGCTAAGACAGTCCCAGCCTTTTGGGGACGTGGCGGAACCGGTAGACGCAGCGGACTTAAAATCCGTTGGCCTTTGGCCGTGAGGGTTCGATTCCCTCCGTCCCCACCAAGGCGGAGCACTCGTCGACGCCTTGTGACGGGTTCGTGCAATCCACACCTTCGCTCTGATGTTCAAGGTTCGAGGCGTCCGTCCAGCAGTGGGCCGATAGGCGCAGGAGGCGACCATGGCGGGTGAGGATCCACGTCGGTGGATGTGGGGAGATGCGCTGGAGCTGCTCGCCCGGGCCGACCGCCTGCACCGACAAGTGTTCGAACTGGGCGCATCGCACATGCGGCAAGCGTGTTGGGAACCGCCTGTGGACGTCCTGGAGACCGAGCGCGAGGTGGTCGTGATCGCCGCCCTTCCCGGCGTCGGAGACGGAAGTCTCAGCCTGGCGATCGAAGGCCCGTCCCTGTTCATCCGGGGCGAACGGACCCTGCCGAAGGAACTCCACGCGGCGATGATCCACAGGATGGAGCTGCCCCAGGGCTGCTTCGAACGGCGCGTGCCGTTGCCGCCGGGGCGCTACGACCAGGTGCGCCATCAGACCCGCGACGGCTGTCTCGTCGTCAGCCTTCGCAAGCTCGCCCAGGGAGGCTGAGATGAACGACGGCCCGGCCGCCCCGATCGAAGCCAAGACTGGCGAATCGACAGCCCGCCCGCTGCCGGCCGACGCCTTCATCGTCCTGCCGCTGCGAAACACCGTGCTGTTCCCCGAGATCGTCGCCCCGATCACCGTGGGCCGGGCCTCGTCCGTCGCCGCCGTCCAACAGGCCGTTCGCGAGCAGCGGCAGATCCTTCTGGTCCTGCAAAGCAATCCCGACGCAGCCGAGCCGAAGCGAGGCGATCTCCACGATGTCGGCGTGATCGCCAATATCCTGCGCTACGTCGTCGCCTCGGAAACGGAGCACCACCTCGTCTGCCAGGGGGTGCAGCGGTTCCGCATCACCGAAATGATCGATGGCTGGCCGTTCCTGGCCGCGCGCGGGCTTCACATTCCCGAGCCGCCCGACGGCGGAACCGAAGTCGAAGCCAGGTTCGTCAACCTTCGAGACCAGGCGCTGGAGACACTCGAACTCATTCCGCAGGCGCCGCCGGAGCTTCGCCAGACGGTGGAGGCGATCACCCGGCCCGGCCTCCTCGCGGACATCGCGGCGGCCTACATCGACGTCACGCCTGAGGAGAAGCAGGAGGTCCTCGAGGCGATCGACCTGGTCCCGCGGCTCGACCGCATCGGCGCGCTCCTCGGCCACCGGCTCCAGGTGCTTCGCCTGTCCCGCGAGATCGGGGCGCAGACCCAGGCGGCGCTTTCCGAGCGTCAGCGCGAGGTGCTGCTGCGCGAGCAACTCGCCACCATCCAAAAGGAGCTCGGGGAAGGCGACACAGGCGCTGTTGAGGTCGCCGAGCTGGAAGCGGCCATCGAGAAGGCCGGCATGCCCGAGGAGGTCCAGACCCAGGCTCGAAAGGAGCTCCGTCGGCTGCAGCGGATGCCCGACGCCGCCGCCGAATACGGCATGATCCGCACCTATCTCGACTGGCTGATCGAATTGCCCTGGGCCGCCCCGGCCCCCAAGACGATCGACATCGCCGAAGCGCGCGCGATCCTCGACGCCGACCACTACGGCCTGCAGAAGATAAAGACCCGCATCCTTGAATACCTGGCCGTGCGGAAGCTCGCGCCGGAGGGCAAGGCGCCGATCCTCTGCTTCGTCGGGCCGCCCGGGGTCGGCAAGACCTCGCTCGGCCAGTCGATCGCCAAGGCGATGGGGCGCAAGTTCGTGCGCGTGAGCCTCGGCGGCCTCCACGACGAGGCGGAGATCCGCGGGCACCGTCGCACCTACGTGGGATCGCTTCCGGGAGACATCATCCAGGCGATCCGCAAGGCGGGCGCCAGGGACTGCGTGATGATGCTCGACGAGATCGACAAGATGGGCGCCGGCATCCAGGGCGACCCCTCTGCGGCCATGCTGGAAGTGCTCGACCCGGAGCAGAACTCGACGTTCCGCGACAACTACCTGGGCGTGCCCTTCGACCTCTCGCGCGTGGTGTTCATCGCCACGGCCAACATGCTGGACACGGTCCCGGCGCCCCTGCTCGACCGCATGGAGATCATCTCGCTGCCCGGCTACACGTCGGGCGAGAAGCTCGAGATCGCCAAACGCTACCTGGTCCCCCGCCAACTCGAGGCCAACGGCCTGAAGCCGGGCCAGGCGGAGATCGAAGACCAGGCGCTCGCCCGCATCATCGCCGGCTACACGCGCGAGGCCGGAGTGCGCGCA
>JAFANN010000345.1 GCA_019232665.1 Caulobacteraceae bacterium | reverse complement strand
GGGGGCGAGGTCGGGCTCGCCGTCGCGCTTCCAGTCCAGGCCCATGACCTCGCCGGTGGAACGCATCTCGGGGCCGAGGACCGTGTCGACGCCGCCGAAGCGGGCGAAGGGGAACACCGCCTCCTTCACCGCCACGTGGTCGGTGGGGGCGGTGTCGGAGAGGTGGAAACCGGCAAGGGGCTCGCCGGCCATGACCTTGGCGGCGATGGAGGCGATCGGCGCGCCGATGGTCTTGGCGACGAAGGGCACCGTGCGGCTCGCGCGCGGGTTCACTTCGAGCACGTAGATGCGCGGGGCGTCGGAGAGGGGCTCCTCGATGGCGAACTGCACGTTCATCAGGCCGCGCACATCGAGCGCCTTGGCCATGGCCGCGGTCTGTTTCTTCAGCTCCTCGATGGTCTCGCACTTGAGCGAGAAGGGGGGCAGGGAACAGGCGCTGTCGCCCGAGTGCACCCCGGCCTCCTCGATGTGCTCCATCACGCCGGCGACGAACACGTCCTTGCCGTCGGCCAGGGCGTCGATGTCCACCTCGGTGGCGCGCGAGAGATAGGCGTCGATCAGGACCGGGCTCTCGCCACTCACCTGCACGGCCTCGCTGACGTAGCGGGCCAGTTGCTCCTCGTCGCGGACGATCTCCATCGCCCGGCCGCCCAGGACATAGGATGGGCGGATGACAACCGGATAGCCGACCCGGCGGGCGGCCTCGAACGCTTCCTCGTCGCTGCGGGCGATGGCGTTGACCGGCTGGCGGATCTGCAGGCGCTGCAGGAGCTGCTGGAAGCGCTCGCGGTCTTCGGCGAGGTCGATGGCGTCCGGGCTGGTGCCCAGGATCGGCACGCCCGCGGCTTCCAGGGCCTTGGCGAGCTTGAGCGGCGTTTGGCCGCCGAACTGGACGATGACGCCCAGCAGGGTCCCGGCGGAGGCCTCCTTGTCGATCACCTCCAGCACGTCTTCGGCCGTCAGGGGCTCGAAGTAGAGGCGGTCGGAGGTGTCGTAGTCGGTGGAGACGGTCTCGGGGTTGCAGTTGATCATGATCGACTCGACGCCGATCTCGTCCATGGCGAAGGCCGCGTGACAGCAACAGTAGTCGAACTCGATGCCCTGGCCGATGCGGTTGGGCCCGCCGCCCAGGATGATCGCCTTGCGCGCGCTGGTCGGCGCCGATTCGCAGTCGGGCTCGGCGCCCAGGATTCCGGTCTCGTAGGTCGAATACATGTACGGGGTGATGGCCGCGAACTCGGCCGCGCAGCTGTCGATGCGCTTGAACACCGGCCGCACGCCCAGGCGGCGGCGCGCCGCGCGCACTTCCGCCTCGGTCTGGCGCGTCAGCTTCGCCAGGCGACCGTCGGAAAAGCCCATCGCCTTGATCCGGCGCAGCTCGAGCGGGTCGGCGGGAAGGCCGTGGGCCCAGAGCTGCGCCTCTTCGCGCACGATCGCCTCGATCTGGCGCAGGAACCACGGATCGTAGGAACAGGCGGCGTTGACTTCCTCGACGGTGAGGCCGTGGCGGAAGGCCTGGGCGATCACCCGCAGGCGGTCCGGGGTCGGCTCGCCCAGCTTGCGGATGATGGCGGCCTTGCCGGCGCCGTCGCCTTCGGCTGCGCCCTCGATCGTGATGTCGTCGAGCCCGCAAAGGCCGGTCTCCAGCCCGCGCAGGGCCTTCTGCAGGCTCTCGGCGAAGGTGCGGCCGATGGCCATCACCTCGCCCACGCTCTTCATCTGGGTGGTCAGCGTGGGTTCGGCGCCGGGGAACTTCTCGAAGGCGAAGCGCGGGATCTTGGTGACGACGTAGTCGATCGTCGGCTCGAAGCTCGCCGGCGTGGCGCCGGTGATGTCGTTGGTGAGTTCGTCCAGCGTGTATCCGACGGCCAGGCGCGCGGCGACCTTGGCGATGGGAAAGCCGGTGGCCTTGGAGGCCAGCGCTGAGCTGCGCGAGACGCGCGGGTTCATCTCGATCACCACCATGCGCCCGTCGGCAGGATTGACCGCGAACTGGACGTTTGAGCCGCCGGTCTCGACGCCGATCTCGCGCAGCACCGCGATCGAGGCGGCGCGCATGCGCTGGTATTCCTTGTCTGTCAGGGTGAGGGCGGGGGCGACCGTAATCGAGTCCCCGGTGTGCACGCCCATTGGATCGATGTTCTCGATCGAGCAGACGATTATGCAGTTGTCCGCCTTGTCGCGGACCACCTCCATCTCAAATTCCTTCCAGCCCAGCACGCTCTCCTCGATTAACACCTCTGTGGTGGGGGAGAGGGAAAGGCCGCGTTCTACGATCTCGCGGAACTCGGCGAGGTTGTAGGCGATGCCCCCGCCGGTGCCGGCCAGGGTGAACGACGGTCGGATGATCGCCGGCAGGCCGACGAGCTGTTGCGCCTCCAGCGCCTCCTCGAGCGTGTGGGCGACGCGGGAGAGGGGACTCTCCAGGCCAATGGCGTCCATCGCCTCGCGGAACTTCTGGCGGTCCTCGGCCTTATCGATCGCCTCGGCCCGCGCGCCGATCATCTCGACATTGAACTTCGCCAGCACGCCCTCGCGCTCGAGGGCGAGCGACGTGTTCAGCGCCGTCTGGCCGCCCATGGTCGGCAGTAGGGCGTGCGGGCGCTCCTTCTCGATGATCTTGGCCACCGCCTCTGGCGTGATCGGCTCGACGTAGGTGACGTCGGCCACCTCCGGATCGGTCATGATCGTGGCCGGGTTCGAGTTGACCAGGATGATCCGGTAGCCGTCGGCGCGCAGCGCCTTGCACGCCTGAACGCCGGAATAGTCGAATTCGCAGGCCTGGCCGATGACGATGGGCCCGGCGCCGATGATGAGGATGCTCTCGATATCGGTGCGTCTGGGCATGGTCCGGTTCCGCGCGCGCGAGCCGCCGCGCGCGCTGCACGCGGTCCGGCTGGGTGAATTGAAGGCTAGGGGGCGGCTTTAGACGCCGCATAGCCTTGGCGCAAGGACGGGGCAGGGCGCCGGGCCCTGACGATCCTTTGCCAGGGCGCAGGCGTGTGCTGATCGTCCCTCCCGAGGCGGTGGCGGCGACGCGACACCCGTATGCGACGGGGTCGCCCATTTTTCCCCGACGGGCTCTGATTCCTTACTTCTTAGAAGGCGTTGCGGGAGCGGCGGCGCGAACGGTCCGCTTCTTGGTCCTTACAATCGAGCGTCCGGCCCACGACATATACGACAGCTAATTTGGAGTGTCCGTCGTGACCCTGCTCGAGAAAATCCCCGCGATGGACGACCGCGAACTCAAGAACCTGCTGGACAATGCGCGCCGCCTGGAAACGGCGGGTACGGAACGGCAGAAGGCCGACGCCGCCGAACTGCTTCCGGCGCTCGAGGCCGCCGTGGCCCAGCGCAAGCAAGCCAAAACCGAAGCCGCCGCCGAAAAGCGCGCCGCCGCCCGCAAGACCCCCGCCCCCCGCAAGGTCCGCGCCAAGGCGGTGTGAGGAACAACTCCTCCCTCCCCTTCTGGGGAGTGAGCGGCGAGACCGGGCAGGGAGGTTAAGATCACCCCCAAGGCCTCGGTCTTTCCCCAGGGGTCCTCACCCGTCATCCCGAAGCGGAACGAAGGTTTCACCACGGAGGGCACGGAGCACACGGAGGAACACGGAGGCGCCCCTGCGGCGAAGCTCGAGCGCTGAGAGGCTCTTTTTCAGCGCCAAGCCCGCCAAGTTCAGCCGAGAAGCCTCACGAAATCTCCAAAGAGGGGAATCTGTGTAAGCAATTTATTGCGCCTTCGGCGCGGCGCAGCTTCCAGGCCTGTTTGCGGCGATGCAGACAGCGCAGCTGAAACGCGCCGAAGGCGCAATCATGCTGACCTTCCGCGAGACGCGCCTCTGACGATTTATCCGGCGCCTCTTGGCGCTTCGCATTGAAAGAGCCTCTCAGCCGCGCGAAAATCGCGGGAAGACCCACCTCCGTGTGCTCCGTGCCTCCGTGTTAAGACGGCGCCGGCCAGCACGAGTCCGGTCGAGATTTGCGAAGGCTGTAGCCGGAAGGGGAGGGACAGCGCCGTCGCTAACCCCGCCCCTTCTTCGCGTCCCGCATCACGTCGGCGAAGCGGCGGAAGACGCCCAGGGAGTCGG
>JAFANN010000237.1 GCA_019232665.1 Caulobacteraceae bacterium | reverse complement strand
GTGCGATAGTCGACGTCGTCCCAGGTGAGGTCGGCGAATTCCTTGCGGCGCGGGCCGAGGTAGCCGAACAGGAAGGCGGCGACCTTGCGCATCTGGATCTCTTCGGAGCCTTCGGTGATCCGGTAACGCCGGTGGTGGCGGTAGATGTGCTCGAAGGGCTTGTGCCGCGAATAGCCGATGCCGCCGTGGACCTGCATCGCCCGGTCGGCCGCCTCGCACACCAGGCGATTGCCCCAGTAGTTGCACATCGAGACCTTGTCGGAGATCTGCCGCTCGACCTCCTTGTGCTCCATCTGGTCCATGTCCCACGCCGTCTTGCGGATCAGCAGGCGCAGCATCTCGCACTGGGTGGCGAGCTCAACGAGCGGCCACTGGATCGCCTGGTTGCGGGCGAGCTCTTCGCCGAACGGCTTGCGCATCCTGGCGTACTTCACGCTCTCCTCGACGCAGTAGATCGCAGCGCCAAGGGATGAGGCCGCTTGGCGAATGCGGTTCTGGTGGACGAAGCTCTGGCCGAGGCCAAGGCCGCGCCCTTCCACGCCCCAGATCGCGTCGTCGGGCACCCAGACGTTGGTCAGGGACACGCGCGGGTGGTCCGTGGGCATGTTGAAGGTCCAGAGGTACTCCTCGACCTTCACGCCGGGGGCATCCGCGGGAACCAAGAAGACGGTGATGCCGGTGGCGTCGCCGTCGTTTCCGGCGGTGCGCGCGAAGCACATGATGTGGGTGGCCACGTGCATGCCCGTGGTCCACATCTTCTCGCCGTTGATCAGCCAGCCGTCGACGCCATTGCGGGTCTCGCGCACCGCGCGCGTCTCCATGTGGGTGGCGTCTGAGCCGTGATAGGGCTCGGTGAGGCCGAAGCCGGAACGGATCTGGCCCTTCAGCAGGGCCTCGCCATAGCGCTCGTACTGGGCGTTGGTGGCGAACTCCTTGAACATGATGATGAAAGGGTTGTTGCCGACGATCGAGTGCTCGGTCTGCAGGTCGTTGTGCAGGCCCAGGCCCTTGGCCGCGAGATGCTCGCGGATCACCGCCATGGCGAGGTTCGTCCCGCCTTTGCCGCCCCATTCCACCGGCCAGCCATAACGCAGGTGTCCGGCCGCGTCGGCGCGTCGGCGCGCCTCGCCCAGCAGGGCCTCCCACTCATGGCGCGGCAGGCCCTGGTTGTCCCAATCGGTGCGGGCGTGTTCGCGCCGATGGTCGAAGAAGCGGATGTTGTCGTCCGCCTGTTCGAGCGGCTTGATCTCCGCTTCGATGAAGCGGTCGAGTTCGCCGAGATAGTCGACGAGATCCTGCGGCAGGGCGAAGTCCATGGGGGGCTACCTCTCGTCTTCTGGTTGTCCGCGCTCGGCGAGGCTGGCGCGGTAAGCGGCGTAGGTGGGCTGATCGACGGCCATCTTGGCCAGGGCGCTGGCCCAGAGGTGATCCTTGAGGCCAGGCGTCGTGAGGTCGATCTCGCCGGCGGCGATCCGGCGGGAGAGCTCGGCCGTGAGCGTCAGCAGATCGCCATCCATGCCGAGCAGCGCCTGCAGCCGCGCGCGTTCGGCGGCGTCCTCGGCGGGGCCGAGCTCGAGCTGACGGCGCATCATCTCCAGGGCGTTGGCGGCGACGCGGGCCTGGAAGGAAAGGTGGCCAGTGGTGGCCGGCGCAACCTCCTCCTTCAGGAAGCGGGCGACAGCGGCGAGGATCTCGGGCGGATTGGGCGGATCGTACATCGTCAGGCGGCGATCAGGCGCATGAGGTCGAGCTCGTTCTCCGAGACGCGGCGGGCGATCACCGACCGCTCGACAGAGGGATCGGCGGTTCGGAAGGCCGCCGTCATGCCCACGCACATGACGCCCCAGCGCATCGAGCCGTAGACCTCCCACCAGTGGGCGTGGGCGCGGTTGACCGGGTCGCCGCCGGCGGCCTCGTAGCCCGCCCACAGCTCCTCGCGTTCGCCGAAGCCGCCGACGGGCTTGTCCAGCACGCCGAAGCGCCAGGCGTTAGTGCAGAGCCAGCCGAGATCCTCCATCGGATCGGCGACGTGGGCGATCTCCCAGTCGAGCACGGCGCGGACGCCGTCCGGTCCGATCATCAGGTTCCCATTGCGGAAGTCGCCGTGGACGAGGCGCGGCTTTTCCGGCGGCGGCGGGCAGTGGGTCTCGAGCCAGCGGAAGGTGAGGTCGAGGACCGGCCGCGGCCAAGCCGAGGCCTCGTAGGAGGTTCGGTATTGCGCCACCAGTTCAGCTGGCGTCGCACGACGCAGCGTAGGGAAGTCGCCGGGATCAAGGGTGTGGATGCGGGCTAGGATCTCCCCGCACTGGCGCGCCAGATGCGGCCGTGCGCCCGCCAGAGCCTCGCCCCGCGCGATACGACCGCCCAGGGTCTCGCCTTCCACGAATTCCATGACGAAGCCGTGGCCCAGGCCGTCCTCATCCGCTAGCACGCAGAGAACCTGGGGCACGGGGACGCCCGCCCGTCCGGCGGCCTCGAGCAGGCTCGCTTCGGTCGCGAGGCCAACCGCCGCGTCCGAGACGCGCACTCCGCCAGGCGCCCGGCGCAGGATCACCGGCGTCTCGACGTCCCCACGGAAGACGCCGAAGCGCCAGATCTCCTGGGTCGCCCCGGCGGACAGGCGCGTGAGGCCGGCGATCGCATCGCCGCCCAGCTTCCGCTGCGCCAGCCGCGTCAGGGGCTCGATCAGCGCCTCCACCGGTCCTCCTTCTCGTTGGCCGGCACTCCTAGACCACGAGGAGAAGCCCGCAAACGGTCACGTCGCGTCAGGCGGCGACTGGATCCGACGCCTGCAACGCCTGGTCGAGCCGGCGCCAGACCGGCCCGAGGTCCACGACCTCGCCGCGAGCGGCGGCCTCGTCGATCGCCATCACCGTCAAGCCGGCCTCGAGCGAGTCTTTTGGCGTCACCGGGAAAGGCCTTTCGCCGTCGAGCGCCGCGAGCAGGTCGACGGCCATCGCCTGGTCGGCTCCATTGTGCAGGTCGGCCGTGCGCGAGGCGAAGTCGATCCGCTCGGGCTTGCCGCGGTGGAGCGACGGCCGGACCATCAGCTTGTTGCGGACGAGGTCGGCGAGCAGGGTCCCGCGTGTCCCGGCGACGTACCAGCGCCGCTCCTGCAGAGAGACGTGGCTGTTGGAGTGGAAGGAGAGGGCGAACCCGCTCTCGTAGTGGGCGATCGCCACCTGGTGGTCGTAGAGGTCCATGTCCGAGTGGAAAGCGTCGTTGGCGCCCATCCAGCCGGCGTCGCGCAGGGCGTAGGCGGCGGAGCCGTCGTCATAGGTCTTGGGCAGATCGGCCTGTTCCGGCGTGAAGATCCGGCGCCCGCCAAAGCTCGCCACCCGCATCGCCCGCGAGCGCGCCAGACGCCCGAAGATATCGAAGTCGTGGCACACCTTGTCGAGCATGAACGAGCCGCCCCAGTCGACCTTGCGCCGCCAGTTCCGCGCCAGGTAGGCGCCGTGCTCGGGGTGCAGGTGCTCGGTGGCGTCCATCGACACCAGATCGCCGAGTTCGCCGGCGTCGACGCGGGCGATCACCTCGCGGACCAGAGGCATCGAGCGCATGACCAGGCCGATGAAAAGCGGCGGCGTCGTCCCAGCGGCCAAGGCGCCTGCGAGATCGAAGGACTCCTCAGTCGTCCGCACGATCGGCTTCTCGCTGAAAACCGGGAAGCCGGCGGCAAAGGCCGTGTCGAGGTGGGCCCGGTGCAGGTGGTTGGGCGTCCCGATCATGATCAGGTCGAACGGACCGTCCGCCAGCAGCTCGGCCTCGTCGCGATAGGCCCGTCCTGGCCGGATACCCGCTTCCGCCAGGATCGGCAGGCCGACCGGGGAGGGATCGGCGTAACCGGCGAGATCGATCGTCCAGCCCACCTCTTCCATCGCCGCAAGGACGTGGGCGATGCGCTGGCCGAGCCCGATGACGCCGATCCGTTTGCCCATGTCTCAGCCTTCTGTCTCGAACGTGATCCCGGCGCGAGACGGCAGACGCTTCAGGAGGGCCTCGCCCATGGCCGAGGCGGGTGTCCAGCAGCCTCCGGGCGTGGTCTCCCGCGGGACATCGAAGGCCAGGGCGAGGGCGGCCTCGGCCAGCATCTTCGAGGTCGATCCATATCCGGGGTCCATGTCGCCCTTCACCCGCGCCCGCACGGTCCGCCCATCGGGCGCTTCGGCGACGTACAGAAGGTCATAGAAGCCCGCCTCCCGTTCCGCCTTCGTGGGTCCCTCGCCGGGCTTCGGCGGCGTCGCGCCGCCCAGATCGAAGCCGGCCGGCGCGGCGCCCTCCTTGGGCGGACCGTCGATCATCAGCATCTCGTCGTACTGGAAGTCCTGGCCCCAGGGATGGCCGAGCAGCAAGTTCGTGCGGTGCACGGCCTTGGTGTTGATGCCGGCCATCATGAAGGGTGCGACCCACGAGCCAACAAGCTTGTCCTCGTACGGGTGGTTACCGTCCGGCTGCTCGGGCCCACGGAAGCCGGGGGTGAGCGCGAAAGGGTCGGCGAGGAGTTTGGCGACGTTGGGATCCTTCTGGGCGGCGGCCATGGTGACCATTCCGCTGGCGAAGGTGCCGCCCGAAAATCCGCCTCGCATCGCCGCAACCCGGCCGCGCACGCGCCTCGCGGACTCGCCGAACCGCTCTCTCGCGGCGCGCTGGACGAACCAGACGCCCATGTCGAAGGGGATGGAGTCGAAGCCGCATGAGAAGACGAGCCGCGCGCCGGAGGCCTTCGCTGCGGCCTCGTTCGCGCCGATCATGGCGGCGATCCAGTTCGACTCCCCTGTCAGGTCCACGTAGTCGGCGCCAGCCGCGGCGCAGGCGGCGACAAGATCCGAGCCGTAGAGCTGGTAGGGACCGGCGGTCGTGATCAACGCCTTGGTCCGGCGCGCCATGCCCTCGAGCGCCAGCCGGTCGTGGGCGTCGGCGACGATCATGGGAAGGTCTTTTGGCGCGCCGATCAGGTCGCGGACTTGCGCCAGCTTTTCGGCGTTTCGTCCGCCAACCGCCCATTTTACGGTCCCATTGGCGCCATAGGTCCGGAGCAAGTGTTCGGCGACGAGACGGCCTGTATAGCCGGTGGCGCCATAGACGATCACATCGAAGTCTTTTGCGGCGTCGGCCAACTGACCCCCTCCTCTAGGTTGTTCAGCGCGGGTTCACCCTAATGCGATATGTCACCGTCGTTGTCAGCTTCATCGGTGAGGTTGGAACGACAGAGCCACGAGTTCATTCCCGACACGGCCGCGCCCCGGCTCCGCCGGGCGGCTGAGGGAATAACGCGTGTCTGACAGCTTCGCCGGCGCGGGCGCAGACGCGCGCGTGATCACTCAGGGCCGCCACTTGACGAACCTAAGCAGCTTTGTCGCGACCGAGGTCGCGCCCCATCCTTTGCGGCTGGGACGCCGGACGATCGCCGCCATTTCCCCAGCCCCTGTACGGCCGGTCCGCTCGTCCGCGGCGGCCGATAGGTCAACTCCGTCGGCCGAAGAGGTGTTCCCGCCTTTGGAGTCGGTGCCGCCGCCGGCGCCCATAGCCATGCCGAAGCAGGACCTCGGGCGCGCGCCGGCGATGATGGCGCGCTGGGCCGACCACAGGGGATTGCGTCGCGCGGTCATCCTCAGCGGCGCGCTCGCGTTCGGAGGACTGGTTGGCTGGCTGCTGCTTTCCGCGTTGGGCCTGGAGGGGCTGACCGTGCTCGAGGGGGCGACAGTGGCGCTGTCGGTTCTGCTCAGCGTCTGGGTCGGTTACGGCTTCGCCAGCGCTCTGGCCGGCTTCGCCGTAGTCGTAGCGAACTGGCGCGCCGTCCCGCGGGTCACGACACGCGCCACGGACGAGCGAATTGCCATCCTCCTGCCCGCCTACAACGAGGATCCCGGCCTGATCTTCTCGGGAGTCCAGGCGATGTGGGAGGACCTGGAGAGGGCTGGGGCGTCTGATCGCTACGACATCTTCGTCCTGAGCGACACACGCGAGTCGGCGATCGCCCGGGCCGAAGCGGTGGCGTTCCTGCGCCTTCGGACGCGCGTGAATGGCGGCCACCAAATCTACTACCGCCGCCGCGCCGAGAACATCGATCGAAAGGCGGGCAACATCGGCGAGTGGGTCGAGCGCTTCGGCTCGGCCTACGAGTTCATGCTCGTGCTCGACGCCGACAGCCTGATGACGGCCGAGACGATCATCGCCCTCACGGCCGAGATCAGCGCCGATCAAAGGGCCGGGCTCGTGCAGAGCGTCCCCACGATCGTCAACGCCCGCACGCCGTTCGCCCGCCTGCAGCAGTTCGCCTCGCGCCTCTACGGGCCGGTGTTCGCCGCGGGGCAGCAATGGTGGTCCGGTCGCGAAGGCAACTACTGGGGCCACAACGCTATCATCCGCGTCGCCGCCTTTGCCCAGAGCGCGGGACTGCCGCACCTAAAGGGCCGCAAGCCCTGGGGCGGCCACATCATGAGCCATGACTTCATCGAAGCGGCGCTTCTGCGCCGGCGCGGCTGGATCGTGCGCACGGTGGCCGATCTCGGCGGCAGCTATGAGGAATCCCCTCCGACGCTGCTCGACACGGCGGTGCGCGACCGGCGCTGGTGCCAGGGCAACCTGCAGCATGCGCGCCTGCTCTGGACCGCCGGCCTGCACTGGGTGAGCCGGCTGCATCTCGTGCTCGGCATCTCGGCCTATCTGACCTCGCCGCTCTGGCTGATCCTGCTGGTCTGCGGATCCATCGTCTGGTCGCGGGAGCACTTCGCGAGCGGCTCCGCGCAGGCCATGCAGGTGATCTGGGCGTTCGGCCTGACCATGGCTCTGCTGGCGATCCCCAAGCTGCTTGCCCTGGCGCTCGCGCTCGCCTCGCCCGGGCGCTGCAAGGGCTTCGGAGGCTCGGTGCGCCTGATCGCCGGGGTGGTCCTGGAGACCCTGGGCTCTGTCCTGCTCACACCGGTCACCATGGTGATGCAGGCCGTCAGCGTCTTCGACGTGCTCGTCGGGCGCGACAGCGGATGGAAGCCTCAGAGGCGGGAAGGCGCCGAGATCAGCTCAAAGGAGGCCTGGCGGGCTCACCGCGTGCACGTCGCGCTAGGACTCGCCGGCGCAGTTGGCGCGTTTCTCACCGATCGCTCCCTGCTGGTCTGGGCGGGCCCCGTGTTCCTGTCCCTCGCGCTGTCGGCGGCGCTTTCGTTCCACACCTCGCGCCAGCGCGGCGCCGGCGCGCCGGCCATCCCCGGCGTGCTCCGGATTCCGGAAGATGCCGCGCCTCCCTGGGTGCTGACCCGTGCGAGGGAGCTTCGGGCCGCGTACGCGGCCGAAGCTCCGATGCGCCGCCAGATAGAGGTCCTGTTCCGTCTTGAGCCGGCCGTTTACGAGATCCGCGCCGAGGCCCACGCCGCCGTGCGCCGCCTGGCGGCGTGACGGGTGGATCCTCCTCTCGCGTGGGGGGATCCAAAAACGGATCAGGCTCTTAGCCGTTCGCGGGCTGATCGACGCCCCAGTGGATGCCGAAGGGGTCGGTCACCGAGCCCCAGAGATCGCCCCAGAACATTTTCTGAAATGGCGAGGTCACCTTGCACCCCGCTTCGACCGCCCGGTCGAACCAGGCCTGGCCGTCCGGCACCATCAGCTGCATGGTGTAGCTGTGGCTGGGTTGCAGCGGGTAGCCGTGCTCGGCCATGGCGTCCATGATCATGAACAGGCCGCCGTTGATCTCGAGCTGGCAGTTGATGATCTTCGTGCCGGCGTCGTTTGCGGCGCGAGAGATCTCCCGGGCTCCGAAGGCCCGCTTGTAGAAGTCGATCGCTGCGGCCGCGCCCTCGACCTGGATATAGGGCACGACGCCCTTGGTCAGGGTGTCGGGGTTGGATTTGAGCTCGGTCTGAAGGGCCATCGATCGGTTCCTGCTGCTGGAAAACTGCTGAGTATCTCACGCACCGGCGTCGGCGCTGTCCTTCATCAGCCGGTCGAGGTGGTTGCGGATGTGTGCGGCCTCGGCGGCGGTGGTCGCGAGGCCGATCGCCCGGTCAAAGGCCGTCCGCGCCTCGGCCGAACGCCCAAGCTGGCTGAGGAGGGCGCCCTTCACGCCGAAGAAGTAGAAGTAGCCGGCGAGGCGTCCCTCCAGCGGCTCGATCATCGCCAACGCTTCGCCCGCACCGGACGCCCTGGACACTGCGACTGCGCGGTTCAGCGTCACCACAGGCGAGGGCTCGAGGATTTCCAGCGCTGCATACAGGCGCTGGATCTGATCCCAATCCGTCTGTTCGGGGGTGGCGGCGCGCGCGTGGAGGGCGGCGATAGCGGCGCGGGTCTGATGAGGACCGCGACGGCGATGGCGCAAGGCCTTGTCGAGCAGGGCGAGGCCCTCTGCGATCATGTCCGCGTTCCAGAGCGAGCGGTCCTGGTCCTCGAGCAGCACGATCTGGCCTGACGAATCGACCCTGGCTGCGGCGCGGGCGTGCTGCAGCAGCATCAGCGCCAGGAGGCCCATGACCTCGGGCTCGGCCGGGAACAGCCGCAGCAGGAGACGCGCAAGTCGGATCGCTTCGCCGCACAAGGTCGCGCGGTCGCCTTGGGGATCGTCCGCCGCCGAATACCCCTCGTTGAAGATAAGGTAGGCCATGTCCGCGACGGCCCCCAGCCTGTCGGCGCGGTCGGCCGCGCCCGGCGTCTCGAAGGGAACATCAGCCCTCGCGATGCGCGTCTTGGCCCGGGTGATCCGCTGTTCCATGGCGCTCTCGCCGACCAGGAACGCGCGGGCGATCTGCGGAACCGTCAGGCCACACACGATGCGCAGGGCGAGCGCGATCTGCTGGCTCGGCGGCAGGTCCGGATGGCAGCAGATGAACATCAGCCGCAGCACGTCGTCGCGGTAGTCGCCGCCATCCAGCCGCTCGGCCATCGGCGCTTCGACGTCTTCGAGCGGCGAGAGGATCTCTTCCGGCGGCAGCTCCGAGTGCCGGCTCGCCCGCCGGGCCGCATCGATCCCGCTGTTGCGGCCGACCAGGATCAGCCAGGCGGCCGGATCGCGCGGCGGCCCGTTTCGCGGCCAGGCCTTCAATGCGCGCAGGCAGGCGTCCTGGAAGGCCTCTTCGGCGGTGTCGAGGTCGCGGAAATAGCGCAGCAGGGCGCCGATCGCCTGGGGCCGGGCGGCGATTAGCGCCGCATCGATCCAGGCCAATTCGCTCACTTCTCGAAGGACCCTGGCAGGAACAGCTTCAGCGGCCTCACCTCATAGGCGCCGCCGGGATTGGCCTTCGCGAAGTCGCGCGCCACGCCGAGCGCCTCTTCCAGGTCCTCGCAATCGATCACGTAGAATCCGAGCAGCTGTTCCTTGGTCTCGGCGTACGGGCCGTCGAGCACGAGTGGCGGGTCGGTGTCCTTGCGCAAGGTCGTGGCTGCGGTGGTCGGCATCAGCCGCACGGCGGGGCCAAACTTCTTCTTCTCGATCAGCCTCTGGTGGACCTTGTGCAATCCGGCCATGACCGCGTCATCCTCCTCCTTCGTCCAGGAGAACACCGCGTCCTCGTTGTTGTAGCAGAGGAAGGCGTAGAGCATCGATCGCTCCAGGCTGGGGAATGGATCGGGACGAAGGGCGGGTGGTGGAACCTAGGCTCCGATCCGGATCTTCTCGGAAAGTTTGGCCTCGTTGCGTCTCAAATCGCCGGTCGGATCATTCTCGGCGAAATCCTCCGGTCCGTGCAGGCGGCGGATCTCGATCTCGCCGGTCTCGCCTGTGGGGTTGGGGCAGAGTTTCACCCACTCGATCGCTTCCTCCAGCGATGAGGTCTCAAAGATCCAGTACCCGGCGACGGTGCGTTCGCTGGTGGCGAACGGACCCTTGGCGACCTGACGGTCTGCGCCGGAGAATCGCACACGCGCCCCGGCGACCGTGGACGTAAGTCCCCCCGCATCCTTCAGCACGCCGGCGCTGACGAGCTTTTCGTTATAGGAGCCCATCTGTGCGAGCAGCTCCGGGCTTGGCGTTGCGCCGCTCTCGGTCACCGCATTTGCGGTCAGCAGGATCATGAAGCGCAAGGCAATCTCTCCCGTCCAAAGCTCTCGTTCGAGAGGATGACGCCTCAGCCGTCGTAGGGCCGACAAGGGGGCGCGGAAAAAATGTTCGCTCGACCTCCCGCGCGGAACGTGGCGTCCCGCAAGGGAATGGCCCCGTCCGCTTTTGGCGTTGCGCATCCGCGCGATAGCGTCATAGGCTCGACCTGTTCCTGAACGCCGATAATGAACCCGCGCCTGCCGGGTCGCCCCTATTTGAGAGGAAACCCATCAGATGAAGTTCACCTGGTTCAACCTGATGCCGTGGCCCTACCTTCCGGACGACTTCCGGGAGAAGAACAGGTCGGTGTGGGTGGATATAGATCAGAAACTCTTCGATCCGGTGAAGGCCCACGAGGTCTACAACACTTATATGGACCTGCTCGAATACGCCGATACGCTCGGCTTCGACGGGATCGGGGTGAACGAACACCATCAGAACGGCTATGGCATCATGCCCTCGCCGAACATCATCGCGGCCGGGCTTGCCCGGCGCACCAAGAACGCGGCCCTGGTGGTCCTCGGCAACTCCATCGCCCTCTACAATCCGCCGGTGCGGGTGGCCGAAGAATTCGCCATGCTCGACTGCATCAGCGGCGGGCGGCTGGTCGCGGGGTTCCCGGTGGGGACCTCGATGGACACCAACTACTGCTACGGCCAGATCCCGGCCCTGACGCGGGAGAAGTACGCCGAGGCGCACGAGCTGATCATCCGGGCCTGGACCGAGCGGGAGCCGTTTGCCTTCAACGGCCACTACAACAAGCTGAGGCACGTCAACATCTGGCCACGGCCGATCCAGCAACCGCATCCGCCCGTACACATCCCGGGCGGCGGCTCGATCGAGACCTACGATTTCTGCATCGACAATACCTATTCCTATTCCTACCTCAGCTTCACGGGCTACATCCGCGCCAAGGCCCTGCTTCAGGGGTACTGGGACCAGGTGGCGAAGCGGAATGCGCCGGACACCTCGCCCTACCGCGCGGGGTTCGCCCAGACGATCTGCGTGGCGGAGACGGACGAAGAGGCCGAGCGTCTCTATTCCGAGCACGTGAACTACTTCTACAACAGGTGCCTGCATGTCTATCCGGGCTTTGCCGACGCGCCCGGCTATCGGACGATCAAGACCATCCAGACCGGCGCGCTTTCGCAGTACGCTCCGCCGCGCGGAGGGTTTGGCCAGCTCACATGGAAGGACCTGACCGAGGGCGGTCACGTGATCGCGGGCTCGCCGGAGACGGTCCGTCAGAGGATGGAGGATATGATCAAGGGTCTCCACGTGGGCAACATCTTCTGCCTGATGCACGTGGGGAACATGCCGGCTGAGAAGTGCATGTATTCGAGCAAGCTCTTTGCCGAGAAGGTGATGCCGAAGCTGAAGACGCTCATGCCCGAATGGGAGCACGACGAGCGCTTCTGGTGTCACCCCGTGGACCGGCAGGCCCGTCCAGGCTCGCTGCCTGCTCCGTATGCGCCGGCGCGCGCCACCGAGACCGCGTGAGGGCCCGATGAGCATCATGCAGCAGAAGACCGTCCAAACTCCGCACGGGACGATCCCCTACCTCGAGGGCGGTTCGGGCGAGCCGCTCGTGTTCCTCCACGGCGCCGGCGGCATGACCGCCCAGGATCCGATCCTGGAGGCGCTCTCGGCCACTCATCACGTCTACGCCCCGTTCCTTCCGGGATATGGCGAGACCGACGACAACCCCGAGCTTCGGGACATGCTCGACTACACCCTCCACACCTGGGACGTGGTCCGGGCGCTCGGGCTCAGGGACCCGGTCCTGGTCGGCCACTCCATGGGGGGCATGATCGCGGCCGAGATGGCGGCGGTCTGTCCAAACGACGTCAGCCGGCTGGTGCTGATCGCCCCAGCCGGGCTGTGGAAGGACGACCACCCGATCCCGGACATGTTCACCCTGCTGCCGTTCGAGCTGCCGCAGTACCTGTTCCACGACCCGGAGACAGGGGCGAAGCTGATGACGGCCGGGGCGCGGATCGACGATCCGGAGTTCCTCAAGGCCTACCTCGTTCGCAACGCCAGGCAACTCGGGATGGCTGGCAAGCTGCTGTTCCCGGTCCCCGATCGCGGCCTCGCGTCCAGGCTCTATCGCATCCTCGCCAAGACGGTGATCGTGTGGGGCCAGAGCGATCGATTGATCCCGCCGGTCTATGCCAAGGGGTTCGAGGCCGGGATCTCCGGATCTCAGGTGGTCGAAGTGCCCGAGGCCGGCCACATGGTCATCCTGGAGAAGCCCGACGCGGTGGCGAAGGCGGTCGCCAGCGTCACCTGACCAGGGGCGATGATGAAAAAGAAAAGGGCGGACTATGCGTCCGCCCTTCTTGGCTAGGTGAAATCCCAGGCCAGACAGATGAGTCTGGCCTGGTCTGATCCCGTCAGGCGCTGAGGCTCGAGGTGGACTCCTTGCGGCGCGTGGTCCGCATCGCCGCGCCGATCCCAGCGATACCCAGGATCATCATGGCCCAGGTCGACGCTTCGGGCACTGAATTGAGCCAGACGGCCGAGAAGCCGATGTTGTAGCCGCTGAGGTTTTTCTGGTTGAAGATGACGTTCACGAAGTACGTCTCGCCATCCGTGACACTTACGCCGGGGGGCGCGTAGAAGTCGACCTCGTTCGAGCTGTCGAGGAAGACCGGCGTCCATGCAACGCCATTAACGGTCATCCGCGTGAATTCGTTGTAGCCGCCAGAGAAGGGCGAGGGCGTCTGGTTGAAGGTCGCGCCCGTGTGATCGACGACGAAGGACACAGCGAAGAGATCCGCCGGGGTGCTGCCTTCATAGGTCGACGTGCCAAGACCCAGCCCCGGATCTCCCCAGGCCGCATACCCAGCCCCGGGCGAGTCGGGGCCCGCCGGGCCGAGGGTCTTGTTCCAATTCCAGGGATTGCCGAACGCGTCGGTCCCCGAATTCCCGACACCCTTGATGCCGGACGCCACGCTGGCGAACCCGCTGCCCGGGACGATTACGTAGGACGTTGCGTTCGCGGCCGTCGCGAGGCCAAGCGTCGCTATCAGTGCCGTCCCAGCGACAAGTTTCACCGATTTGTTGACGCGCATGCCACTCCCCTTCCTTCGCCCTAAAGCCTGTAGAAATTTCGGTAAAAACCAACGAAGCCCTGGTCCTAGATCGCACACTGGTCAAGCTGTGTCAATGGCTCTGCCATGAGACCGCCATGATTTCGCCAAGCAGTCGCTTTGCGCCTTATGGAGGCGATCGGGGCGGGTGCGTCCGGTGTTAGCAGCCATCCAGAGACGGCCGATGCGCTCTGCGGGCCCGCTATGGTGACCGCGGGTTGACCTCCGCCGTCGGCGTCCCCAGGACACAGCGGCGCCCGATCCACAGCGGCGCAGGGGGAGAAATCATGTCCGTAACGAGGCGCGGGTGGCTTGCTGGAGCGGGTGCGATCGGGGCGGCGACGGCGGTCGAGGCGCACGACGTTGCGGACCAATGGCGCCCGGCGTCGCCGCAAGCTTCCGAACGACCGCCAGCACCGCCTTTCCGGGTCACAGCGCCGGGGGCAGGCACTCGCGACTACACCGCCGCCCTCGAGGCGCTGCGCGCCTACGCCCTCGAAGAGGTTCAGCAACTCGGACTGCCCGGCATGACGATTTCGGTCACCGACGCCGACGGATTCGTCGCCTTGCTGCCAATCGGCTGGGCGGACGTCGAGCATGGGCTCCCGTTGACGTCGGACCGCTATTTCCAGATCGGCTCGATCAGCAAATCGTTCATTGCGCTGACGATGCTGGCGCTCGCCGACCAGGGTCGCGTCGACCTCTCCTCGCCGGTCTCCCGCTACCTGCCCGATGTCCCGTTGCCGCCCCAGCCGGTCACCCTCCTCCAGTTGCTGAGTCACACCGGCGGCCTTCCGGACGGCGCGCCCTTTTTCCCGCGCACCCCTGACGCTCGACTGTGGTGCGGCTTCGCCCCGGGTTCCGGCTTCTCCTACAGCAACACCGGGTTCGACCTTCTCGGCGCAGTGATTGCTCGCGTCACCAAGGCGCCGTTCGAGGATTCCGTGGAAGCATGGGTTCGACAGAAGCTGGGCCTCGGAGACATGAAGGGCGTGCTCGCCCAGGCGACACGCTCGCAGTTCGCGGTCGGATATTGGCCATGGGACCGCACGGTCGCCGCGACCCTTCCGGGCGGCCGGCTGCAGCCCGCGACGTTCGACGAACTGGCTATGCCGGCAGGATCGATCGGAGCGACGGCGGCGCAGATGGCGGTCTACATGCGGGCGCTGATGAGCTTCGCCAGGGGCAGCGGCGCGCCGGTGCTGACCGACGCCTCGGCCAGACGGTTCGCGACACCGGTGACGGCGGCGGCCGAGTTCGGTCCCGGCGCCCAGTACGCTCTTGGCGTGGCGTTGCAGCCGGTCGATGGCTTGTCTTGCCTGCACCACACGGGCGGCATGATGGCCTACGCCTCGTCCTTCCATGCCGATCCCGCGGCTGGCGTGGCCTGCTTTGCGAGCGCCAACGCCATGCTCGACGACGAACTCTACCGGCCGCGCCAGGTGACGCGCTATGCGATCCAGTTGATGCGGGCTGTCCGCTCGGGCGCAGCGCTTCCGCCGCCGCCGGACGCGATGTCGCCCTGGAGGGTCAAGGATCCCGCCGCCTGTTCGGGCACATTCGTTGGGCCCAACGGCGCCCTCACGCTTGCGCCGCAGGATGTTGGCCTGACCCTCGTGTTCAACGGGAAGTCCGGGCGCGCGCTCCAACGGGGCCCCAACAGGCTCGTGACGGATCATCCGGACCTGCGCGCTCACGGGCTTGACGCGGTCGTCGAAGGCGGTCGCATCCTCGGCTGGTGGTGGGGCGAGAGCCTCTTTTCCCGGGACGCGGCCAAGCGCCCGCCTGCGACGCCGGCCGCGCTGCGCGCCCTAACCGGCCTCTACCTCAACCGCGATCCCTGGTCAGGCCGGGCGGTGGTGGTGGCCCGGGGCGATAGCCTGGTCCTGGAGGGGGCAGGCGTCCTCACCGAGCGCGCCGGCTACTGGGCGCGTGGGTCCGATCCCGGCGGCATTGAGCGGTTCCGCTTCGAAGCCGTGATGGATGGGCGGCCCCAGCGACTGAACGCCTCTGGGATCGACCTCCTGCGTCTCACGCTCTGAGCGCAGCCGAAAATTGATCGGCGTTGAGACGATTTTCTAACGGTCAGATCTGCCGCGCGCGTCCCGCCCAGTACGGCGCCCGGACCTTCCCACGCTGGATCTTGCCGGCGGGGCTGCGCGGGAGCTCCTGGGCAAAGTCGATCGTGCGCGGCGTCTTGAAGCCGGCGAGCCGTTCGCGGGCGAAGGCGAGGATCTCCTTGCCGAGATCTTCCGAGGGCTGATGGCCGGAATGCAGGGTCACCACGACCTTCACCTCTTCTCCCCACTCCTCGTTCGGCACGCCGATGGCGCAGCTGTCTTCAACGGCCGGATGCTTGATGATCTCGTTGTCGATCTCCTGGGGGTAGATGTTCACCCCTCCGGAGATGATGCACTCGGCGGTGCGACCAGTGAGGAAGAGATAGTCGTCGTCATCGACGTAGCCGACGTCACCCAGGGTAAAATATCCGTCCCGATGCGCTGACGCCGTTTTCTTTGGATCCTTGAAGTACTCGAACGGGGCGACCGGGGAGACCTTGAAGTAGATCGTGCCCGAGCGGTTCTTCTCGGTGATCTCCTCGCCTTCCTCGCTGTAGAGCTTGATCGAGTCGGGCGCCGGCAGTTTGCCGACCGTTCCAGGCTTTGTGAGCCACTCCTCGGTCGTAGTGACGAAGCCCGCGCCGCCTTCGGACCCGGCATAGTACTCGTGGATGATCGGGCCCACCCACTCGATCATCGCCTTCTTCACCTCCGGCGGGCAGGGGGCGGCGCCATGGATGATGTAGCGCAGTGTAGAGACATCGTATTTCGCTTTCACCTCCGCCGGCACGGCCAGCAGTCGCTGGAACATGATCGGCACCATGTGCATCCGCGTGACGCGGTGGCGCTCGATGTTCGCCAGAACGCCCTCGCTGTCCCAGCGGTCCATGAACACCAGCGGATTGCCCTGGCTCATGGCGGATCGAACGTCGAAGGCGAGGGGCGCGGCGTGGTAGGCGGGCCCGACGCACATTTGAACGTCGTCGGGCGCGCCAGGCCCGGGTACGAGCACGACGGACGCCTTGCGATGCACGCCCTTGGGCCGGCCGGTGGTGCCTGAGGTGTAGAGCATCGCGCCACCCAGGACGGGGTCGTCGATGTCGTCGCCGGCGAACGCCGCGATCGAACTGGCGTAGGGGATGAAGCCCTCGGCGTCGGTCCCGATCGAGATCCGCACGCGCACCTCGGGCGCCTTGGCTGACAGCCCCGCCGGATAGCGCGTGTCGGCGAAGAGCGCCTTCGCCTCGCAGTCGTTGATGATGTACTCGACCTCGTCTGCATTGAGGTGCCAGTTCACCGGCGTGAAGCGGAAGCCGCCGCGCTGGGTTGCGAGCATCACTTCGACGAACTCGGCGCGATTGCTGCAGAGCAGGGCCACGGCGTCGCCAGTCTGCAGTCCCTGCGAGCGCAGCAACCGTACGATCCGGTTGGCGTTGGCGTTGATCTCTCCGAATGTCCTCTGGCCGATCGGGTCGATGACCGCGACCACGTCGGGCTTCAGTTCGGCCCAGATGCTCGCGGTCATGCCCACGTGGGCGGCGGCTGTCAGTCGCTCCATCAGATCGGCCATCTTATCTCCCTGGTCACGTTTCTCGTTCAATTGGTTCTGATTTTTCGGCTAGGACGCCGTGGCGTCAATCGTCCTGGCGGAAGAGGCCGCCGCCGGCGGCCATGGCGTCGCGGACGCCTTCTGGCGAGGCCGTCGCCTGCAGGTCGAAGTCCCTGAGCTCGGGCGGCACGTACCAGTGGATGCGGTCCTCATGATAGGCGCCCCAGACCGCCTCGGCGACCGCGCGCGCCGGCATCAGGCGCCACATCCCTTCGGTCGGGGCGCCGGCCTTCGCCACGTCGGGCAGGATCGGCGTGTCGATCAGCCCGGGCAGCGTGTCGGCGACGCGGACGCCCCTCGACTTCAGCTCGACCGAGAGGGCTTCGGTGAAGCCTTTCACCGCGTGTTTCGTCGCCGAATAGACCGCGATGTTGGCCATGCCGAAGGTCGCCGAGGACGACGAGGTCGAAAAGCAGAGCGATCCTGGCGTGGCCGCCAGCAGCGGGATCGCCATGTGTGTCCCGCTGAGGACCGCGACGAGGTTGACCTCGATGACCGCCCGCACGTCGTCCCACGACATGTCGGCGAACGGTCCGCCGCGCCCGATCCCGGCGTTGTTGAACAGGATGTCCATCTTCCCGCCGGTCGCCTCGGCGAATGCGTCGATCGCTGCGCGATAGGCGTCACGATCGGTCACGTCGAGACGGCGGAAGAGGCCGTTCGCAATCCCAAGCTCGGTGGCGAGGCTGTCGAGGAGGTCCTGCTGCACGTCGAAGGCGCCGACGAACCAACCCTCGGCCGCGAACAGCTTCGCAGTCTCACGGCCCATCCCCGAAGCCGCGCCCGTGATGAAGATCGACTTGCGTCCGTTCGCCTTCGCCAACGCCGCCTCCCCTGTAGGTTCAAACACCCGTTTAGGGCGGGGAAAGCCAGCGCGGAAGGCGAATCTGGCGAGGCGTACGCTGTCTTCTGGACCGCCGGCGTCAGAGGCTGCGAAGCGGTCCGCGCATTGTCCCCTAATCTCCGTCATCGCCGGGCGTCAGTCCCGGCGACCCATTGGACGGCTTGGTGAAGCGCTGGCATTGACCGCGCGGCTGCGCGGTCACGCTCGGCGGCGCGGTCGTTTCGTGCGTCGTGGCCGCGCCAGGAACGCGGCCGTTGCGATCCGCTCGCCAAGCCTTGCCATGGGTGGCCGGGACTTTCGCCCACGGCTGTCCGGTTCATTTTGCTGGACGAGGCGCACGACGCTGATTCTACTCGGATTCAAACACTTGCCGGTGATTTGGACACGAGAGGAGACAACGCCGTGCGCCACCACAATAGCGTCATGCACGGGCTACTGAAGAGCGTT
>JAFANN010000219.1 GCA_019232665.1 Caulobacteraceae bacterium | reverse complement strand
TCGCACTGGGAACGTCGCCGTACTGCGGGCCGACATACTTTCCGTAGAACGAGCCGTAAACCCCATCGTGATCATAGGCGACACCGGCGGCCAGAGTGTCCTTCGGCGACATCGGGATCTGGTAGTTGAGAGTGTTGTCGTGGGCGTAGTTGAGGCTGCCGTTCACATAGCCGGTGATCGGGCCCCAGATCCGGTAATCAGCCTCGCCCTCGATGCCCTTGTAGGTCGTGCCGCCGGCGTTGATGAAGATCGGGCCCGTCTCGATCGTACCGCCCGTTTTGATGATCTCGTTGTCGAACGTGATGTAATAGAGATCGCCTGACAGGGTCAGACGGCTGGTGCGATAGGCGCCGCCGATCTGATAGTTCCACGTCGTTTGCGGCTGCAGGTTAGTGCTCGCGTTTGGCTGCAGGGTATAGAGGGTGTTCAGGTTCGGCGCGAGGAAGCCCTTGGCCACCTGGGCGTAGACCGACCACTCATCGTTCCACTGGTAGTGGATCGCGACAGACGGCAGCGCCTTGTCCCACGTCCGTCCGTAGTACAGCGGCTGTAGGGTGCCCTGGTTCACCGCCGCCTGGATATCGCGACGGAAGTAGTCCCACTTCACGCCTGGCGTGATGTCGAGCCCCGGGAGCGGCTTGATGTCCGCTTCGAAGTAGGGCTGGAAAGTATACAGCTGGTTGCGCTGTTCGCGGTCGATCCCGCCGGGTGTGTTGGGCGAGTTGGGATCGAAGACCTCGATCCCGCGGGTCATATCGGTCTCGATCAGCGTGCGGTGGTTGAGCTGATAGTCGTACCAGAAACCTGCGCGCAGGATGGCGACGCCGAAGTCCTTCTGGACGCGGGTGATGTCGCCCACGGAACGGTAGAGATTTCGAAGATATTCGCCCGGCACATCGGTCGGGCTGAAGCCTGTCCCGTTCGAAAGCTCGCCGTTCGGATCCTCGCCGTTGTAGCCGTGGTGGTAGTAGGCGTAGGTGTAGAGCTTGCTGTCGACGGTCCAGCCGTTGCCGAGGTCGCTGTTGACGGAGACGTACTCGAAGTCCGTCGTGATGTGGTCGAAGTTGTAACCGTAGTAGGCCTGGCTGGTCGGATCGTTGTTGAGACCGTAGTTCCAGCCATACTTCGCCATCTGGGCTTGGGTCGATCCGAGACTGATGCCCTGGTGGATGAAGTTGTACATCGCCGCGGCTGTGACCGTGGTGTTCGAGGTCACCGGAGCAATGACCTTGGTGAAGACGTTCGTGCGCTCCTGGCCCATGAAGGTCAGGCGGCCGTCGCTGTTCAGGTGCTCGACGTCGACGAGGGCGCGGGCGCCGTTGAGCGCCTTGATCTCGCCGGTGTCGATCTCGCCGCCGCCCAGATAGGTCGCATAGCTGCCGAAGCTGCCGTACATCTCGCCGCTCTGGGTCGTCGCGGGATCCTTCGTCACCAGGCTGACCGTGCCGCCGAAGGTGGCGTCGCCGAGGGTCGAGGCGGTGCCGGGACCACGGTCCACCAGGGCCTGACCGATGTCGTGCGTCATCAGGTAGCTGGTGGTGTGGTGGGTGAAGTCGTTGGAGTCGCCCCAGGCGATTCCGTCGAGAGTCAGGTTGAACTGGCCGTCCTGGAAGCCGCGGATCTGCGCGAACTGGGCTTCCGCGAGGCCGGGGCCGTTAGGCGAGACGAAGCTGACGCTAGGCGTGATCTGCAGGATCGTGTCGTAGTTCCCGCTCAGGGGAACGTTGTTCTCGATATAGTGGCGGTTGACCTCGGACGTGGGCTGGATCGCCTCGAGCGGCGTCACGCTCGGCGCTTCATAGGGTGCGGTGGCGGGGGACGCGGTGACCACCACCGATCCGACAGTCGTCTGGGCCGACGAAGGGCCCGCAAGAACAAGGAGGCCACCCAAGGTGGTCGTGGCCAAGAAAAACGCGCGAGAAATCGAGCGCATAGGTGCGTACAGTTGAGCCAAAACGCCCCCCATTCGTGGGATATTGAGAAATAGAACCCACTCACGCCGCCTGAATTCTACGGACGCGTTGAGCAGATCGAGGGCGGCTTATAGCTCCGCTTTCGTGTATCTTTTGTGAACCTGCGTATAATTTCTCGTAAGAATTCAGAATATTGCAGGAACGACGCCGACGGGCAAAATTGGACGTTTCCGCGTTCAAGTAGATCAAGACCGCTGCTAGAACAGGCACATGGTCGCCGACCGCTCAACCGCCATCACGCGCAACGCCCTGGTGATCGTGGCGGTCGTCCTTTGCGGGGCTGCGCTGCGATGGCTGGGCGACATCCTCACCCCCCTGCTGCTCGCGGTCTTCCTCGCCGTCATGATCGATGGCCTGGCGCGGCAGATCCTGCGACGTCTCCCTCACCTGCCGAGGGGCGCGGCCACAGGATCGGCGATCCTCCTTTCGAGCCTCGTCTTCGTCGCCTGCGTGCTGGTGATCGCCGATCAGGCGGGAGGATTCCTCCAGACGCTCGGGGACTCCACGCCAAAGCTCGACCGGTTGATGCGCGAGAGCGCGCAGGCCATGCACATCCGTTCGCCCGCTTCGGTCAACGAGCTGCTCGCGAAGTTCAATCCTGCCCAGTTCCTTGGGCCGATCGCGTCCTCCCTCCAGGGCTTCCTCTCAGGGGCGATCCTGGTTCTGGTCTATGTCGGCTTCATCATCGCCTCGCGCCACGCGGGAGAGCGAAAGGTCGTACGCCTGTTCCGCTCGCGCGATGAGCGTCATGAGGCGCTGCGCATTTTTCTCCGGATCCGCGACTCGATCGAAAGCTACCTTTGGATCCAGACCATCACCGGGGCGATGATCGCCGTCGCCAGCTGGCTGGTCATGGTGGCCGTAGGCCTGTCGAACCCGATCTTCTGGGCCTTCCTGATCTTCATCGTGAACTATGTTCCGATCTTCGGCGCCGCCGCGGCGATCGTCCTGCCGGCCCTCTTCGCGGTGGTTCAGTTCGACAGCTGGCTGCAGGGTGGCATCATCCTGGGAAGCCTGTTCGTCATCACCTTCGTGGTCGGCAACATCGTCCTGCCGAGGATGCAGGGCGACAGCCTCAACATGGATCCCCTGGTGGTGCTCCTGTCCCTGGCCTTCTGGGGCGCGCTCTGGGGTCTGGCGGGCATGTTCCTTTCGACGCCGCTGACGGTGCTGGTGATGATCATCCTCGCGCAGTTCGAAGGGTCGCGCTGGATCGCGATCCTGCTCTCCCGCGACGGCGTGCCGGAGGCCATGCTCGAAGCGGGCCACAACGTGGCGCACACCTTCGAGAGGATGGGATGACGGCCACAGTGGGTCCTGGCTGCCGGATCGTCGGCGAGGACCTGACCGGCTTCGAGTGGAATGAAGCGGATCTCACGGACGCCCGCTTTGCCGAGTGCGTCGTCCTCGGCGACCAGCTCACCAGCGTCGTCCTTCAGGGCGCCTGCTTCGAGCGCTGCCGCCTGATCGGCGTGCGACTGGCCCATGCGGACGTACGGGAGGCGCGGTTCGAACACTGCATCCTCACCGATTCCGAGACTCACCGCGGGCTGCAGCTCGCCTTCAGCCGTCTAGAGGGGGCGCGGTTTACAGGTTGCGACATGGCCTTCGCCCGACTGGACCGCTGCGACATGTACGATGCCCACTTCGAGGAATGCGATCTTCGTGGCGCTGTGTTCATCGGCTCGACGTTCAGGCGACAACTCGGCCGCAAGGGCTCAGAGCCCAAGGCCGCCTTCGTCGGCTGCAATTTCCACCTCGCCGAACTGCGCGGGGCGGAGCTGGCCGGATGCGCCTTCACCCGCTCGCGGTTTCGGGAGACCGACTTCACAGGGGCGGACCTGGAGCGCGCAGACCTCGTGGACTGCGATTTGTTCGGCGCCTGCCTCGACGACGCGCGCCTCGCTGACGCCGACCTGCGCGGCGCGGAGATCAGCGGTCTGGATCTTACGCGACTGGCAACCAGGGAGGGGATGAAGATCCGGCCTGACCAGCAGCATCTTCTCCTCGCCGCCCTGGGAGTTGACATCAGGCTAGACTGAGCGCCGATCTTGACGGTTTGCATCGACAGGGGATGCTTGAGTGAGCGCGTCCGGCGAGAGCGGGCGGCGTTGTGGTGGGGGTGAGTAGCTTGGGAAGTCGGTCCGGCACGCGGAGCGCCATTGCGCGTGCTCTCCCGCGTCTGGCTTGGGCGGGCCTCGCATTGGCTTTGGCGGGGCCGTCTTTCTCTGCGCCGCAGTCCGTGCGGCCGATCTACGACTGCGCGCGCGGCGATCCGGCGGACAAGGCGATATGTCGGTCCCCCACCCTAAAGCGCTCCTTGCACATGATCGATGCGCACTACGCGGTCGCGATGACCTTTGGCGACATCGACGTCCGCTTCCTCGCCGGCTGGGACCGCTACTATTTCGCGACGCATCTGTGGGCGTGCGACGCTCTGCTGCCAATCGGACAGGCATCCGTGACAAGTTGCGTCCGCGACCGGGTGTCGCGGAAGGAGGAGTCCATGGCGGGCGGCGTCACCCGCGAAGGGCTTCTCGAGAGCATGATCCGCGCCGGCTCCCTCAACGCCCTTATTGTCGAGCGCTATCCGAACGCCTTCCTCGACCGGGTGGTCAGCGTCTGCGCCCGCGCGCGCCTTCATCGGACGATCACCGGCGCCCTCGTGGGGCGCGCGCAGGACTGTCGCAATGCCGGCGTCTACGCCGTGCGCGTGGATCACCCTTCGCGCAGTGACCGCACGCTCCTCGCCGGCCAGACAGAGTCACGCGCGTGGATGACTGGGCGCTTCGAGCTTCGCAGCAAGACCCTCGAGTTCGAGTGCCGGCCAGGTTCGGCCACGCCCGCAGGACCTGCGGACACTCCGCAATATGTCCCGCCAAGCCGGTGAGCTTACCGCAACTGCAACTTTTCCTTATCTAGCAAAGTAAGATGGTAGGAATACTGCGCCGCCGGTAAATTTGATGCGCGAAATACGATTGGACAGAATCATCGCGAAGGTGAGTACTCTCTCCATCCGGAGGGGAGGCGCGCCCTATGACAACGCCGGCGGGGACGCTTATCGCAGCGGCCATGCTGGTGTTCGCGCACCTGGGGCCGCCCGCTTCCGCTGCGCCGACTGCGGGGATCGTTCAGGCCGGGCTTGCGGCGATCCTGTCGTCCGAACCCGCCCCTCAGGTCGCCCTGGAGCCCGCGAGGGAGCCGCCCGAGGGGTCGGGCGTCGAATTCGTCCGCTACGCCTCGCCTCCGCAGCTCCACAACGGCTTCCTCGCCGGCGGCCTACTGGCCTGGACCAGCGTCCTCATCGGCGCATTGCTGTTGCTGGATAAGAGGCGGCTTGCCGCCCTCACCATCGCCGGAAGCGGCGTCGTGGTCGGCGTCGCCCTCATGTTCACAGGCGTGCTCTGACCGTCGGTTCCCGAGCGCGTGCCGCAAAAGTGGGAACTGGTTTTGCGATCAGGACGCGCTCGAGCTTTTGAATCTAGAGCACGTTGATCCCGTTCAGGCGAAGCCGCCTGAACGGGACGTGCTCTAGGGGCGCGTTCCGCAAAAGTGGGAACTGGTTTTGCGATGAGGACGCGCTCGTGCTCTGGAGGGCCTCGCCATTGACTTCCGCAGCGCCAGGGTCGGCTGCTTAAGTTGCGAACAACCCATGGGTCCCGGTGAACATCGACCTCAGTCCCGAAGACCGCGCCTTCCGCGAAGAGGTGCGGAACTTCCTCGCGGTTAACCTGACCGCCGACCTGCGCGCCGCCGCCGCGCGGGCGACGAGCGTGTTTCAGGACAAGTCCGTATCCCTGGTCTGGCAGCGGATCCTGCACGCGCGCGGCTGGGCGGCCCCAGCGTGGCCGGCCGAATACGGAGGGCCGGGCTGGAGCGAGATGCAGCGGCACATCTTCGCCGCCGAGTCCGCCCGGGCTGGCGCGCCCGCTCTTGCCCCCATGGGCCTTCGCATGGTCGGCCCGGTGATCATCGGAATGGGATCGCCGGCGCAGAAGGCCCACTATCTGCCGCGCATCCTGTCCGGCGAGGACTACTGGTGCCAGGGCTATTCCGAGCCCCAGGCGGGGTCCGACCTCGCCGCTCTTCAGCTTTCCGCCGAAACGGACGGCGACGACTACGTTCTCAACGGCTCCAAGATCTGGACCACCCACGCCCATCTCGCCAACCGGATGTTCTGCCTCGTCCGTACACGGCGCGAAGGCAAGCCACAGGCGGGGATCACCTTTCTGTTGCTCGACATGTCGACGCCGGGGCTGAGCGTGCGGCCGATCATCACCCTCGCCGGCGACCATGAGGTGAACCAGGTCTTCTTCGACAATGTCCGTACGCCCAAGAGCGGTCGCGTCGGGGAGGAGAACGACGGCTGGCGCGTCGCCAAGCACCTTCTCCAGTTCGAGCGCGGCGGCGGCTCCGCCCCCGGGCTTAGGGTCGCGCTCGATCGCCTGACACGGATGGCCGCCGAGGAGCCGGGCGACGACGGCCGGCCGCTTATCCACGACCGGACCTTCCGCGCGGCGCTCGCCTCGGCGTCCTGCGCCCTCGACGCGGTCGAGGCCGCCGAGATGCGGGTCCTTGCCGCCCTTCGGGCCGGCGACTCGCCCGGCCCCGCCTCGTCCATGCTCAAGACGGTCGGGACTGAGATGATGCAGCGCCTGGACGAACTGGCTCTGAACGCGATCGGCCCGTGGGCAAGCGCTGACCAGGGCGAGTTCCGCAGTCCCGGCGTCAACACGCCCGGCGTCGGCCCGGCCCACTCCCTGACCGTCACCGCCCGCTACCTCAACGACCGCGCCGCCTCGATCTACGGCGGCTCGAACGAGATCCAGCGCGACATCCTCGCCAAGCAGCTCCTGGGTCTCTGAGGACGCCGCTGTTCCGCCGACCGGGCGCTGGGGATAAGAACCCTGCGATCCTTCGCCGCCGGAGCTGCGCGTGCCCGATCTTGCCGTCTTCTATGAACATCCCCAGTGGTTCGAGCCCCTGTTCCGCACGCTCGACGCCAGAGGCGTCTCCTGGAGCGCGATCCAGATCCAGGACCATGTCTTCGATCCGGCCGATCGGCGAGCGCCGGCGCCGGTGATCCTCAATCGCCTGGCGATGTCGTCCTTCCTGCGCCAGAGCGAGCACGCCCTGTTCTACAGCCTCGCCGTGCTCGGGCACTGGGAGGGCCTGGGCGCGCGGGTGGTGAACGGGACCGCTCCGCTCGCCTACGACCTCTCCAAGGGCCGCCAGCTCAGCCTCTTCCGCCGGCTCGGACTGGAGACGCCCCGCACCCGCGTCGCCCACCGCCAGGCCGACCTTCCGCGCCTGGCGGCCGAGATCGGCTACCCCGTGATGGTCAAGGCCAATGTCGGCGGCTCGGGCGCCGGCATGATCCGCTACGAAGATCCCGAGATGCTGGAGGATGCGGCGGCCAATGGCTTCGCGCCCATGGGCGTCGACGGGGTGGTCCTGGTCCAAGACTATGTGCCGGCGCGGGACGGCCGGGTGATCCGCTGCGAGGTGCTGGACGGCCGCTTCCTCTACGCGATCGCCCTCAACGGCGCGGGCTCGACCTTCGATCTGTGCCCAGCCGACGTCTGCATGGCCGACAAGCCGACGATCACCATCGAGGCCTACACGCCGCCGCCGACCATTGTCGCCGGGGTCGAGGCCCTCGCCCGCGAAGCGCGGCTCGACGTGGGCGGCATCGAGTACATCGTCGACGACCGCGATGGCGTCCCGCGCTTCTACGACCTCAACGCCCTGTCCAACTTCGTGGCCAAGCCGCTCGAGGTGCTCGGGTGGGATCCGCACGACCGCCTCGTGGAGTGGCTGATCGGCTTGATCGGCGCTCGGGCGGAGGCGGCGGCGTGAGGTACGGCTTCTGGACACCCGTCTTCGGCGGCTGGCTGCGCAATGTCCGCGACGAGGGGATGGCGCCCACGTGGGATTACACCCGGCGCCTGTGCCAACGGGCCGAGGAGATCGGCTACGACCTGACGCTGATCGCCGAGCTCAACCTCAACGACATCAAGGGAACCGACCAGCCGGCGCTCGACGCCTGGTCCACCGCGGCGGCCCTCGCCGCCGTGACCCGCAAGCTGGAGCTGATGGTCGCCGTGCGGCCGAACTTCCATCACCCTGCCCTGCTCGCCAAACAAGCCGCCAACATCGATCAGATCAGCGGCGGCGGTCGCATCGCACTGAACGTCGTCTCCTCGTGGTGGGCCGAGGAGGCCAAGAGCTACGGCCTGCAGTTCGACGAGCATGACGACCGCTACGGCCGCACGCGCGAGTGGCTGGACGTGGTCCAGGGGCTCTGGCGCGAGCCACGCTTCAGCTACGCCGGCGAGCGCTACCGCCTCGCGGACGCTATCTGTGAGCCCAAGCCCGCCGGACGGCCGGTGTTCTACGCCGGCGGAGAGTCCGAGGCGGCCAAGACGATGATCGCGAACCAGTGCGACGCCTACGTCATGCACGGCGACAGCGTCGAGGTGATCGCGGACAAGATCGCCGACATGCGCCGCCGCCGCGAGGCCGCCGGCAAGCCGCCGATGACCTTCGGCATGGCCGCCTACGCGATCGTCCGCGACACCGACGCGGAAGCGAAGGCGGAGGTCGCCCGGATCACCACCCTCGATCCCGATGCTCCGGGCTTCGCCAACTTCGACCAGTGGCTCTCGGGAACCCAGCTGGAGCGGGAACTGAAGATCCAGGAATACTCGGTGTCGAACCGCGGCCTGCGCCCCAACCTGATCGGCACGGCCGACCAGATCCGCAAACGCATCGCCGCCTACGAAGCCGCCGGCCTCGACCTTCTCCTCCTGCAGATGAGCCCCCAGTACGAGGAAATGGAGCGGTTCGCCGACGCAGTGATCAACTAACTCCATCCCTCCCCGCGCTCGCCTGAGCGCGAGAGGGACGGATCACTCCTTCAGCGACGCGATGTACGCCCGCCAGCCGCCGAAATGGGTGATGTCGGTCGCGCCGTCGAGCGCGCGGGGTTCGGCGACAAAGCCTTTCACGCCCGCGCCGTCGTCCAGCGTGACCGTGCCGATCGCGAGCGGCGCGGGAACCTCGGCCACGAAGCTTCCGAACGCCTCGACGTCCAGTGCGTAGACCTCGACCTCCAGCGCCGCGCCATCTCGGCCCACGTGGACCAGCGCCGGCTTCGGCGGCGTCGATCCTGCCATGACGTAGAGACGGTATGCCGGCGCCGTGCGGCAACGCCGGACGAGGCGCGCGTCGCGGGAGGTCAGCTGCCAGTGCAGGGGCATGGCCGCGAGGTGAGCGCCCACCACCGCGACCTGGACCTCCTGACGAACTCCGGCGGTGTCCAGGGGTGGCGTCTGCGGCATCGGGGCGATCTCCTCGTAGAGGCGGGCGAGGTCCAGCAACGCCCGGTCGGCCCAGGCGGGCGCGATGAAGGTGACGCCAAAGCCGGTGGCGTCGTCCCTGAATCCCGCGGGGACGGCGATCGCGCTCATGTCCAGCAGGTTCACGAAATTGGTGTAGGCGCCGAGGTTGGCGTTGAGCGCCAGCGGTTCGGCCAGCACCTCCCGCAGGCGATAGGTGGTGGGGGCGGTCGGCAGGAAGAGCACGTCTATGCCCTCCCACATCAGATCCGCCGCCCTTTGGAGCGCCGCGAGCTGGTACTGGCCCCGGAAGGCGTCGACGGCGGTCATCGGCCGCCCACCTTGCAGGATCTCCCGCACCACCGGGTGGATCGAGGCCGGCGATGCCAGCAGCAGGCTTTCGACCGCCGCCGTCCGCTCGGCGACCCAGGGTCCGCCATATAGCAGGCGCGCGGCGGCAAGCAGAGGCGCGATATCGACCTCGACCGGCTCGGCGCCCATCGCTCGGACGCGCGCCAGGCCCTCGTCGAACAGCCGCGGGGAGGCGGCGTCGCCGAACCAGACGAGCTGGTCCGGCCGCGGGACGCCCAGGCGGAAGCGCGGCCCGATCGCCCCCACTGCGCCAGCGGGCTGGCGGCGTGAGAACGGCTCGGCCGCGTCGAATCCCTCCGCAACCGTATCGATCAGGGCCGCATCCGTCGCGTCGCGAGTGAAGACGGTGATGCAGTCGAGGCTGCGGCAGGCGGGAACCACCCCGCGCGGGCTCCAGCGGCCCTTGGTCGGCTTGAGGCCGACGAGGCCGTTGAGCGCCGCCGGCACACGCCCCGATCCGGCGGTGTCGGTGCCAAGGGCAAATGGGACGAGCCCCGCCGCCACGGCCACGGCCGAGCCTGAGCTGGACCCGCCGCTGATGAATTCGCGGTTGTGGACGGCGCCGCACGCGCCATAAGGGGTGCGCGAGCCGACGAGGCCGGTGGCGAACTGATCGAGATTGGTCTTGCCGACCATCACCGCGCCCGCGGCGACCAGGCGCTCGACCACCGGCGCAGACGCCTCGGGCCTATAGGCGAAGGCGGGGCAGGCCGCGGTCGTCGGCAGGCCCACGACGTCGATGTTGTCCTTCACCGCGAACGGGACGCCGGCCAGCGGCAAGCGCTCCCCGGCCGCGATCCGCTCGTCCACGGCTTCAGCGGCTGCAATCGCCTCGGCGTCGTCCCGTCGGGAGATCCAGACAGCAGGCTGAATCGCCTCGTAGGCGGCGATGCGGGCCAGGGACTGGCGGACGACGTCGGCGGCGCGGACGCGGCCCCCCGCCACAGCGGCGGCGATGGCCGACGCGGAAGGCAATTCACTCGAGATCATGGGAAAGGCGACGCTTCAGCCCTGCTGCGGAAAGACGAGGCGCTCGTAACCCAGTTGGCGCAGCCGGGCCATGGCCGCGCTCATCTCCGCCGCCGGAAGCATCGGGCGCCGAGCGAGCAGCCAGGCGTAATGGCCGCCGGGGGTCGCCATGATCGCCCAGTCCCCATTGTCCGCATGGTCGAGAATCCAATACTCCTGGTGGATCAGCCCCCCGAAGAAGGCCATGCGGAAACGCGTGTTGTCGGATCCCGCGATCATCTTCGCGTGGGCCTTGAGCACCCTGGCCGGCCCGGTCAGAGAGCCCTGATGACAGGTGTCGACCACCGAGAAGGCGCCGTTCGAGAAGCCCTCGAAGTCGCTCGTGGCGCCCAGACACGCGCGCTGCATCGAGTTGGGCGTGCGGGCGATCTCATACCAGCGTCCCGAATACAGGCTTTCGGAGACCGGTTTGGCGGGGGGCGTAGCGCCAGCAGCAGCGACGGCCGGAGACGCGGCGAGAAGGAGCAGAAGACAAAGGGCTCGCGCGGCCATCGCAGCAATCTAGCGGTTAGGCTCAGGCTGCTGAAGCGCCGCAGTCACCGCCGCGTTCCAAGTCTTTCCGATCCGCCGGCGTCTCGCGGGCGCGCAGCGCTTGGGCAGCGCGAAGAATTACCAAGAAAGAGCCGGCGGGAGAGGCTGTGAATTAATCCAGACCAATTGCCCC
>JAFANN010000217.1 GCA_019232665.1 Caulobacteraceae bacterium | reverse complement strand
GGTCCCTATAAGCGGCCGCGCCAGGAACTCGCCCAAGTTTTGAATCTCGCCATATTTCGGGACGCCGACATCCGGCCATTCCTCTGGCTGGGGCATCCAGGCGGTTCCGAACATCAAGTCCCACCAGGGGAACAGGACGCCGAAATTGTGGTCCCAATGCTCGGGCGTCAGCGAGTGGTGAATGCGATGGAATCGGTTGTCGGCGAGGATCACGCGCCAGCGGCCTAGCCCAAGAGCCGTGTTGGAATGGACATACTGGTTCCACGACATGCTGATTGCGAAGAGCACGGTCGGGCCAAACGGATTGGGCACGATAAGACCAAGCGGGACGCTCCAGAAGAAGAGCTGAAGCGCGCTCTCTACCGGGTGGTGGTAGCCAGAGAGACCATGCAGATCCCTCGGGCTGTGGTGCACCTCGTGCCACGGCCAGAGGAATCGGTGCTCGAAGCGATGGAACCAGTAGTAGGCGAAGTCGCCGACGACGAGCGCACACAGCACACCGCCCGGAAAGGCCCAGTTGGGAAGGAGGGGGCGAACGTGGAACGCCGCGATCACGGGAGCGACGAATCCACAAAGGAACGCGCCACACACAACGTAGGCGAACCAAAAGCGGAGGTTGCGCAGGCGGTTGATGAGACTGGCGCGCGCTCCGATGACGGGCGCGATGATTTCGAGGACCAGGGCGGCGATAAAGATCGGCAGGAGGGTGAGGAAGTGAAGGACACCGCCCCAGGTGGCGGCAATCAGCGATACAGGGAACCTCATGGGGGGACGAAACGCCCCGCTGTCTGGTTTTGCAAGCGATCAGAGGGTTTCCTCCGGCCTGACCGCCGTGGCGCTAGGCTGGCCTGTCCGGCAACTCCCATTCCGAGTTCAAGCGGCCAAGGGCCCGTCACTGATGACTCATCACCGCGATGACCTGGATGATCGCCGGCCCGATCAGCACGATGAAGAGGGGCGGCAGGATGAAACAGATCATGGGAACGGTGAGGGTGGCCGGGAGACGCGCCGCCTTCTCCTCCGCCTTCATCAGGCGCTCGTTTCGGAACTCGTTCGCCAGCACCCGCAGGGACTGGGTGAGGGGCGTGCCGTATTTTTCCGTCTGGGAGAGCGTATTGGTGAAGCTACGGATCGACGCCAGGCCCACTCGGCGGGAGAGGTTGTTCAGGGCGTCTCGCCGGTTGGGCAGGAAGCCAAGTTCGATGGCCGTTAGCCCCAACTCGTCGGAAAGCTCGGGAGAGCTGGGGCCAATCTCCCGCGCCACGCGCTGGAAGGCGGCGTCGAGGCCGAGCCCCGCTTCGGCGCAGATGACGAACAGGTCCAGCGCGTCCGGCAGCTGTTTCTGGATCTTCTGGCCCCGGTTCTTGGACGCATTGTCCACGAACATGATCGGCGCGTAGGCCCCAAAAGCGGTTCCCGCGAAGCCCCCGACACACTGGATAAGGATGGGCGCGTGGCGCACCAGAAGCGGGGTGAGGAGCCAGCCGACGAGGCCGAGGACCGGTGGCGCGCCCATGCGGAAGCCCAGGAACATCGTCATCGCATCGGCTGACCGCCAACCCGCCTGGGCGAGCTTGTCCTGGACCTTACGGCCCTCCTCGCCACTGTTGACCTTCAGCTTCTCGAGAAGATTCCGCACCAGCGTGACGGGCTTTTCTCTGCGGGAGGGCCTGGGCGCGGACAGCATGGCGCCGCGTAGTTCGCGCCGGCGCTTGGCGTGCGCCCGCGCGCGGGCGCCCATGACTTCAGTGGGTGAGAAGGCCCGGTAGAGGACGAACAGGGCCGCGATGTTGGCGCCGCCCGCGGCCAGCTCGACCAGCAGGTTCACCGTGACGCCAGGGGGAAGGAAGCCTGCCAGGTTCATATCTCGAACCGGACCATCTGGCTCATGACGAAGAAACCGATGCTCATCCAGGTTCCGCCGACGCCGATAAGGATGTGTCCTATGTCGGTCTGGAACAGGGTGAGGATGTATTTCCTGCTGACGAGAAACAGGATGCCCGTCATCACAAAAGGAAGTGAGCCGATGATCATCGCGGTGGCCATCGCCTCCGATGACATCGCCTTGACCTTCAGCTTCATCTGTTGGCGCTTGCGGATCATGTCGTCGAGATTTTCCAAAGTCTCGGCGAGGTTACCCCCCGTCTCGCGCTGAATTGCGAAGGTGATCACGAGAAAATTGAATTCGGGGAGGTTGAGACGCTTGGCTATCGCCCACAGGGACTCTTCCAGGGCCTGCCCAAGACGGACATTATCGCCCACGCGCCGGAATTCTTCTCCAACGGGGTCGTTCACCTCCCGTCCGACGACGAGCATGCTCTCGACCACGGGCAGGCCGGCCTTGAGACCACGGACCATGAGGCCGATCGCGTCGGGAAAGAGTTTCGAGAACTTCTTGCGGCGACGGTTGACGAGAAAGCCTGTCACGAAGTGCGGCACGACAAGCGCAGCGAGGGTTCCGGCGAGGAGCGCGACGATCGCCGGGGCGTGCTGGAGCAGCGCCACCACAGTGACCGCCACGCCGAAGTTCACGCAGATCATCGCGTAAGCGCCGATCGAGACGGGCAGGCCGGTCGCCGCCAGCCGCAGGCGTAGCAGATCGGGATTGGGCATGAACTTGGTCGCCCAGCGATCGAGCCCCTTTGGCCCCTCCACCCGGAGGGTGAGGCGCTGGGCGGCGCCTGCGCCTCTGTCGGGCGTCGCGATCCTTCTCGCCCGCTGGCTGAGGCGACGCTGGCCGGCCCCGGAGAGGAAGGAAGCGACGAGGCCGCCCACGACCACCACCAACACGCCTAGGACGAGAACGATGTTCACCCGATCGCCTCGAGCAACAGGCGGTCGAGGCCGTAGTACTCGGCGCGAGGCGTGAAATTCGGGCGAAGCCCTGCAGGCTCGAACCGGCCGCGCAGCTTGCCGTCGAGGCCCTGGCCTTCGAACCTGTAGGCGAAGAGCTCCTGGGTGGTGATGACCTCGCCTTCGGTGCCGACGATCTCGGTGATGCTCGTGATCCGGCGGACGCCGTCACGCATCCGGGCGATCTGGACAATCATGTGGACAGCGGCGGCGATCTGGGTGCGGATCGCCTTGCTCGGCAGGTTGATCCCCGACATGCCGACCATGTTCTCGAGGCGCGTCAGCGCCTCGCGCGGACGGTTGGCGTGGATGGTGCCAAGCGATCCGTCGTGACCGGTATTCATGGCCTGGAGCATGTCGATGGCTTCGGAGCCACGGATCTCGCCTAGGATGATCCGGTCAGGCCGCATCCGCAGCGCGTTCTTGACGAGATCCCGCATGGAGATCTCGCCCTTGCCTTCGAGGTTGGCCGGACGGGTCTCGAGGCGCACGACATGGGGCTGCTGCAGCTGGAGCTCGGCGGCGTCCTCGATCGTGACGACCCGCTCCTCGGGGTCGATCATCTGCGAGAGGGCGTTGAGCAGCGTGGTCTTGCCTGACCCAGTGCCCCCCGAGATGAGGATGTTGAGCCGTGAGCGGGAGGCGATCTTCAAGACCGTCGCCATGGCCTGCGACAGGTTCTGCTGCCGGGCCATGACGTCGAGGTCGATCGTTCGTTTCGAGAACTTTCGGATCGAGATGCTCGGTCCGTCGATGGCCAGCGGCGGGATGATGATGTTGACACGGCTGCCGTCAGGCAGCCGTGCGTCGACCAGAGGCTGGGTCTCGTCGATCCGCCGGCCGATGGTGCTGACAATGCGGGTGCAGATCGCCATCACGTGCGCGTTGTCGCGGAACGTGGCCCCCGTCAGTTCGAGCTTTCCCTTCCGCTCAGCGTAGATCTGCTTGGCGCCGTTCACCATGATGTCGGTGATGGTGTCGTCCGACAGCAGGGGCTCGAGCGGTCCAAGCCCCAGCATGTCGTTCATCAGCAGCGTCACCAGGTCCCGCTGCTCGCGCTGGTTGAGCGGCATCTTCAGCTCGCCCAGGACCTCGGCGACGACGCCCGACAGTTGCACCGCCAGCTCCGCACGGCTCAGCCGGGTCGCCACCTCGCTGTCGATCCGCTCGATGACGAGCGGGTAGATCTTCGGCACCGCCTCCTCGATCTTTGCCTGCGGCGAGATCTGCGTGACGCTCGCCTTTTCAGGGATCTCGATCGGGTTTGACGGGCGAAGCCGGCTGTTGAGAAAGTGGGTGACAAGATCGCGCCGTCGGCTGACGTCGAGTCGCGAGCCAAACTTGGCCAGTCCCTCGTTTACGATCCGCTCGACCATTGCGGCCAACTCTCCGCGCGGACGGCCCTCGGCCACGGCGGGGTCCAGCTGTTCCGCGACGAGCGGTTCCAAGCGCCTCTTGGCGTCCAGGAAATCGAACTCGTCGTTTCCGGTCGGCGCCGCGGAGCGCACGACGGTCGGCTGGAAGCGCTGCGGTTGCGTTTGCGGTTGCGTTTGCGCTGGGGCAGTCCTCGGCGCGGGCGTTGCAGCGCGCGCGGGAGAGGGCGCCGACGCCGCCGGCGCTCGACGGGAGGCGAGCGAGTCGATGCGGGCGCGCAGCCGATCCTCGCCGTCGCGACGGGGCGGCTGGCTCATCTGCCGAGGACGCGCTTGAGGAGGGAAGTTGATTGCGGCGCCGCTTCAACGCCGTCCGAGAAGCTCTGGGCAAAGCTTCGCAGAGCTGCAACCGTCTTGGGATTGCGAGCGACGTCGATCAAGGGCTTCGCGCCCTCGGCCGCGGCGACTGCGGCAGCCCGGTCGTACGGGATCGAGTGGGCGATCTTGGCGCCGATGCCGCGCTCGAAGTCCCGGACCGCGATCTCGCCGGCGACCCCGCCCACGCGATTGGCGACGACCATCGTCTTGGCCCCACCATGAGCATGGGCGATCATGGCCAGGACCCGCTGGGTGTCGCGCATCCCCGCGAGGGAGAGATCGGTGACGACGCCGATCACGTCGGCGCACACCACGGCCTGTCGGGTGAGCGGACCCAGGCCACGCGGGATGTCGGCGACCACCATGCCGGTCGACGCCCGCAGCTGATCGACGACTGCGAGCAGACCGTCCGGGTCGAGATCGAGCGTGTCCTCGAGAGGCTCCTCGGCGCTCAGCAGCCTGAGACGTTCGCCGGCCTGGCTGGCGGCGGCGTCGATCAGGAGGCTGTCGATGCGGTCCGGATGCGAAAGAAGCTCCCGCAACCCGCGGCTCGGCTCGAGATCGAGGCTGAGAGCGGCGCTGCCGAAGTGGAGATCGAGGTCCAGAAGCGCCACTTTGACTTGTTGGGCGATCGACCAGGCGATGGATACGGCGAGGCTCGTCGCCCCGACGCCGCCACGGGCGCCGATGAGTCCGATCAGCTGTGTCCGCTTGGGGTCAGTCCGTTCAGGAGGGGCGGGCGGCTCGTTGGCGATCTGCAGCGAGTCGGCGAGAACATCCTCCGGGACGGGCTTCACCAGATAGTCCGACACGCCCACGTCGCACAGGCGCCGGTACAGCCGGATGTCGTTGACCAGTCCAATCGCGACGACCGGAGTGGGTTGACCGCAGAGGTTGAGCAAGGCGGCGAGATCCTCGACGGGATTTTCGCTGTCGCTCACGTCGACGATGATGAAGTTCGGGGCGCCTGTAGCCTTGACGTATGCAGCAGCGGCGGAGACGCCTCCCTCGCGTATCACCGGCGCTGTCCAGCCGAGCTGGCTCGCCACGTTGCGGACCGACTCGCGCGTCACTTCGTCTATGACCGCGGCCACGAGGGTCGGCGCAGCCGCCGACGCGGCGGACGCCTTGGAGCCGCGGCTCTTGAGATTCAGACCGGCCATGGTTCAGGGTCCCCCGGGTCCAGCGCCAGACCCACCGCCTGCTCCCGCCAGAGCGGGGGTCATCCCCGCGCGATACTTCTGAACCGGCGCAATCGCCGCATCCGCAGGCTCCGGCTCGAGGTCGCGCCCGACGGCAAGGTCTCGCGGATCGGCGACCATCGCGGCCAGGTTGTCCGACGTGGCGCAGCCGAAGTTGGTCGACGAGTGATTGTTGAAGTTCAACCAGGATGGGGAGGACCAGTTGGGGCAGACCGGAGCCGTCACCACGTACCGTTCGAGCACAACCCGTACCGTGTGAGCCGGTGTTGTGCTGTCGCCGATGATCTGGGTCGCAAATCCTCGATCGCGAAGCTGCTGGGCGAGGTTGGTCGCCCGCGCCGAGCCAAGGGCCGAGCCGTCGCTCTGGACGTAGGTCGGATCGCCGGGCTGGGCCGCGCTCGAGGCAAGGAACGCGTCGAGGTCGGTCTGCTGGCGGCCTTCGACCCCGATCGTCTGGCCCTCGAAGGGGATATCGTGCGTCAGTTTGACCAGCGTGACCGAGAGAGGATTGGGGGCCTCGCTGGTGGGGAGGGGAGGCAGGCGTTCGCCGCGCGGACCCGCCAGGCTCGCCCCGGCGAGGAGCACTGCGATGCAGCCGATCAGGATCGAGGCGTTACGGCCAGTCATTCGAGTTCGAAGCCCCCCGGACCGATCATGCCCCCTCCGGAGCGGGATAGTGGCGATCCGGCGCCGGCCGGGTGCGGCATGTAGGTCGCCCCGAGGAACCAGCGAGCAGCGTCCGTGGGCGCGCTGAAGCCATCGGTGGGCGCCGCGAGGCGTCCGTTCGTGGGCCGGACGAGATACGGCGTGACGATGATCACCAGCTCCGTCTCGTCGCGTGTGAAGCTGTCGGAGCGGAAGAGGGCGCCGAGGACCGGCAGGTTGCCCAGCCCTGGGAACCGGCTGATCGACTGGTTCGTGTCGTTCTGGAGCAGACCTGCGATGGCGAAGCTCTGGCCGCTGGCGATGTCCACCGTCGTCTGCGCGCGACGGATCGTGAGCGCCGGAACACTCACGCCGTTCAGCGAGATAGCGCCCTGCGATGTCAGCTCGCTGACTTCTGGCTTCACCACGAGATTGATGCGGTTCCCGTCGAGGACCGTGGCCACGAAACTGAGGCTTACGCCGTAGTCCTTGTATTCGATCGTCGTCACCCCGAGAGCCTGGGGCACCGGGATGGGATACTGGCCGCCGGCGAGGAAAGTCGCTGGCACTCCCGACACCGCGGTGAGGTTGGGCTCGGCCAGGATCTTGACCAGGCCTTCGGTGTCGAGGGCGTCGATCAGCAGTTGGACCGCGATACTGTTGTTCGCGAAGCCCAACAGGACGTTGTCGGTCGTAGAACTGGGAGAGGAGACGGCGGACTTCGGGCTGAGCGGCGTGACCGTGCCGCTGCTGCCGCTGCTTGAGCCGCCGGCGAAGGTCCCGGAACCCGTCGAGAAGCCGAACAGGCCTTGGCCCGGCGTCGCGGCGAGGGACCAGTTGAAGCCGAACTGCTTGACGAGATCGCGCGAGACCTCGGCGATGCGGACCCGCAGGTTCACTTGATCCGGTTGATCCACCGTCATGCGGTTTATCACCAGCTTCTCGTCGGGCACGTAGTGCAAGGCCAGCGAGCGAGCCGTCTCGGCGTCGGCGGGGGTGCGGGCGTGGCCGGTAAGCACGAGCGCTCCCTGGGCAGTGCTCAACCCGATGTCAGAATTCGGGACGAAGCGCTTTAGATCGTCTCGCAGTTGGCCTTCGTCGTAGTCTGTGGCCACCTCGATGTTGGCGAGCATGCGATTGTCCGAGTCCATGGCGATCAGCGTCGTGACTCCGGGAGCCTTGGCCGTGACATAGACCAGGCTCGGCGTCTTGACGTCGACATCGGCGATCTTCGGATCGGCGATGAACACACTCTTGGCCATGCCGTCGAGGCGGATCATTCGGCCCTTTCCGACCTCGATCGTCAGCCGCGATGTGGCGGGGCCAAGGTCCTGCGCCTCGGCGAGGGCCAGGCGTGGAATCGCCAGCGGCGTCACGCCGCCGGCGAGAAGGAGAAGCACGTAGGGGAAGACGCGGCGCATGGGTGTCATCGTCCCCCGGTCTCGGGAAGGGCCACGCGGGTCTCTGACGCGCCCCGCACCACGTCCACGAAGAAGGCCCGCGCGGGCGGCGGCCCCGCAGAGGGCTGGCCGGCGGACGGCGCGGGAGCGGACCTCGGTATCCCGAGCTGGGTGACGTCGGTGTCCCAGGTGCGGGTCACGCCCGCCGGACTCGGAGCCGCGTCATTTCCGCCGAGGCTGCGAAGGCTCAGGCTGAGGACGCCCAGGTCTTCGGCCACGCTTATGGCCTCCACCTGCTTGGGCGTGACATCGAAGGTCGCAGTCCTGGGAACAGAGAGGTCGGCCTTATCGTCCTTCCGGCCGTCGGTGAAGCTCTGGTCCATGCCCACGACAAGCAAGTTGCGCATGATCGTCTCGCTGACGTGCCGGGCCGGCCCTCCTGCGCCGGGAGCCTGGACCGTCATGGTCAAGACGAGGTCCACGTGATCCCCGGGGAAGATGAACCCGGAATTGGCGGTGCTCGCGTTGACATTGACGGTTACGGCCCTGTCTCCGGGCGTCAGGACCGCCGCCATGAACCCGCGCTCTCCTGGGCGGACGACCTGATCGAAGACGATCGGCTGGCCCGGCGCGATCCTCGAGCGGACCACCGCGCCGACGAGGTCGGTCACCCGGACCTTGCCCTGGACCAGATAGTTCGCGGGCAGGGGTCCTGCCGGCCACGCCTGCCAGGTCAGCGACTCCGGACGAATGAACTGGCCTTCGAACATCTGCGTCTTGGCGACCAGCACCTCTGTCGGAGGCGCGGCTACGGGCGCGGCCCGCGCCTGTGACGCAGGCCGCGCGCCCGAGCCCCGCAGCCACTGGCTGGCGAGGAATATCGCGCCACCGGAGACCAGCAGGGCGATGGCGATGAGGATGATGCGGCGGGCCATGGGGTGTTCCGGTTCGCCGAGAAGCTAGTGAATAAGGCTTGATTGTTGCGATAGGACAAACAGTCCACCCGCCGCGATCGCAAACCCGAAAGGCATCGGTTGTCGCAAAGCGCCGAGGCCGGCTCCCTCGGCGACGTCCCGCGGCATGCGAGGCATCACGCGACCCAGCGGGCTCATCAGGAAGGCGGCGAGCAGCGCGCCGACCAATCCGGTGACGATGGCGAAGGCGGCGAGAAGATGGGGACCGCTCCAGACCGAGGCCGCGGCGAGAAGCTTCACGTCCCCGCCGCCCATGGAGCCTCGCACGAAAAGCACCAGGGCCAGCGCGAACACCGCGAGACCCACTCCCAGCGCGCCCAGGCGAGGAGCCGAGGGAACGCAGAATGCGAAGACGACGTAGGAGAGGAGGATCACGGCTGAGGCCGTGTTCGGAATCTGAAAGGAGCGGATGTCGCTCACGGCGCTCCAGGCGAGCGCAAGGCCAGACGCGACGAGGGCGATGACGGCCAGAGCCGTTGCCGGGAGTGTCGACGACATGGCGCGATACTCTTTGGTAAAAAGCGAGTGGGCGGTGGAGACCCCTCTACTGACGCACGAGGTTTCGCACCGCCCGGTTACGCGAACTAAGGTTTACACAAGCTTAAGCGTTGGCGAGGTTGCTCGCGACCTTGTTGAACAGTAGCCCGAGGTCGGTGCCGACGAGGCTGATGGCGCCGATGATCGCGACAGCGATCAGGCCGGCGATCAGGCCGTATTCCACCGCGGTCACGCCCTTGCGATCATTGTAGATGGCGAGGAACGCGCGTGCCGCGAGTTCATTAACCTTTTCCATTGAAGTCTCCCTCAAACTAAGACGTTGAACGACGAGAGCCCGCTCCCGCTGTCTTAAACATGATTGACAGTTTCTGTGCAATCAAGCCACTTCTGGTGCGATGTTCTGTCTTAATGTTTGATTTGCCGCCAAATTAAATACCGAAATTCGGTAAAATTTTAGGCACTTTAACGCAGTCAACCGTGAGACTGCCAGCATGTATGTATAATGTCGGGTTTTTGTTTGATTTAGCGTTGCGATAAACCTATCGTAACAATCTCAGCTATGTTCGGTGGCTATGCCGGTCGGGCGTGGCCAGATCCCTGGGGCCAGAGTGAGCGTTGGCGCGCGCGTTGAGGATTTGCATCGGATGAGGGACTTTCCGCCTTCAGCCCCAGTGCCGGATTCCGCTGCGACTCAAGGACCGGAGCAGCTCGACGGCGCAAGGTTGCGCTGGCGTGAGATGATCGAACCGTTCGCCGGCCTCGGTTTCTGGCGGCTGGATCGGCCGGGTGGCGAAATCGTCTGGTCGAACGGCAGACTATCCGGCCAACCGGTGGCGCTGAACAAAGTTGAACACCAGGTCCTGCGCGAGGGATTCCATCCAGAAGACCTTGTCACATTCGACGCCTACGTCCGGCGGGCGTTCGATCATGGCGAAGACTTCAACTGCGAGTACCGCTATCGGCGACCGGACCGGTCGTGGAGGACCATGTCCTGCCAGGCGATCGTCCAGAGAGGCCCGGACGGCGCAGTCTGCGGACTGACAGGGACCGTGATCGACGACACGGAGCTGCAGCTCTGCCGGGTCCTCACCGAGGACGGGAACGACATCATCACTCACACCGACCATCCGTCGGCTGTGATCACCTACGTCTCGCCGTCGGTCGCCAAGGTCACGGGGTTCACGCCCGCAGAGCTTATCGGCCGTACCGTAAAGGAAGTCATGGGCGGCCGGGCGTACGCACTCCTCAGGGCTGCGCTGGACAAGATGCTCGCAGACCCGGGTCGCGTCGTCGATCCCGTAGAATATGAGAGTCGGCATCGCGACGGGCGCGTGATCTGGCTCGAGTCCCGTCTGGTCCCGATGTTCGATCCAGGAACTGGCGACTGCATCGGGGTCACGGATGTCATCCGCGATGTTACTCAGAGCAAGCAAGCCGACGATCGTCTGGAACGGGCGAACCTGCTGCTGAGCACTCTGATGGAGTCTTTGCCCAGCGGCATCATCCTGTTCAACGAAGACAGGAAAGTCGCCGCGTATAACCGCACGTTCTGCGAGATGTGGAACGTGCCTCCCGAGCGGCTTGATACGGAGCCCATGTCCGTCCTGCTCGACCACTTCGCCGCATCAGTGAAGGACGAGGCGAGCGTCATGGAGCGCACTCTGAAAGTAGCGCGGGACCAGTACGCGTCGGCGCAGGACGAGATCGAGACCAAGGACGGCAGGTGGCTCGACCGCCACACGGTGCCGGTCCATGCCAAGGGAGGCGGCTACCTCGGTCGCGCGTGGTTATACCGCGACATCACTGAGCATCGGCAGGCGCTCGCCGAGGCTGTCCGGATGGGACGGTTCGACCACCTCACGGGTCTCTCCAACCGGATTGCACTCTTCGACGCCATGGAACGGGCCCTCACCTTGGCCCACGAGCGGGACCAGGGCTTCGCCGTCTTCTGTCTCGACCTCGACAACTTCAAGGACGTCAACGACACCCTCGGTCATCTTATCGGCGACCAGCTGCTGGTCGCCGTCGCCGACCGTCTTCGGTGTCTGGTGAGGGACTGCGACGTCGTGGCGCGGCCTGGCGGCGATGAGTTCGCCATCCTCGCGTCCGGCGTGAGGACCGCCACGGATGCGGCGGTCATGGCCGACAGCTTCATTCGCGAGGTGAGCGAGCCCTACTTCATCGATGGGCACCAGATTTATACGAGCGTGAGCATAGGGATCGAGCTGTTCGGACGCGCCGCGTCCGACAAGCGGACCCTGCTCTCGCGCGCCGACATGGCCCTCTACCAGGCCAAATCCGCGGGGGCGGCGACCTATCGCTTCTTCACCGAGGCGATGGACAGCGAGGTGCGCACGCGCGTCACTCTGGCCGCCGAACTGCGCGAGGCCATCGAGGCGGGGCAGCTGATGCTGCTCTATCAGCCCGAGGTGGAGATCGCGACCGGCCGTGTCGTCGGGGCCGAGGCCCTCGTGCGGTGGCGTCACCCGCGGCGGGGCCTGTTGGGCCCGGACGTCTTCGTCCCGGTCGCCGAGCAGATGGGCCTGATCGGCGCGCTCGGACGCTGGGTGCTGTGGACCGCCGCCCGTCAGGCCCGATCCTGGGCCGACACCGGCCTTGCGGGCATCCGCATGGGCGTCAACGTCTCGGCGTTGCAATTCAAGACGCCGGCGGCGCTGGAAGCGGACATCGCGGCGGTGCTGGCGGAAACGGGTCTGCCGCCGGCGCTGCTCGAGCTCGAGCTCACCGAGACCGCTCTGATGACCGCGTCCGAGGGCGGGGATCTCCTCATGCGGCTCCATCAGAGCGGGGTGAGGATCGCAATCGACGACTTCGGCACCGGCTATTCTTCTCTCGAATACCTGCGCAGGTTCCCCGCAAGCCGGATCAAGATCGCTCAGACGTTCGTGCGTCATCTCGGCGACCAGGCCGGCGACGCCGCCATCGTCAAGGCGACGATCGGTCTGGCGCGCGAACTGGGGATGACCGCGATCGCCGAAGGCGTGGAGACCCGGGCGCAGTTCGAGATGCTGCGGGACTGGGGCTGCACCGAAGCCCAGGGCTATCTGTTCGACCGCCCCTTGAGCGTTCACGACGCGACCCGCCGGCTTCGGGCTGGAGGTTATTCGAGCGAGCAGCCGCTGAAGGGTCTGTTCCGGCGTCGCCGGGCTCGACCCCAGAGGGCGTAGGCAGCCCAGAGTCCCATCCGTTTGCGTCAAAACAGATGCAGACGGGCCTGCGATCACGCGCGGCGAGCTTGATCCGCGGGAAGCGCCGAGGCCATCTGGTTACGTCCGTTAGTCTTGGCGATGAACAAGGCCTCGTCGGCTTGCGCGATGAGTTCTTCCAAGCCCGCGTCCCCACGCCCGAGCATCGCGATTCCGCCGCTGATCGAGACGATCGAGCCGGTCGCCGAACCAGAGTGGGGCGCCTTGAGCTTGAGCACGGCTTCGCGCGCGGATTCGGCGACGCGCATCGCCGAAGCAAAGTCAGTGTCGGGGAGGATCAGGGCGAACTCCTCGCCCCCGTAGCGCGCGGCCATCTCCGCCGGACGCCGGCAGCACGACTTCAGAGCGACGGCCACGCGGCTGAGACACTCGTCGCCAGCCTGATGTCCGTAAAGGTCGTTGTAGGCCTTGAAGCTGTCCACATCGATGAGCACCAGCGCGAGGTTCTGTTGGCGGCGACGCATCAGCAGCACCTGACGGCCAAGGTAGGTGTCGAAGTACCGCCGGTTCGGCAGGCCCGTGAGGCCATCGTGCAGGGAGAGATGTTCGAGAGCCCGATTTGAGACCACGAGAGCCTCGTTCAGTTCGGCAAGGCGCCCATAGTGGGCGGCGCTCTCGATGAGGAGGGCCAGCAGCAGGCTGCTCGCGGCGACGAGCCCGAACGCGCGGCCGGCGTACCAGCCAAAGTCATATTGTACGTCGCTGAAGCCGTTGAGCGTCAGGTCCGCGCCCAGCGCGGCCATCTCGACCATCAACCAAAGATCGAGCACGCTTCGCGAGCGCCGTAACGCAAGGGCTGCGAATGAAATCCCCGCGGCGAGCGCGACGACGAAACAAACGACGTGGTACGCCACCGGCCACCGCCCCCCTTTGGGGGCCATGACCGACAGGCTTACTGGCGTGATGACCGCTCCCAGGGCGGCGCATGTCACGATCGAAACGCCGATGAATGCGGCCACCTGGACGCTCGGGCGCCACGTGGCGGGTCTCCAGATCCTGTCCCTTCGGTCCGAAGACCCGCCAAGACCGACGTAGAGAAGGACGAAGAACGGGAAGCCTGCGCCCCAGAGCGTAGCCAGGCCCGAACCCGCTGTCGGTCTGGGCGAGGGGAAGCCGTGCGTGGAGATGTAGAACACCAGCGCAAGGGGCATCAGCAGGCTGCCGGCGGCCAGTGCGAAGAGTCCCGGGGACCGGTAGTTCAGGAAGAGGGCGAACATCAGGAACGCGATGACCGCCTCCGCAAGCGCGAACCAGGCGGCGTACGCCCCCACGAAGGCCGGCGCAGGCGGTAGGGGTATCCTGGCGAACGGCGTCGCCAGCACGAGCAGAACAACGATGATCGCGCAGACCGCGCCGGCGATCCTGAACTCCAACCGGCTTGGCGCGCCGGTGAAAGCGAACAGGCCGCTACCTTCGTAGTTCAAAAGGCTCACCGCGGAGAGATCCGGGACGTCGCCAGAGCCCGACCGAGGGCGCGAGGCGCGCACCTTCTCCGGAATACGAGGCGGACCTGGTCGACTGAGAGAGCCACGTGACGATCATGGGAGGATTTCTCCGGTCGAGTAGTTGTTGAAAAGGCCTCCCAAGACAAGAGCGTTCTCTGGGCGGCGCCTTTGCTAGAGTGGTTAATATTTTTAATATGTCGCGAATTTTAAGTCACCTATCCGACGTGACGCCAGTCGTTTGCTGACGTGGCGACGTATAGGCGTCTCGAAACTTTCAGAATCTCCCGGTCTGTATCGACCGTAGCAATTTTAAGAAAGTCGTCATCGAAACTTCTCGTCCATAAGTTTGGGAATTGTTAATATAACGCTCCTTCGGACAAAGGGCGGCAAAGTCCGAGTTGCTGTATGCTTGATTTATTTGATCTCAGTAAGGTCATTGCGCTATCGCGCGGGCCGCGGCCGCGGCGGTCGGTCGCGGTTTGGGCTCTGGCGGCCGACACCCGCGGCGTCGCCGCACTCGAGCTGTCTCTGGCTCTCCCGTTCATGATGCTCCTGATGATGGGGATCTTCGATTTCGGAAGTTTCGCCTACGAGACGATGGAAGTTCATGCGGCCGCCTACGCGGGCGCCGAGGCCGCCGTCGCCGCCGCCCAGAACAGCCAGCCCTGTACGACGACCCTTATTACCTCCGCCGAGACGAGCGCGACTCCGCTTGGCTCCGGCATCCAGACCTCGGGCACCGGGCCAGGCAAGGCGGCCAACTGCTCGTACACCGGATATGTGAACACCTCGGGCGGGACGAGCACCCTATCAACGACTTGCTCGGCGACTTGCGCCGCATCAGGCACCTACGCGGTGTCATATGCGCAGGCGTCGTTCTCGCCAGTGCTGTCGTGGACCGGACTGGTTTTGCCGAGCACGATCTCGACGACCGCCACGGTGCGTTACCAGTGATGGAAGCGGTCCGTCCAAAGAACCAACGCCGGCTTCAACTCAAGCGGCTCCGATCGGAGCGATTGGGAGCGGTGGCGGTGGAATTCGCTTTGATCGCCCCCACTCTGTTCCTCCTCATCATGGGCGGCCTCGAATTCGGCCGGCTGCTCTGGACGCAATCGGCATTGGAGATGTCTGT
>JAFANN010000207.1 GCA_019232665.1 Caulobacteraceae bacterium | reverse complement strand
TGGCTGGCGAAATGGGAGACAGCCGATCGCCCGATCACCCCGCTCGCGCCGGCGATAAGGACGGTTCCGGCCGCCTCGCTCATCCGACGACCTCGTTCTCGAGGGCTTCGCCGGCGAAGTGGCGGCGCAGGGTGGCGACGGTGAGGGCCACCATCTTCGGCACGGCGGCGGACGTCGCCCCGGCGGTGTGCGGCGTCAGCACGGTGTGCGGGACATCCGCCCATCGCTCGGGCGGCGTGGGCTCCTGGGCGTAGACATCGAGGGCCGCCATGCCGAGGCGGCCGGACTTGAGGGCGTCGATCACGGCGTCCTCGTCCACCACCTGGCCCCGGGACACGTTCACCAGCAGGCCCTCCGGACCGAGCGCCTCGATCACCTCCTTCGAGATCAGGCCGCGGGTCTCCTCGTTGGCGCGGCAGGCGACCACCAGGATGTCGCTGTCGCGCGCGAGGTCCATGAGGCTCGGCGCGCGCGGGAACGGCGCGTCAGGCTTCTCGCGCGGACCCCACCAGGCGACTTCCAGACCGAAGGGCGCGCACCGGTTCGCGACGGCGGTCCCGATGTCGCCCAGGCCGACGATCCCGACCTTCCGGCCCTTGAGGGTCGGGGTGACCATCTTACCCGTCGGCTTCCACTCGCCGGCCCGAAGATGCCGGTCGCCCTCGGCGATGCGCCGCCACGCCGCCAGGATCAGCCCCATCGCGTGGTCGGCGACGTCCTCGTGATTCACGTGCGGAGAATGGGTGACTTTCAGGCCCTTCGCCTGCGCCCATTCGAGATCCACGCCGTCGTAGCCGACGGTGAAGCAGGCGATCAGCGACAGCCGCGGTAGGCCCTCGGCCAGGTCCTTGTCGACCGGGAACTCTCCGGCCACGACCATAGCTTCGATGGTTTCCCTGGCCTCGATCGGCGGATGCTCCCAGAACCGCCAGACCGTGAAATGCTCCTCGAGGATCGGCCCGAGCATCCCAAGGTGCGGCTGCATGATCAGCAGGGCGGGCTTGGCTGGCGTCATGGATCGCCTCGTGGCCTCATCTCACGCCAAATTGGTAAATCGCTCCCGCCTGCCTTGGCTAGGGGAACTGGTCCGATCGCGGCGCAAAGGCGCCTCGATCCTCCCCCTTCGACCTTGGTCCGCTTGCAAACCCGGCGAAAAAGAGCGCTGATTTCGTTCGGTTTCAGGCGTCTTCGTCCGCGCGCAACGAAACCAAGCCGCGGGCCGTTAACCTGTGGCGCGAAAGTCGCGCTCGAACAGTCGTGGGAGAAAATCCAAGATGAACGCGAAGATCCTGGTCACGGGTGTCGCGGTCGCCGTTCTGGTCGCCGGCGCCGCCGCCGCCCAATCGACCACGTCCACCGGCTCGATGAGCTCGAGCTCATCGGCAGGAACCGGGGCGACATCCGCCCCCGCCGCTTCCGACACGGGCGCCAAGGCTCATGCGAAGCACCACGCCCACCACAAGCGCATGGCGTCGAACGAGCGCCACAGCAGGGGCGGCCAGTACGCAGCCCCGGCTCAGCCGATCCCCTACGCCCAGCTCGATCAATACATGAAGGCCTCGCCCAAGGAGCGGATGGCGATGGCGCAGCAGGCCAACACCGGCACGTCCGCCGACGTCTCGGCCACAGCACCGGCAGCCACCGCGCCTGCGGCCAGCCCTCCTCCAACCTCCCAATCCAACATGGGCGCGGCGGGCTCCGACAATCAATCGATGGCGCCCCAGAACTCCATGGGCAGCCCAAACACGGGCGGACCTGGCGCGATGAACACCAATCCGCCGGTCAACGGCGCCACTACGGGATCGGCCAACCAGACGCCAACGATGGGTCAGGGCCATAACGGCTCAGACGCGCCCGGCACCCCCGCAGCGGGCACGCCGAACATGTCAGGGCCGAACCAGCCGCAATAACCGCGGCGTCAATGCAGTGTGACTTCAGTGGCCAGGCGGCGACGCCCGGCCACTGTCATGTCCGAGCCTCCGGCGCGCAAAATGCGCATTTTCGACCAAACGCATTGAGGATCATCAAAGCGCGGCCACAGGGCGCGGTTAGGCTTGCGGCGTCGATGTGCAACGCGTCCTACGCCCCAGTCGTGCGTCCCCACGTGCTCTGGGCTCGGTCGCGTTCCGACAATGGAGGGTAAGCGAGATGAACGCGAAGATCCTGATCATGAGCGCTGCCGTCGCAGTGTTCGCAGCCGGTGGCGCCGCCGCTCAGGCCGCCGCCGCCAGCGGCTCCGACACCGCCGCCGCTCCGCAAAAGGCGAAGCACCACCACGCGGCGAAGAGCATGCGGCGCGGCGCGCACGAGGCGTACGCCGCGCCGGAGAACCCGATCCCCTACGCCCAGGTCGACGACTACCTGAAGGCCTCGCCCAAGGAGCGTATGGCGATGGCGCAGCAGGCCAGCACCGGCGGCGCTGCGGACGCTTCGGCCACCGCAGCCGCGCCGGCGCCGGCCCCAGCGCCGACTCAGCCCCAATAAGCCGCCGCTTCTCGCGGTGAAATCTACAGCCTGATCCGTTTGCACGGAACAGATGCGGACGGTGAATCAGGCTCTACACTTTTGAATTTAGAGCACGTTCACTCCGTTCAGGCTGGCTCCGCCTGAACGGATTGTGCTCTGAGGGCGCGCGCCGTCCTGCCGCGCTTGCGGAGGATCAACGCGCAGCGAAGTCGCGCGTCTAAGACTGCCACATAAGTCCGCGACGACGCGCGACGCGTGGCGTCGCGATTTTGGCGTCGCGCTTATAGGAAAGGGAGGCGAGGTGATGAGCACGTCGTTTCTGGATCATCCGTTTCAGGCCCAGGTGCGGAAGGAAGCGGGCCACCTGATGTGGCTGGGGCTCGCGTTCCTGGTCATCGGGATCGCCGCCCTGGTGTTCCCGATGATTTCGACCTTGGCGGCGACCCTGCTCGTGGGATGGATCTTGATCTTTTCCGGAGTCGCCAGTCTGTTCGGCGCGTTCTCGATCCGAGGCGCCGGGCCCTTCTTCGGCGCCCTGCTGTTTGGGCTGCTCGCCCTTGCGGCGGGCGTCTTCATCCTGGCGAGGCCGCTCGGCGGCGCCCTGGCGATCACGCTCTGCCTGGCCATACTGTTCATGATCCAGGGCGCGTTCGAGGCTGTCCTGGCGTTCGAACTGCGCCCGGCAAGGGGCTGGTTCTGGATGCTGATCTCAGCGGTGGCGAGCGTGATCGTGGCGCTGGTGATCATCGCCGGATGGCCCGGCGTTTCGCTGATCGCGCTTGGGATCATCATCGGCGTCAACTTCATCAGTTCGGGCCTGGCCTACCTGCTGTTGGGCGGCGCCCTGCGAGGCGACGCGTCCGCTTGATGCGCCAGCCCCGACAGTCGGCGCATAGTCTCGCGCCATGGGGCAAAATGAGATCCGGATCCGACCGGCGCGTCGCGATGACTTCGCGAGAGTGCGCCGAGGCCTTCAAGCGCGACATCCCGGACGCCAGGGTGACCTTCCTCGACACCGGCCACTTTGCCCTCGAGACCCATGCGGCGGAGGTCGCCGCCGAGATCCGCGCCTTCCTCGCCTGATGGGGCGCAGACCGCTCGAGTTGACGATTGTCCCCTTGCACCCATTCCTCGCCTGGGGCTGAGTCGGGACGGGCCACCGAGCTGTGGGAGGAGACGATGGCGGAACGCACAGGCGGATGCGCGTGCGGCGCAGTCAGATTCAAGGTCACCGGCCCATTCATGGGCGTCGGGGTTTGTCACTGCACCGACTGCCAGAAAGCCTCCGGTGGGGGCCCCAACTATGTTGCCCTCGCGCCCAATGACGCCTTCGAGGTCACCAAGGGCGAAGCAAGGATCTATCGCAGCAAGGGCGACAGCGGCGGCGACGTCGGCCGGGCGTTCTGCCCGAATTGCGGCACGCCCCTCTGGAGCTTGCCGCCGAACGCGCCTTTCACGCCGATCAAGCTGGGCGCCCTCGACGACAGCTCCGACCTGACCCCCATGCTTCACCTCTACACGTCCTCGGCGCCGCCCTGGCACCTGATGCACGAGGGTCTGCCGGCGTTCCCGAAGGCCCCGCCCGGCCCGCCTCCGATGCCGAACTGACGACGCGCGATCACGGCAAGCGGGTCGCGCCCTTCGGTTCAGGGTAGGGCGTCCCGTCCTTGTGCAGGAAGCGGCCGTCCGTAGCCGGGCTCATCATGTCGATGTCCGAGCAGGTGGTCAGGTCTTCCGGCGAGCGGGAGCCCACCTCCAGATAGAGCGCAACCGCGGCTGATCGGTTGATCAGGTGATGGCCGTTTCCGGAGTTCTTGGGAAACGCCGCGCAGTCGCCGGCGCGCAGCACCGTCTCGCCGCCGTCTTCTTCCAGGACCACTTCGCCTTCGAGGATGTAGACGAACTCGTCTTCGTGGGTGTGCCAATGCCGCTGGCTCGACCATCCGCCCGG
>JAFANN010000172.1 GCA_019232665.1 Caulobacteraceae bacterium | reverse complement strand
CGGGGTGGCGGCTTGAGCGCGCGCTGTCGCGGCTGGAGGGGCGCATCGCCCGTCGGCTGGCCGATGCGGAGGACTACGAGCGCCTGACGGCGGAGCTGCGAGCGACGCGCACGCGGGCGCAGGAGCTCGAAGTCGCGGGCGCCGCGGCGGCGGCCGCTCTGGACCGTGCGATCAACCAGATCAATGAGGTGCTCGCAGAGCAGGGCGCCAAGGTCTGATGGCGAAGGTCAAGCTGAAGGTCGCCGGCCGAACCTACGACATCGGCTGCGAGGCCGGCCACGAGGCGCAGCTGCGCTCGCTCGCCGAGGTGGTCGACGCGAAGGTGCGCCAGGTTCCTCCCAAGAGCGCGTCCGGCGAGTCTCGCCGCCTGCTGCTCGCCGCGCTGATGCTGGCGGAGGAGCTTTCCAATGCGCTCGCGCGGGCGAGCGCCGCGGAAGAGGCGGCCGCGAAGCTCGGAATCGATCTCGTCAATCTGGAAGTCCAGGCCGGCGAGATCATCGCCGAGGCGGCCAAGCGGATCGACGGCATCGGCGCGGACTGGGAGTGATCTTCCCCGATCGTGAGGCTTTTGCCGCCTTGAGACAGTCCGTCCCGGCGCCTAAGTTGGGGCCCGGCGGGTCTTGCTGCGTCTCGCGTCGAAGGCTTCACATCCCGGGGACCGTAATCATCTCGATAGGGAGCTGTCCCTGGCCCGGACCGTGGTCTTGGCCAAACGGCGCCCACCTGGTTTTTCCAGGTCCGAGGGGATTGAACACGCCTTCACGGCTTCGCGGCGCCGCCACCCTCTTTTCCATCGCCTTCAAATCCGCATGCGCCTGACGAAGTCCAGTCTGCGGCGTCAGGCGCGGACCCTGCGGGCCGAGCTGGCGCGCGCCGCCCCCGACGCCGGCGAGCGCGCCGCCGCGTCCATTCCCGATACCGTCGTCGCAGGCGCAAGCGCCGCCTCGATCTACCTGCCGATGCGCTCCGAGATCGATCCGGAGCCGATCGCCCGGCGCCTGCGCGCCGCCGGCGTCCAGATCCTGCTGCCGGTCGTCGTCGAGCGGGACGCGCCGCTCATCTTCCGCGCCGAGGGCGGACCGCTCGCGCCGGACACGGCGGGCTTGCCCGCGCCAGCGCCCGGGGCCGAAGAGCTCGATCCCGACCTCGTGATCCTGCCGTTGCTGGCGTTCGATATGGAGGGCTATCGATTGGGGTGGGGCGGCGGCTATTACGACCGCACGCTGCGGGCGCTTCGGGCGCGCGGGACAGTGCTTGCGGCGGGACTGGCCTTCGAGGCGCAGAAAGTCGAACGCGTGCCGCGGGAAGCGCACGATCAGAGACTGGATGCGGTTGTCACCGAGAGGGGCTGGCGCCTATTCTGATGCTAAGGACTATTGATGAAACTCGCTTTTTTTGGAGACGTCGTCGGTCGTTCCGGTCGTGAGGGACTGGCGGAGCACCTTCCGGGCCTGCGTCGGCGCCTCGCCCTCGATTTCGTGATCGTCAACGCCGAAAACGCTGCGGCGGGGTTTGGCGTCACCGAGGCCACGGCGCGTGAGCTCTTCGACGCCGGCGCCGACGCCCTGACCCTGGGCAACCATTCGTGGGACCAGAAGGAAGCCCTGACCTACATCGTCCGCGAGCCGCGGCTGATCCGGCCGCTGAACTATCCGGCGATGTCCAACGCCCCCGGGCGCGGCGCGCAACTGTTCGACGCGCAGGGCGGACGGCGCGTGCTCGTCATCAACCTGCTCGGCCGGGTGCACATGGACGCCCTGGACGATCCCTTCGCGGCTGTGGACCGGGAGTTGTCGGCCTGCCCCCTTGGGGAAGCGGCTGACGCCATCGTGGTGGACATGCACGCCGAAGCTACCTCCGAGAAGATGGCCATGGGCCACTTCTGCGACGGCCGCGCGAGCCTGGTCGTGGGCACCCACACCCACGTCCCGACCGCCGACGCCCAGATCCTCGACCAGGGGACCGCCTATCAGACGGATGCGGGCGCCTGCGCCGACTACGACAGCGTCATCGGCAATCAGAAGGATGAGCCGCTGCGCCGGTTCACCACCCGCATCAGCGGGGGTCGCTACAAGCCCGCCGAGGGCCCGGCGACCGTCTGTGGGGTGTACGTGGAGACCGATCCGGCGACGGGCCTTGCCGTGCGCATCGAGCCGATCCGCATCGGCGGCCGGCTCGCCCAGACGATCCCCGCGGTGCTTTCCTCGCAAGCCGCCTGAGCTCGCGCCCACGGGGCGGTTGCGCGCCTGTCACGCTTCCGTAGCGGATCGCGGCTATGGCCGCGCTCTGCTCTCTCGGAGACCGATCCGCATGCGCGCTGCTTGGCCCACCCGTCGGACGGCCCTCCAGAGCCTCGGCGTCGCGCTCGCTGCGCCGGCCTTCGCCGCCTTCGCGCAATCGAGCGGCAAGGCCCTCAACTTCCTCGCCGTCGGCGACTGGGGACGCGAAGGCGCCTTCCACCAGGCGGAGGTAGCCGCGCGGATGGGCGAGACGGCCGCGGCCGTGAACGCCCGGTTCGTCATTTCGGTGGGCGACAACTTCTACGAGGACGGCGTCGCCGGCGTCGACGATCCGCAGTGGAAGACCTCGTTCGACGACGTCTATTCGGCCCCGTCCCTGCAGGTCCCCTGGCACGTCATCCTCGGCAACCACGACTATCACGGGAACGCCCAGGCCCAGATCGACTACACGGCCCGCAGCCGCCGCTGGCGCTTGCCCGCGCGCTGGCGCAGCCTCTCCGAGACCGCCCCCGACGGCGCCCGGGTCGAGTTCTTCCTGATCGACACCTCGCCCTTCATCTCCAGCTACTACGCGGACGGGGCGAAGAAGGTGAAGGTCGCCGGCCAGGACACCGCCGCCCAGCTCGCCTGGCTCGATGCGGCGCTCGGCCGTTCGAGCGCGGACTGGAAGATCGTCGTCGGCCACCATCCCATCTGGCCGCTGCGAGTGGACGCTGCGGGCGAGGAGGGCGGCGCCCCCAAGGACATGCAGGCCAAGGTCGATCCGATCCTTCGCGCCCACCGCGTGCCGCTCTACCTCAACGGCCACGACCACGACCTGCAGCACGTCGAGAAGTCCGGCGCGCACTATGTCTGCACCGGCGCCGGCTCGAAGACCCGCAAGGCCTGCGAGGACGACGGCGGCGACTTCTGCTCGGTCGAGTCCGGCTTCATCGCCTGCTCAGTCGACCGCCAGTCGATCCGCATCGTCTACCGAGACTACGCAGGCGCGACCCTGCACGTGGTGGAGATTCCGCGGGGAGCGTGAGCTCCCGCAATTCACGCCACTCCCATCAAGCTGAAGCATGGGTGGCCGGCACTTACGGCCCGCCATGACGATTTAGAAAAAGGAGAGCCGGTAGAAAACCTTACGCTCCCCTAATCCTCCCGGTGGAGCACGAGCCGGCCGACCTCGAGGGTGCCGATGCGCATACGGCCCACAGCGACCGCGCCGATCGCCAAAGCGCCGATGGTCAGGGCGCCCATCGCCAGGGCGCCGAGCAGGGCCGCGCCCATCACGGCTCCGCCGACCGCCGGCCCCTGGGCGACCCGCCGGTTCGGCTGCCACTCGACGATCGGCTCGGGCAGGGTTTCCGGATCCAACGGATCGGTCTCGACGGACATGCGCTGCTCCTGGGCCAGACGATTCTTTGCGCCGGGCGGGCGGCGGCGCTAAACACGCCGCTCCCTTTTACCCAAGCCTTGCACCAAACGATGGCCGGCCACTCCAAGTTCAAGAATATCCAGTTTCGCAAGGGCAAGCAGGACGCGATCCGCTCCAAGCTGTTCTCGAAGCTCTCCCGCGACATCACCCTGGCGGCCAAGCAGGGCGTGCCCGATCCGTCGGCCAACGCCCGCCTGCGCCTGGCCATCGCCAACGCCAAGGCCGAGTCGATGCCCAAGGACAACATCGACCGGGCGATCAAGAAGGGTCAGGCGGGCGACGCCGACACGATGGAAGAGATCCGCTACGAGGGCTTCGGCCCCGGCGGCGTGGGGATCATCGTCGAGGTGCTGACCGACAATCGCAACCGGGCGGCGGCCAACGTCCGCTCCCTGTTCGGCAAGAACGGCGGCAACCTCGGAGAGACGAATTCGGTGTCGTTCATGTTCGAGCGCCTCGGCCGTATCATCTACCCGGTCGCCGCCGGCTCCGAGGACCAGATCATGGAAGCCGCCATCGAGGCCGGCGCCCAGGACGCCGAGAGCGACCCCGAAGACGGCCACATCATCTACACGGCCTTCGAGGATCTGGGCGCGGTGGCCGAAGCCCTGGAAGCCTCGCTCGGACCGGCCAAGTCGACCGCGATCATCTGGCGGGCGAAGACCGACACGCCCGTTGCGGAAGACGATGCGCCAACGGTGCTGAAGCTGATCGAGGCCCTTGAAGACGACGACGATGTCCAGAACGTCTGGACCAACGCCGACATCGACGAAGTGGTGATGGCCAGGCTTACGGCCTGACGCGACTGCGCCACGCCTCGCGGGTCTGGCCCCACGCCTCCGCCGGCCACGACTCCAGCGGCGCCGGCAGGCTCACCGGTCCCAGCAGGCCCGACCCGAGGCGGCGCGCGACCCCCTGCGATGGCGTGTTCTCCGGGTGGATGATGTGGATCGTCCGCTCCCATCCCAGCACGTCGAAGGCGAAGTCCATGACCGCCGTGGCGGCCTCGACCGCATAGCCGCGCCCGGTGCGGCTGCGCAGGATTCCCCAGCCGACCTCGGGCGCAGGCCAGGCTTCGGGGAACCAGGGGCCGACACGCCCGACCCATTCGCCGCTCGCCTTCTCGATCACCGAGAAATAGCCGAAGCCCTGCAGGACCCAGGCGCCGCTCATGGTCAGCATGTTCCGCCACGCCGCCGGCCTTGGCAGCTCGCCGCCCAGCCAGCGCATCGAGGCGGGGTCGGCGCAGAACTCGGCCCAGGCGTCGAAGTCCTGCGCCTCCGGCGGACGGAGAATCAGTCTGCCGGTCTCGAGGACGGGACGTTCCATGTCGCAAGCATTGGCGGCGCGTTGGCGCCGCCGCAAGCCGCTTCAGCCGGGCCACTCTTCGGCGAGGATGGCGTAGACGAATGTGTCCCGCCATTCGCCGCGGACTTGGCGGTCCTTCCGCAGCAGGCCCTCGCGACGCATGCCCAGCTTCTCCATCACCCGCCACGAACCGGCGTTGCGCGTGTCGCAGGTGGCGAAGATGCGGTGCAGGCCAAGCTGGCCAAAGCCGACGTTGAACAGGGCCCGGGCCGCCTCCGACACCAGGCCGCGGCCCCACCGGTCGCGTCGCAGGCAATAGCCCATCATCATGGTGAGGTTGGGCAGGTCGATGGGATGTAGGGCGATGGATCCGACGACGCAGCCTTCCTCGGAAAGCTCGACGGCAAGCCCGTGTTCCGCGCGGGGCTGGGCAGCGGCATCCGCGACGACGCGCGTGAGGAACTCGCGGGTGTCATCCTCGGTGTTGGGACCCCAAGGCATGAACCTGACGACTTCGGGATCGCTGGCGTAGGCGTGTACGGCCTCGAAGTCCTCGGCGCGGAAGTCGCGAAGGATCAGCCGCTCCGTTCGGATCGGCAGCTCGAGATCGGGAAGCGTCGGTGTCTCAGTCATCGTCTCTCTCTTTGGCAAAGCGCCGGCGGAGACGATCATCGGCCCCGCCAGATGCGGCGGGGCGGGAAGGAACCGGGCGTCTAGTCTCGCGCGCGCCGATCCGTCCGAACCCCGCGGGGTCGGTTGGAATTGGCGCAATAGAGGGTGGCGCGGCCGGTCATGCGGAAAGCTTATCTCAACACTGCACAGTCACAAAGCGAGCCGACTTCACGTCGGAGCCCCGGCGGACGATGCTGAGGAACCATGGCGCCCCCGATTCGCATCCTTGGCCTGGATCCGGGCTTGCGACGGACCGGATGGGGCGTCGTCGCGATCGAGGGGTCGCGACTCACGCACATCGCCCACGGCGTGATCGCGCCCGCCCCCGACTTGGCGCTTTCGGAGCGCTTGCTGACCCTGTTCGAAGCCGTCGCGGAGGTGATCGCCGCGCACACGCCTCACGAGGCGGCGGTGGAGGAGACCTTCGTCACCGCCAATGGCCAATCGACGCTCAAGCTCGGCCACGCCCGCGCTGCGGTGATGATCGCTCCCGCGAGGGCCGGCCTGCCGGTCGCCGAATACGCGGCCAAGGTGGTCAAGAAGGCGCTGGTCGGTGTCGGTGGCGCCGACAAGGCCCAGGTCGCCTTCATGGTCGCCCGCCTGCTTCCAAGCGCCGGCCCCACCACCTCCGACTCCGCCGACGCCCTCGCCGTCGCCATCGCCCACGCCCATGCGCGGACGGCCAGACGGCTCGCGGACGCCTGATCATCGCCGGATTTAGTTGGCGCGGCCTTCCGCCGCCGGCTTAGTCCGATCGACGCCACGGGGAGGTGATCAGGTTCAGGCGCGTCCCGCCGTGGGCGAGGAGGGCGTGGCGGAGGCTGTCGGCTCGGCGCGCGTGCAGTGGGATCTCCCACCAGTGATTCAGGACGAGCTCGGGGATCAACACCGCGACCCCCCGCCCCGGCGTCCGCGTGTCGAGCTTGTCGATGAATTCGAGCAGCGGCTTGTGGATCTGGCGGAGGGGCGCGGCCAGCAGCACAAGGCGCGGCGGCGTGCGGCCCTGCGCCTCCAGCGGATCGGCCACCTGTTCTTTCCAGGTGTGGCGGAAGGCGCGGCTGTCCTCCTCCTCGTCCGGCCCCTCCAGGCGCGTGAGATGGATAGCGATGACATCCGGCGACAGGCTCATGGCGAATGCGATCGCGCGGTCGGTCATGCGGTTGCGCCCCTCGAACGCGACGAGGATCGTCGGCGGCTGGCGCTCGTCCGCGGCGAACGGTCCGATGCATCCGATCTGGGCGTCGAGACGATCGTAGTAGCGCCGGATCGCCAGCAGCAGGCCGAACAGCGCGGGCAGGGCGAGGACGACGATCCAGGCGCCGGCGACGAACTTGGTGACGGTGATCACCACCAGAGCCGCTGACGTGACCGATGCCCCCGCGGCGTTGATCGCCAGGCGCGCGCGGTTGTGCCCGCTCTGACGGCGCCAGTGCGCCACCATCCCCACCTGGCTCATGGTGAAGGTGAGGAATGCGCCGATCGCGAAGAGAGGGATCAGGCGGTCCGTGATGCCCTTGAACAGGATCAGCAGACCTCCGGCAGCGACGGTCAGGAACACCACGCCGACCGAGAACACCAGCCTGCGGCCCGGGATCGCGAAGGGGCGAGGCAGGAAGCCATCTTCGGCGACCAGCCGGCAGAGGCGCGGAAAGGCGACGAAGCTGGTGTTCGCCGAGAGGCAGAGCACCGCCAGGACGCTGGCCATCGCCACGTCATAGACCGCTCCACGTCCCGCCACCGCCGCCGCCAGCTGCGAAAGCACGCTCTGGTAGCCGGGCTTGGTTTGATCCATCGCCGTCAGGCCATAGCCATGGGCGAGCGCGGCGACGCCGGCGAGCAGGAGGCCGAGCGTGACGCAGATGATGGTCAGCGTGCGGTGCGCCTGGTCCGCCACCGGTTCCTTGAAGGCGCCCACGCCGTTCGACACCGCCTCGACTCCGGTCATGGCCGTGCAGCCGGCGGAGAAGGCCTTGAGCAGCAGCCAGGCGGAGATGGCTCCTGCAGCGTGCGGGAGCGGCGGCGGCGCGACGATTGGGTGAGGATGGCCGCCACTGGCCAGGATCCGGGCGACGCCAACCACGCAGAGGCCGAGGAAGCTCGCCATGAAGACATAGGTGGGCGCCGAGAACAGCAGGCCCGCCTCCCGCGTGCCCCGCAGGTTGGCGATGGTGACCACCGCCAGGACCGCCAGGCAAAAGTGCAGCGTGTATGGCTGCAGGTGGGGAAGGGTGGATGTCAGGGCGCCGACGCCTGCCGAGATGCCCACCGCCACGTTGAGGGTGTAGTCGATCATGATCGCCGCGGCGGCGACGAGACTGGCGTGGCGCCCGAGGTTGTCCTTGGCCACGGTATAGGCGCCGCCATTGGTCTGGTAGGCGAGCACCGTCTGCCGGTAGGACATGTAGAGGATGGCCAGGAGGACGATGATGGGGGCCATCACCCAGCCGACGTAGGCCAGGCTTGCTGCGCCCAGCGGGGCCAGGATCGTCAGGGCCGCCTCGGGGCCATATGACGCCGAACCAAGGCCGTCGAGCCCCATGGCCGGCACGGCCTCGAACCACGAGATCCGTCGGCCTTCCATCTCGCTGTTGGCCAGCCGCCGGCCGAAGATCAGGTGGACAAGGTTCAAGCCTTCCCTCCGCCGCGCCGTCGGCGCGGCGGCGTCAGGCCGCCTGCAGGCCGAACTGGAGCTCCGCGAGTCGCGCGTAAAGGCCGCCGCGGGCGATGAGTTCCGTGTGCGCGCCCTGCTCGACGACCTTGCCCTGGTCCATCACCACGATGCGGTCGGCTTCGAGCACCGTCGACAGGCGATGGGCGATGACGAGGCTGGCGCGTCCGGCCATGGCGTCGTGCAGCGCCCGCTGGACCAGGCGTTCGTTCTCGGCGTCCAGCGCGCTGGTCGCCTCGTCCAGCAGCAGGATCGGCGCGCTGCGCACGAGGGCGCGGGCGATGGCGATCCGCTGGCGCTGGCCGCCCGAGAGGGTCTTGGCCCGTTCGCCAAGCGGGGCGGCCATGCCGCCGGGCAGGGCGGCGAGGAAAGCCTCAGCCTGGGCCGCGCGCGCGGCCGCCGCGATCTCGGCCTCGCTCGCGCCTTCGCGGCCGAAGGCGAGGTTCTCCGCAGCCGATCCGGAGAACAGCGCCGCGTCCTGGGCGACGAGCGCAATTCGGGCGCGGACCTCAGCCGGATCCGCCTCGCGAAGGTCAATCCCATCGATCCGCACCGCGCCGTTGTCCGGATCATAGAAGCGGAGCAGGAGCCGCAGGACGGTGCTCTTGCCCGCTCCCGACGGCCCCACCAGGGCCACGCGCTCGCCCGGCTGCACCGTCAGGTCGAAGCTGTCGAGCGCCGGCAGGTCAGGGCGTCCGGGATAAGAGAAGCGGACATCTTGGAATTCGATCGCGCCACGCGCTGGGACCGGCATCGGCTGGGGCCTTGCCGGCGCGACGATCGAGGGGCGCGCGTCCATAATCTCGCCGATCCGCGCCATGGCGCCTGCCGTCTTCTGCACGTCGCCCCAGGCTTCGCCGAGGGACCCGACGGAGCCGGCCGCCAGCGCCGCGAGCAGGACGAACTGCAAGAGGGCGCCCGGCGTCATCGTGTTGGCGACGAAGACGTCCAGGGCCGCGCGCCAGAGGACGAGGCCGAAGCCGCCGGCGGCCAGGATCATCACCAGGATGGTCATGATCGCCCGCGCGCCAATGCGGGCGAGGGAGGTGCGGAACGCCATTTCGACGGCGTCGCGGAAGCGGGCGGCGACCGAGGCCTCACGGCCGAACGCCTGCACTGTCTCCAGGGCGTCGAGGGTCTCGCCGGCGTAGCCCACGGCGTCGGCGAAGCGGGCCTGAGCCGCCGTCGAGAGCCGGCGCACCTGGCGGCCGACCGCGAACAGCGGCAGCAGGATCAGCACCACGATCAGCCCGACGAACCCCGTCAGTGCGGGATTGACCACGATCATCACCGCCAAAGCGGCGACCACCGTGAGGGCGTTGCGCAGGGCCACGGCCACCGTCGCCCCGACCATGGCCTCGACGATGGCGAGGTCGGTGGTCATTCGCGACAGCACCTCGCCGGTGCGGGTGGCCATGAAGAAGGCCTGGTCCAGCGAGACGACGTGGGCGTAGAGGGCCTCGCGCAGGTCCGCGACGACGCGCTCGCCGAGCTTGTGGGTGAAGAAGAACCGCCCGCCGGTCGAGAGGGCCAACCCCAGAGCGACCGCCCCCAGGATCAGAAAGGCCTGGTTGATAGAGCCCGCGGCGTGACTGGCGAGGCCGCGGTCCGCCATGCGCCGCAGGGCGAAGGTCAGGCCGATGGTGAAGGTCGTCGAGAGGGTGAGGAAGACGACCGAGAGGATGGCGTCGCCGCGGTGCGCGCCCACGAAGGGGTACAGGCGAGAGAGCGGCGTGAGGTCGCGGCGGGGGCGGCGTGCGGCGACCTCGGAAGGCGCGACGGCGCGGCCGGCAGGGCCGGCGTCAGGTGAACCCGCATCGGGGGAAGTCATGATCTTTGGCGGAACCCTTGCTCGAGCCGACCCAGGTCGTGTATGACCCCCCGCTCGCGAACGCCCGCCGCTCCCGGCGGGCTTTTCGTTTCAACTTCGCCGTCAGATCGGGCGGACCAGGCCATGAAGCAAGACACCCATCCCGACTACCACTTCATCACCGTGACGATGACGGACGGAACGACCTACCGCACCCGCTCCACCTGGGGCAAGGAAGGTCAGTCGCTCCACCTCGACATCGACCCGAAGACCCACCCGGCGTGGACCGGCGGCAACCAGCAGCTCGTCGACCGCGGCGGCCGCGTCTCCCGCTTCACCGCCAAGTACGGCGGCTTCATCAAGAAGTAAGAGATCCGGCCGCGTCTTTCACATTCGACGCGACGGTTGCACTCAGCGCCCTATTCCTCCCGTCATCCCGGGCCGTAGCGAAGCGGAGCGCAGCGAGGACCCGGGACCAGGTGACTGGGCGAGGCGCTGCGGTTCGCGAACCTTGCCGTGCGTTCCAGTCCCCTGGGGCCCGCATCTCCGCTCCACTGCGTTGCGCTGCGTGCGGGATGACGAGCTCATATTGAAGTTGGCGCAGACTTAGCGTCTCCCCACCCCAGCTACCGCCGCGTCCAGCCACGCCAGGAGGTCGGACACGACCTCGTCGCGGTTGGTCTCGTTGTGCATTTCGTGGCGCCCACCCGGATAGACCTTCAGCGTCACATCGAGGCCAGCGGCGC
>JAFANN010000111.1 GCA_019232665.1 Caulobacteraceae bacterium | reverse complement strand
CGTGCTCTTCTCCCTGGTGGTGGCGCGGCTGCTAACGCCGCTGCTGGCGGCCTATCTACTGACGCCGAAGGTCGCCAAGATCCGCAAGCCCTTGCCGCGCTACTATACGCGCACCCTCACCTGGGCGATCGATCACCGAATCTATGCGGTGCTGATTGGCGCGGCCGTGTTCGTCGCGTCGATGCTTCTCTTCGTTCCCCTGAAGAAGGGCGTGCAGCCGGAAAGCAACCCCAACTACTACTACATCAACATCCAGGCTCCTCCCGGAACCACCCTGGCGGACATGCGCCGGACGGTAGGCCAGGTCGATGCGCTGCTGGCGCGCCAGCCGGAGACGGAGGACGTCTTCGCCCAGGTGGGCGGCGGCGGCATCTCCTCCGGACCGGGCGGGATGGTGAATAGCTCCGGCGTGAACAACGGCACCGTCCTGGCGATCCTCAAGCCCAACCGGAAGGCGAAGGTGGCGCAGATCCGCGACCGGCTGCGCCCGTACCTCCGCCAGATTCCCGACGTCCGGCTTTCCTTCGACATCTCCGGCTTCGGCTCGGGCGGGGTCCAGGTGATCCTCACCAGCGAGACCGGAGCGGGCCTCGAGGACGCTGCGCTGGAGCTTCAGCGCGAGATGCGCACCGTGCCTGGGATCGCCGATCCGAGGCCCTCGACTCCGCCGAGCGGTCCTGAACTGATCGTGCGGCCCAAGGTCGACGAGGCGGCGCGGCTCGGCGTGTCGGCCATGGCTATCGCCGACGCGGCGCGCGTCGCCACCATCGGCGACATCGACGCTAACGTCTCGAAACTCGACGAGGGCGAGCGACGGATCCCGGTCCGCGTCCGCTTTCCAGAGGCTGACCGGACAAACCTGTCGGTCATCCGCAACCTGCGGCTGCCGACCGCCTCGGGCGGAACGACGACTCTCGATAGCGTCGCCCAACTCGCGTTCCAGGCGGGGCCCGCCGAGATCGACCGCTTCGACCGCAAGCGGAACATGATCATCATGGCCGATACGACCGGGGACACCCAGGTCGGCGACGCCATCAACCACGTGCACCAGCTCCCGATCCTGCAACACCTTCCGGCGAGTGTCTCGATCGCCTCCCAGGGCCAGGAGAAGGCCTACGCGGAACTGTTCGGCGGCTTCGCGGTCGCCATCGTTTCGGCGATTGGGCTCGTCTATGCGGTCATGGTCCTGCTGTTCCGAAGCTTCTTCAAACCGGTGATCATCCTCTCGGCCCTGCCGACGGCGATCGGCGGCGCGCTGCTCCTCCTGCTGGCGACAGACCTGTCGCTCTCGATCCCCTCGCTCATCGGCTTCCTGATGCTGATGGGCCTGGCCGCGAAGAACTCGATCCTGCTCGTGGAGTACGCGATCGAGCGTGAGCGAGAGGGCCACTCCCAGCGCGAGGCGCTGATGGAAGCCTGCCGGGAACGGGCGCGCCCGATCGTCATGACCACCATGGCCATGGCCGCTGGCATGCTCCCCACCGCTCTGTCGCTGGGCAAGGGCTCGGAGTTCCGCCAACCTATGGCCGTCGCCGTCATCGGCGGACTGATCACCTCCACGGTGCTTTCGCTGGTGCTGGTCCCGGCGGTCTACGCGGTGGTGGATGACATCGAACGCTGGCTCTCGCCCTGGCTGCGCAAGCTCGTCACCCCGCGCGAGGAGCCCGCCGCTCCCGTCCCCGTCTCGCGGCCGAGCAAGCCGGTCGCGGCGGAGTAAGGATCAGGCTTTCAACTCCGCTTCGGCGCGCTCCATGGCCTGACGCGCCAGGGCGTCGACGCGCTCGTTCATGTCATGGCCCGAGTGGCCCTTGACCCAGCGCCAGTCGACCTGGTGGGGCGCTCGCGCCTCGTCGAGCCGGCGCCACAGGTCCTCGTTCTTCACCGCGCCTTTGGTCATGGTTCGCCAGCCCCGCGCCTTCCAGAGCGGCAGCCACTGGGTGATGCCGTTCTTCACGTACTGGCTGTCGGTGTGCAGCTCGACCACACACGGGCGCTTGAGGGCGGCGAGGGCCTCGATGGCGGCGGTCAGCTCCATGCGGTTGTTCGTCGTCGCCGCTTCTCCGCCCGAGATCTCCCTCTCATGTCCGTTGAAGCTCAGCACCGCAGCCCATCCGCCAGGACCGGGATTCCCGCGGCAGGAGCCGTCGGTGAAGATGACGACCTTCGAGCCGGTCCGTCCGTCGATCATGCGCCCAGTCCGATCAGGGCCAGCCCCTCGCGGTGGATGGCAAGCTTGCGTTCGTATTCGAGGGGATCCTTGGGCCGCACCAGCGAGCCCGGCGGCGTGGCGCCCCAGTCGGCCAGCCGCGTCAGAAAGAAGCGCATCGCCGCCCCCCGGGCGAGCACCGGCAAGGCGGCAAGCTCGGCCTCGTCCAGTTCGCGCCGGCGGCGATAACCCGACAGGAAGGCGCCGGCCTTGGTGACATTGAAGCCGCCGTCCGGCTCGAAGCACCAGGCGTTCAGGGCCACGCCCACATCATAGGCGAGGGCGTCCCAGGCCGCGAAATAGAAGTCGATGGCGCCGGCGAACTTGCCGCCGAGGAAGAAGACGTTGTCCGGGAAGTAGTCGGCGTGCGCGATGCCCTCGGGCAGTCCGCGCGGCCACACCGCCTCCAGCTCGTCGAGATCAGCGCGGATCACCGGCGCCAGGCCAGGCTTGAGGGCGTCAGCGGCCCGGGCGAGCGGCGCGAACATGCGGCCCCAGGCAGGTTGGCCAAGGTCGTTCGCGCGGCGGCCCGAGAACCCTTGCGCCGCCTGATGCAGCCAGGCGAGGCCCTCGCCAGCTTCCCGACAGCGAGCAGTGTCCGGCCGGCGGACCGACAAGCCGGGCAGGAAGGTCACCAGGGCGGCGGGTTTGTCATTGAGGACGCCAAGGGTTCGGCCCTGCCGGTCGGGAATCGGCGTGGCGCTTGGAAATCCATGCGCGGCGAGCCAGCTGAGCAGGTCGAGGAAGAACGGCAGTTCGTCGCGCCGGACCCGTCGTTCATACACGGTCAAAATGAACCGGCCGGCCTCCGTCTCAAGCAGGAAGTTGGAGTTCTCGACGCCCTCGGCGATGCCCTTGAAAGTGATCGGGCGCCCAACGTCGAAGCCGGCGAGAAAGCTCTCCAGGTCCTGTTCGGCGATATCGGTGTAGACGGCCACGTCCGCGCCATCGCCGGGCTCGCCGCCAGCGTCAAGGGCGCGCGTTGCGGCGGCCCCCATGAAGCTTTATCACCAAGCGACGTCCCACTTCGCCCGCTCGTCCAGCCCGCATCCTCGGGGGGCGAACCACCCGGACCCGAACCGCCATGTCGCGTATCAGAAACACCCTCTTCGCCGTCTGCTCGGCCCTGACCCTTGTCGGCTCTGGCGCGGCCCTCAACCTGGCGGTCGATCAGCCCGCCTACGCCCAGATGGGCGGCCACGGCGGCGCTGGCGGTCCCGGGGGTCCCGGCGGCGGTCCAAGCGGTAGCGACGACGACGCCAAACGAAAGAAGCGCGAGCAGGAGTTCGGCGCCCTCATCGCCCCCCTGCCAAAAGTCCACAACGCCGGGCCGTGCCCCTTCGTGAAGGTGCTCTACGACGCGGCCCGCTTCGTCGAATTCAAGGACAACCACGAGGCCTTCACCAACGTGGGCTACACCGGCGAGATCGAAAACATCGCCTCTGGCTGCGCCTACAAGAACGACGAGCCGATCACCGTCGGCGCGCGGGTGCTTTTTGAACTGGGCCGTGGACCGACGGCGACTGGGCGCCAGAAGACTTACAAATACTGGGTCGCCGTGACCGACCGCAATCACGCCGTCCTCCAAAAGGCGTGGTTCGAGCTTCCCGTGACATTCCCCGCTGGCCAAGATCGCGTGACGGTTACCGACACCGTAGACAAGATCGTCATTCCGCGTAGGGACGCAAAGGTCAGCGGCGCCAATTTCGAGGTGCTAGTCGGCTTCGACGTCACTCCGCAGATGGCGGAATTCAACCGCCAGGGTAAGCGCTTCCGCCCGGATGCGGGCGAGACAGCCCAGGTGGCCGCCGCGAAGCAATGACGGACCTGCGCGCGACGCTGGGGGAGGCGGTGCGCGCCGCCTTCTCCAAAGTCGGCTTGGATGACGCCTTCGGCCGGGTGACGCCCTCCGACCGGCCGGACCTCGCCGACTTCCAATGCAACGGCGCCCTCGCCGCCGCCAAGGCCGCGCGCCGTAACCCGCGCGAGATCGCCGCGGCGGTGGTCGAGGCCCTGGCGGGGCATCCCGCAATCGCCGCCGTCGAGATCGCCGGGCCTGGCTTCGTGAACCTGACCGTGAGCGAGGCGGCGTTGTCCGCTCGGGCGCAGGAGTTGGCTCGTGACGACCGTGCGGGTGCGCCCTATGTGCCCGATCCACGGCGCGTCATCGTCGACTACGGCGGGCCGAACGTCGCCAAGGAGATGCACGTCGGGCATCTGCGCGCCTCGATCATCGGCGAATCCATCAAGCGTCTGCATCGCGCCCTGGGGGACGAGACGCTCGGAGACGCCCACTTCGGCGACTGGGGCTTCCAGATGGGCCTCCTGATCGTCGCCTGCCACGACGAGTTCGAGGACCTGCGGCCGTGGATCGACCTGCAGGGCGAGGCGGCGGACGAGCCGACGATGACCCGGTTCTTCGAGGCTGTGGCGCCCCGCGTGGGCTTGGCTGACCTCGACCGTCTCTACCCGATGGCCGCCGCGAGGGCCCGGGAGGAGGCGGAGTATCGGGACCGGGCGCGCCGGGCGACTGCGGACCTCCAGCGCGGCCGCCTTGGGTATCGCCTCCTGTGGCGCCACTTCCGGGACATCACCCGCGCCGCCCTGGAGCGGGACTTCCACGCGCTCGGCATCGATTTCGACCTGTGGCGGGGGGAAAGCGACGTCGATCCCCTGATCCCCGGCATGGTCGGGGAGCTCCGCGACCAGAGCCTCCTCTACGAGGACCAGGGCGCACAGATCGTCCGCGTCGCCCGCAACGACGACAAGCGGGACGTGCCGCCGTTGCTGGTGGTCTCGTCCGAAGGCTCGGCGATGTACGGCACCACGGACCTCGCGACGATCCTCGACCGCAAGCAGACCTTCGATCCCGACCTCGTTCTTTACGTGGTCGACCAGCGCCAGGCGGATCACTTCGAGACCGTGTTCCGCGCCGCCTACCTCGCCGGCTACGCGAAGGAGGGGTCACTCGTCCACATCGGCTTCGGCACGATGAACGGCGCCGACGGCAAGCCCTTCAAGACGCGCGCCGGCGGCGTGCTCAAGCTTCGCGATCTCATCGAGATGGCCGAGGACAAGGCCCGCCAGCGCCTGCACGAGGCGGACCTCGGCTCGGAGTTGCCGGAAGAGGAGTTCGAGGCGACCGCCCACCAGGTGGCCGTGGCGGCGCTGAAGTTCGCTGACCTCGTGAACTTCCGCGGCACGTCCTACGTGTTCGATCTCGACCGTTTTTCCAGCTTCGAGGGCCGTACCGGGCCTTACCTCCTCTACCAGGCGGTGCGGATCAAATCCCTGCTGCGCAAGGCCGCCGCCGAGGGGGCTGAGGCCGGCGAGATCCGTATCGAGGCCCCGGCCGAGCGCGACCTGCTGCTCGTTCTCGACGCCTACCCCCACGCCCTCCTCGAGGCGTACGACAAGAGCGCGCCCAACCTGATCGCCGACCACGTCTATCGCCTGGCGCAGGCCTTTTCGAAGTTCTACGCCGCTTGCCCGGTGCTGGCGGCGCCGGACGCCGCTGCGCGCGGCTCGCGGCTGGGTCTGTCGACGACCGCCCTGCGCCAGATCGAGAGCGCGCTGGACCTGCTCGGGCTCGAGGCGCCCGAGCGGATGTAGGATCCGCGTCCGCCGATAGTCCCGCCGAGTCTTGACTCGCGTCGGGGCCTCGCCCAGTTTCCGCCCGCTCTCGCGGGAGAGATCGGATCCCTCCAGGATTCGGAGCCGAAGGCGCAACCGCCCCGGAAACGCTCAGGCAAAAGGACCGCGCGGGCTTAGGACGCTGGAAAGAGACATGCGCAGCGCCCTGACGGGCCGGCGTTGGTCTCGCCGACGGAGCAAGGGCGCCTCGCGCGCCCGGAATCTCTCAGGCTCGAAGACAGCGGGGGCGCGACTGAACCGGGCGGACGCGATCCGCCCCATCCGCGCCGCCTGGAGTCTCTTAAAATCGTGTCCGCCGAGGCCCTCCTTCAAACCCCGCTTACAGGCGCCCACCGTCGCGCGGGCGCCCGCATGGTCGACTTCGCCGGCTACGACATGCCCGTGCAGTACGCGCCCGGCGTGCTCAAGGAGCATCTCTGGACCCGCGCGCACGCCGGCCTGTTCGACGTCTCCCACATGGGCCCGGGATTCGTCACGCTGGAGACGCGCAGCGGCGATCCGGCCGCGGATCATGCGGCGATCAGCGCACTCATCGAGCCGCTCATCTGTGGCGACGTCGCCGGCCTCGCCCCCGGCCAACTCCGCTACACCCTCCTGCTCAACGAGGACGGCGGCATCATCGACGACCTGATGATCGGCCGACCCCTGTGGGAGAACCGCCAGGGCATGCTCTACCTGGTGGTCAACGCCGCCCGGAAGGCGGTGGACTTTCCGTTGATTGCCACCGCCATCGATGGCCGGGCGCGGCTGGATCGGGCCGATGACCGCGCCCTGATCGCCATTCAGGGACCGGAGGCCGCAGCCGTCCTGGGAGGGATCGTTCCCGAGGCGGCCGGGCTCGGCTTCATGCGCCATGCCCGCTTCGACCTCGAAGGGACCGGGCTGCTAGTCTCCCGCTCGGGCTACACCGGGGAGGATGGATTCGAAATCCTCGCCCTGCCCGAAATGGCGGTGAAGCTGTGGGATCGTCTCGCCGCCGACCCGCGGGTCGAGCCGGTGGGCCTGGGCGCGCGCGACAGCCTCCGCCTGGAGGCCGGCCTACCGCTCTGGGGCCACGACATCGACGAGACCACCTCGCCCGTCGAGGCGGCGCTGGACTTCGCCCTTTCGAAGAAGCGCCTGAAGGCCGGCGCCATCCGCGGGTCCGCGCGCATCGCCCGCGAACGCGCGGAGGGACCGGCCCGGGTTCGCGTCGGATTGAGGGTCCTCCAGGGCGCGCCTGCCCGCGAGGGGGCCGCGATCGCCGACGCCCAGGGCCATGAGATCGGCGTCGTCACCAGCGGCGGGTTCTCGCCCTCCCTAGGGGCGCCCATCGCCATGGGCTATGTCCCGCCCGCCTTCGCCGCGCCCGGAACCGCGCTCCAGGTGATCGTGCGCGGCCGCCCGCAGACGGCCGAGGTCGCCAGCCTCCCCTTCACCCCGCACCGCTATCACCGCGCCGCCGCCTGACGAGAAAGGGCCCCCCATGCGCTTCACCAAGGATCACGAGTGGGTCGAACTCGACGGCGACACGGCGACCGTCGGCATCACCGCCTACGCGGCCGAGCAGCTGGGCGACGTCGTGTTCGTCGAGCTCCCCGCGCCAGGCAAGAAGGTCGAGGCCGGTGGGGACATGGCGGTCGTCGAGAGCGTTAAGGCGGCCTCGGACGTCTACGCGCCGCTGAGCGGCGAGGTGACCGCCGCCAACGGCGAGCTGTCGGACAACCCGCAGACCGTGAACGACGGCCCCGAATCCTCCGGCTGGTTGGTGAAGATCAAGGTCGCTGACCCCTCGCAGATGGAAAAGCTGATGGATCGCGCCGCCTACGAAGCCTTCCTCGGGACCCTCTGAACGTGCGTTATCTCCCCCTCTCCGAGGCCGACCGCAGCGAGATGCTGGCGACCATCGGAGTCGGTTCGATCGACGAGCTGTTCGTCGACGTTCCCGCCGCCGCCCGGCTTCCCGACCTGATCGACCTGCCGCTCCAGGCCAGCGAAGCGGCGGTCGAGCGGACCATGTCCGCCTGGGCGGCGCGCAACCGCGCGGCCGGAGCGGGACCGTTCTTCCTTGGCGCGGGCGCCTATCGTCATCACGTGCCGGCGAGCGTGGACCATCTGATCCAGCGCTCGGAATTCCTGACCAGCTACACGCCCTACCAGCCCGAGATCGCCCAAGGCACCTTGCAGGTCCTGTTCGAGTTCCAGACCCAGGTCTCCGAACTGACCGGCCTGCCTGTGGCCAACGCCTCGATGTGGGACGGTTCGACCGCCTGCGCCGAGGCGGTGATGATGGCCTCTCGCGTCACGCGCCGGCGCAAGGCGGTGCTGTCGGGCGGACTGCATCCCCACTACGCCGCCAGCGCCTACACCCTGGCGCACACCTCCGGCGTGGAGACGCGCCGGCTCGCCGCTGCCGTCGACGACGAAGCGGCTGTGATCGCGGCGATCGATTCTGACACCGCCTGCGTGGTGGTGCAGACCCCCAATGTCTTTGGGACCGTCACCGACGTCTCTGACATCGCGCGCGCCGCGCATGCCGCCGGCGCGCTGCTCATCGTCGTGACCACCGAGGCGGTCTCGTTCGGACTGCTCCGGTCGCCGGGCGATATGGGCGCGGACATCGCCGTGGCGGAAGGCCAGTCGATCGGCAATGGCCTCACCTTCGGGGGGCCGTATGTCGGCCTCTTCGCCTGCCGCAGCGAACTGGTTCGCCAGATGCCGGGACGCCTGTGCGGCGAGACCGTCGACGCCCACGGGCGGCGCGGCTTCGTCCTGACCCTGTCGACGCGCGAGCAGCACATCCGTCGCGACAAGGCGACCTCCAACATCTGCACCAACTCGGGCCTGTGCGCCCTGGCGTTCAGTATCCACATGACCCTGCTCGGCGGGACGGGCCTGACGAAGCTGGCCAGGATCAACCATGCCCGCGCCCGGCGCCTTCGCGAGGCGCTGGCGACGATCCCCGGCGTGGAGGCCCTCACGCCGAGGTTCTTCAACGAATTGGCGATCCGGCTGCCCAGGCCCGCCGACGCTGTCGTCGAGGCTCTGGCGAAGCGGGACATCCTCGCCGGCGTCCCCTTCTCCCGCCTCGATCCGGACGCCGGGCTCGAAGACGTCCTGCTGGTCTGCGCCACCGAGACCACCCTTGCCGAAGACATCGAGGTCCTGGCCAAGGCCCTCGCCGAGGAAATCGCCCGATGACCCTGCAGACCGTCGGTCGCGTCACCCGCGCAGAATTCCAGCCTGAAGACGGCGCGAAAGACCGCGTCGGTCACGGCCTGCTGCAGGACGAGGCGCTGATCTTCGAAGAGGGCCGGTTCGACATGACCGGCGTCGACTTCGACGAGACGGCGGAGGACGTCGAGCTTGGCGATCTCGAGGGCCTCTTGCGGGACGCGCCGCCGGCCCTGCCGGGTCTCTCGGAGCCCGAGACCCTGCGTCACTACGTGCGCCTCTCGCAGCGCAACCACGCCATCGACCTGGCGCTCTACCCGCTCGGCTCGTGCACGATGAAGCACAACCCGCGCCTGAACGAGAAGATGGCGCGTCTCCCGGGCTTCGCCGACCTGCACCCGCTGCAGCCTGCCTCGACGGTTCAGGGCGCCCTGGCGGTGATGGACGCCCTGGCGCACTGGCTGAAGACCCTGACTGGCATGCCCGCCGTGGCGCTGTCTCCCAAGGCGGGCGCCCACGGCGAACTGTGCGGCATCCTCGCCATCCGCGCCGCCCACGAAGCCCGCGGGGACGCGCGCACCACCATCCTCACCCCGACCTCGGCCCATGGAACGAATCCTGCGACGGCCGCCCTCGCGGGCTATCAGGTCCAGGAGATCGCCCAGACCCCCGACGGCCGCGTGGATCTCGCCGACCTCGCCGCCAAGCTCGGGCCGCACGTGGCCGCCATCATGGTGACCAATCCCAACACCTGCGGCCTGTTCGAGCGCGACATCGTCGAGATCGCTCGCCTGACGCACGAGGCGGGGGCGTACTTCTACGCCGACGGGGCGAATTTCAACGCCATCGTCGGACGCGTCCGCCCCGCCGACCTCGGCGTCGACGCTATGCACATCAACCTGCACAAGACTTTCTCCACCCCGCACGGCGGCGGTGGTCCGGGGGCCGGGCCGGTGGTGCTGAGCGAGGAACTCGCCAGGTTCGCGCCCCTGCCTTGGGTCACGCACGGGCCAGACGGGTTCGCCCTGGTCGAACGGGCTGAGGGCGAAGCGGCGGCGGCGCTCGGGCGCCTCTGCGCCTTCCACGGCCAGATGGGAATGTATGTCCGGGCCCTGACCTACATGCTCAGCCATGGCGCCGATGGGCTCCGCCAGGTCGCCGAGGACGCCGTGCTCAACGCCAACTACATCAAGGCCAGGCTCTCGGGCGTGATGAGCGCTCCGTTCGGCGAGGGGCCGTGCATGCACGAGGCCCTGTTCGACGACACCTGGCTCGAGGGCACAGGGGTGACCACCCTCGACTTCGCCAAGGCCATGATCGACCAGGGTTTTCACCCTATGACCATGTACTTCCCGCTGGTCGTCAGGGGGGCGATGCTGATCGAGCCGACGGAGACCGAGCCCAGGCACGAACTCGACCGGTTCTGCGACGCCCTGCTGGCCCTGGCCGCCGCGGCCAAGGCCGGCGACGTCGACCGCTTCAAGGGCGCGCCCTACGAAGCGCCGCTGTCGCGGCTGGACGAGACCGCCGCCGCCCGCAAGCCGCGCCTGCGCTGGACGCCCTGACACGGCGCGAACCAGCCGCCGTGGCGGCGGCGCCAGCCGGAGACGAATTCGTCACGCTGCGGCGACTGGCGCAATTTGAGCCCTTAGCGAGGCCTCAATTGCCGTCCATAGGCTCGAATGCGCCGCGGCGAGTCCGACTGCGGTCCCGGACCGTCATATGAGCGCCTTCACACTGCGAGTCGCGAGTCTTGGCTCAGGGAGGTCCCTGGGCCGACGGTTCGCGCGCGCAGCTCTGGCGGGACTTGGCTGGGCGTTCATCTTCATAGGATTCGTTGGGACCATCCTCCCGGGCCACCTTGGCCTGCCGTTCCTCGTGGTCGGCCTGATCGTCGTCCTGCGCTCGTCGTTCCAGGCCCGCCGGCGGTTCGTGGATCTGCAGCATCGTCATCCGCGCCTGCTGTTCCCGGTTCGCCGGCTGCTACGGCGCGAGCCGGAGATCTTCCCCGTCGCCTGGCAGCAACTCCTGCGGTTCGAGCGCCTGATCCTCCCCCGCCGTTTCCGCGTCGCACGACGTGTTCGCCGAGGGCTGCGGCAGAAGTTCGGATAGTATCCATCCTCTTCTGGCGGCTGTTGCGAAACTCATCGCCCCCTCTCTTTCCTGTCATCTCGGGCGGTAGCGAACCCGGCCTTGGCCGGGTGAAGCGACGACCCGGGACCCAGGAGACTAGGGGAGGCGCTGAGGTTCGCGAACCGCGATAGCCGTTCCAGTCCCCTGGGTCCCGGGTCCTCGCTTCGCTCCGCTCGCTACGGCCCGGGATGACCAATGAGATTTGGAGTTACGCGACATGTCCCAGAAGGGGATGGATTCAGAACTTCGGCATGCCCGGCAAGTCCGCCAGGGGCCCGGCGATGTCGCGCATCGTTTCGGCCTGCGCGGCCTCGAGCTTGCGGCGGGCGTCGGCGTGGGCGGCGATGATCAGGTCGGCGAGGATCTCGCTTTCGCCAGGGGCGAGCAGGCTCTCGTCGATGTGCAGCCGGGTCAGGGCGCCGGCGCCGGTCAGCGTCACGCGAACCATGTCGCCCCCCGACACCCCCTCGATCTCGGCGGCGGCGAGCTTCGCCTGCGCAGCCTGCAGCTTCTCCTGCATCTCCTGCGCCTGCTTCATCAGGGACCCCAGGTCCTTCATCGTCTCATTCCTCTTCGCTCGGCTCGGGGTCGGGAGCCACGACCTGCGGAACGGCCAAATCGCGGACCTCGAGGATTTCTGTCCCGGGGAAGGCGTCCAGCACCGCCTTGACGAAGGGATCGGCGAGGACTTCGCCGTGCGCCCGCGTCAGGGCCTGCTTGTGCAGCTCGTCGAGGGTCTCCGATCCGCCCCGCGTCTCTGTCGCCACCAGCCACGGCTGGCCGGTCCATTCCTTCAACCGGGCGACGAGCCGTTGCTGGAGGTTAGACGGTGCGCCCGGCGCGGGCTCGAACTCGATCGCCCCCATGCGGAAGCTGATCGGTCGGACATAGCGCTCGATATCGAACTTCAGGGAGATATCCCGATGCGCTTCGGCGAGCTGGACGACGTCCTGGAACGAGCGCGGCCCGGCCAAGGCCTGCCGCGCCTCGACCATCGGCGCGGGCTGGGCCGCCAAAGCGGTGGTCCCCCCGCCCGCTGGCCGTCGAGTCCCGCCGCCGCCGGCTGGGACGGCCCCGCCCTCGCGGATCGCCCGAAGCGCCTCCTCGGGGCCGGGGAGGTCGGCGGCGAAGGCGAGCCGGATCAGCAGCATGTCCACGGCCGCGGCCGGGTCAGGCGCGCTGCGGGTCTCCTCCAGGCCCTTGAGCAGCATCTGCCAGAGGCGCGACAGCGTCCCTGCCGAGAGGCTCGTTCCCAGGGCGGTCAGGCGCGCCGCTTGCTCTCTCGGCAGACGCAGGGCCTCGGGGCCGAGGGTCTTGGCCACCGAGGCGGCGTGGCAGTGCTCCAGCAGGTCCATCACCACCGTCGCCGGGTCCGCGCCAAGGGCGTGGAGTTCGCGAAATGCTGTGATCGCCGGTCCGCCTTGGCCCTGGGCGAGTGTCTCCAGCAGGGCGATGGTGAGGGCGCGGTCCGACAGGCCGAGCATGTCGCGAACCGCATCGGCGCCGACGCGCTCGCCGTCGCCCGCCTGCACCAGCGCCTGGTCGAGCAGCGACTGGGCGTCGCGCACGGAGCCTTCCGCTGCGCGCGCGATCAGGGTCAGGGCGTCAGGCTCGACGCCTACGCCTTCGGCGCGGGCGATGGCGGCGAGGTTGGCCGCGATCACCTCCGGCTCGACGCGGCGCAGGTCAAACCTTTGGCAGCGTGAGAGGATGGTGACCGGCACCTTGCGGATCTCGGTTGTGGCGAAGATGAACTTGGCGTGCGGCGGCGGCTCCTCGAGCGTCTTGAGTAGGGCGTTGAACGCCTTCTCCGAGAGCATATGGATCTCGTCGAGGATGTAGACCTTGTAGCGCGCCTCGGCCGGGGCGTAGCGCACGCTCTCGGTGAGTTCACGGATGTCGTCGATGCCGGTGCGCGAGGCGGCGTCCAGCTCAAGGACGTCCAGGTGCCGGCCCTCCAGGATTGCGCGACAGTGGCGGCCCTCTTCGGCCAGGTGCGCCAGGCTGGGCGCGTGCACCGTCCCGCTCTCGTAGTTGAGGGCGCGGGCGAGCAGGCGCGCTGTCGTCGTCTTGCCCACGCCGCGAACGCCGGTGAGCATGAAGGCGTGGGCGATGCGCCCCGTGGCGAAGGCGTTCGTGAGAGTGCGCACCATCGCCTCCTGGCCGATCAGGTCCTCGAAGGTCCTGGGCCGGTACTTGCGGGCGATGACGGTGTAGGGCGCCGGCGCCGCAGCCGCGGGCGCAGCGGAGGCCCCTTGCGCCTCTGTGGGCGCGCCGAAGATGTCGACAGTTGCGTCGTCGCGTTCGGCGGGTTCAGGCTCGAGCGTCAGGTCGGTATCGCTCACGCGGCCCCGCGGCGAGAAGGTGGGGTGGAGACCGGCAGACGACCCGGAGCAAAACTCGTTACGGCTGCTTCCTTCCGGACCTGACCGGGTTGGCGAGGCCTCCGCCCATCGCCGATCTCCGACTCCCATATCGCCTCCCCGCCCGGTCGGCGCAAGCGTCCGGCGCGTCTTGGTCGCATCCCTCCACAGCCTTTGTCCGGATGGGAGCGTGGCGATTCCGCTTTGGCGGAAACCGCGTTTTGGATGCTAGACCGTCGTGCATGCCGCTCGACGCCTTCACCAACACCTTCGCCGGCAATCCGCTGGATCGCGCCAGCTACCGACGCTCCGACGAGGAGTGGATCGCCGGTCGCCTCGCCGATCCGGAATCCCTGGCCGTGATCCTGTGGAACGGGCGCCCTCTCCTGGAAAACGCGAAGGACGGCTCCAACCAGCTCGCCTACGTCTCGGCCGGAATGGCGCGAGGGTTCTCTGAGACCGCCGACCGCCTGCTGTTCATGGGTCTGTGGAAGGAGACGGCCGTCTTCGCCCTCGACCTCGAAGGGCCGCAGGACCCGGCCGACGGCCCCTTGGAGGGCCTTGGCCGGTTCGAGGACCTGCGCTCCGTGGCCCCCACCCTTCCGACCGGGGAGGCCGCCATCGCCGCCACCGCCAAGGGCGTGTTCGAGTGGCGCCGCCGCCACCGCCACTGCTCCGTCTGCGGCGAGCCAACGGTCGCGGCAGAGGCGGGGTGGAAGCGCACCTGTCCGTCGTGCAAGTCCGACCACTTCCCGCGAACCGATCCGGTGGTGATCATGCTGGCGGTGCGCGGGAACGAGTGCCTGGTCGGCCGCCAGGCCGTCTGGCCCAAGCTGATGTACTCGGCCCTGGCGGGCTTTCTCGAGCCCGGCGAGACCATCGAGGAAGCTTGCGCGCGCGAGCTCTGGGAGGAGGCGAACCTGCGTACGCGCAAGGTCCGCTACCACTCCACCCAGCCCTGGCCCTATCCGTCCTCCCTGATGATCGGCCTGATCGCCGAGGTGGAGGACGGGGAGGCCGTGGCCGACCACATCGAGCTCGAAGAGGTCAAATGGCTGACCCGCAGCCAGGCCCAGGCGATGATCCGCGGCGACCTCGCCGAAGCCAAGGCTCCCGGCGCCCTCGCCATCGCCCACCAGCTCATCCGCGCGTGGGCGTTCGAGGGGGAGTAGTTCGCCCACCGGGCGGCGCGGTCATGGGCGGATCGCGCCGAACCGTGTGGACGTCGCGTGCGTCGTGGCCGCGCCAAGAACGCGGCCATAGCTAACGGCTCGCCAAGCCTGACCATGCGTGGCCGGCACTGACGGCCGGCCATGACGGGTCTTTTTGTGGGTTAGGCCAAAAAGGGCCGCCAGACGTCAGCTCGCGATGGACCGCCGGTAGGGGTCGGCTTCGAAGACGCCTAGCAGGTCGAAGTGATCGCTGAAGAACGACAGCTCCTCGAGCGCGCGGCCGAGACGCGGATCTTCAGGACGTCCGTCCACGTCGGCGACGAAGAAGGTCGCGGTGAAGGCGCCGTTCTCCATGTAGCTCTCCAGCCGGGTCATGTTGACGCCGTTGGTCGCGAAACCGCCGAGGGCCTTGTAAAGCGACGCAGGGATGTTCCGTACCCGGAACGCGAAGCTGGTGACGCAGTCGGCGCCCGCCGGCGGCCGTGGCGGATCGCGCTCGGCCGTGAGCACGATGAAGCGCGTGGTGTTGTGCGCCTCATCCTCGATATTGGGCAGCAGGATCTCCAGGCCGTAAAGCTCGGCGGCCAGGGCCGGAGCAATGGCGGCCCGCATCGGGTCCGGCGTCGCGGCGAGCATCTTGGCCGAAAGCGCCGTGTCGCCGGCCGGGTCGATCTCGACCTTCAGCCTGCGCAACGTTCGCCGGCACTGGCCGGCGGCGAAGGGCATGCTGATTACCCGCCGCACGTCCTCGATCCGTACGCCCCGATTGGCCATCAACTGGAAGTGGATCGGCTTGAAGTACTCGCCGATGATCCGCAGGCCCGATTCCGGAAGAAGGTGATGCACGTCGGCCACGCGACCGGCGATGGAGTTCTCCACCGGGATCATCGCCAGGGCGCAGTCGCCGGTCTTCACCGCTTCGAACGCGTCCTCGAAGGTGGCGAAGGGCGCCGGCTCGTGGTTCGGCCGCGCGGCCAGGCACGCCTCGTGGCTGTTGGCTCCCAGCTCACCCTGAAAGGCGATTCGCGTACGGCTCATGCGTGCGTCTCCGGTCGGGCGGCGGCGGCAAAGGCGCGGGCCGCCTCGAGGTCGGCGGGCGTGTCCACCGAAAGCGGGGCTGTATCGGCGACGGCCGCCCAGATCGAGAGGCCAAGCTCGAGCGCCCGCAATTGCTCCAGCTTCTCGCGCCGCTCGAGAGGCGAAGGCGGGGCCGCGTTGAATGCCTCGAGCGCGGCGCGGCGATAGCCGTAGATCCCCACATGGCGCCACACGGCGCCTTCGCCGAAGAGGGTCGAGCGAGTGAAATAGAGGGCTCGGCCGGATCGACCGTCCGGCTCCATCGCCAGCACCGCCTTCACCACGTCCGGATTGCTTCGGTCCGCCAGCGAGGCCTCCGGCGTCACCACCGTGGCAATGTCACAGGCCTTCCGATCGGCGAGCAGCTTTGCGCAAGCGGCGATGATCCGGGAGTCGACGAAAGGCATGTCGCCCTGCAGGTTGATGACCGCCTCGTGCCGGGCCTGCGGGTCGATTTCGCGGAGGGCGGCGAGGATGCGGTCCGAGCCCGAGGGGAGGGCGGGATCAGTCATCACCGCGCGCCCTCCCGCCACCTCGACAGCCTCGACGATCTCCGTATCGCCGGCCGCCACGGCGACCGGGCCGACGCCGGCGGCCATCGCCTGGCGCCAGACGCGGACGATCATCGGCGTGTCCCCGATCAGGGCCAGCGGCTTGCCCGGGAGGCGGCTCGCGGCCAGACGCGCAGGGATCAGGACAAGGGGCTGCATGGCGGAGGATATCGAGGCAGGGGGCGGACTTGGCTGGGTGCGCGCGGCCGGTTGCGCCCGCGCCGGTAGCGTGTAAGACACCGCGGCGCAACAACGGCCGGTCGCGGTTTCGGTGAAGGGCTCGCGGCCGGCCGAGCGCTGTCTGGTGGGGATGGAAGGACCTCGTCGATCTCGATGGCTGATCTGAGCACCAACAAGGTCCTGGGCGCTATACTGGGGGCGGCCCTCCTGACAGTCGGACTAGGCGTCATCGTTCCGGAGTTCTTCCCGCTCGAGCCGCCCGCCAAGGATGGGTTCAAGGTCGAGGTTCCGCCTGACCTGCTGGGCGGGACGGCCGCGCCTGCCGCCGCGGAAGTCCCGCCGGACTGGGGCACGGTCCTGCCCAAGGCCGACATCGCCGCCGGCCAGGCCGCGACCGCCGTGTGCCAGGCCTGCCACAACTTCAGCCCGGCCGGCACGAACATGATCGGCCCCGGCCTCTATGGCGTCGTCGGCCGCGCCCCGGGATCGCACCCGGGCTTCGCCTATTCCTCCGCCATGACCGACTTCGCCAAGAAGGAGCCGGTCTGGGACTATGAGCACATCTACGAGTTCATTAAGGGACCCCAGGCGTACCTTCCAGGGACCAAGATGACCTTCGCCGGACTGAAGGATCAGCAGACGCGGATCAACGTGATCGCCTATCTGCACAGCCTTGGCTCGAACCTGCCGATCCCGAAACCGAACCCGGCCAAGGCTCCGGCAGGGACCACCGCGGCCCCGGCCGGCGCGACGCCGGCCAATGGTCCGCCCACGGGCGGCGTCGCCCCGACGCCGACCCCGGCAAGCGCCCAGGCCCACACGGGCGCGGAGCCGCCGGCGAAATGAGGCTCCGGCTCGCCCTCGCGGCGCTCCTGGCGGGCGCCTGTCTGGTCCCCGCGGCGGTCTCCGCCGCGCCGGCGCCCAAGATGGCGATCGCGAGCCTCGCGGAACTCCCAACGCCTCTGCCCCTGCCCTACGACGAATCAGCCAACGCCAACGCCGACGTCGACGCCGCCCTCGCCAAGGCCAAGGCGACCCATCGCCTGCTTCTGATCGATCTCGGAGGCAACTGGTGCCCCGATTGCCGGCTTCTGGCGGCCCTGATGAAGCAGCCGGAGCTCGCCCGCTTCGTCGCGGACCACTATGTCGTGGTCACCGTCGACGTCGGCCGGTTCAACAAGAACCTCCAGATCCCGGCCCGTTGGGGCATGGATAAGGTCACCGGCGCGCCCAGCCTCCTGATCGTCGATCGCCACGGCAAGCTGATCGACCAGGGCCACGTCGCCGCCCTCGCAGACGCCCGCCACATGACCCCCCAGGCCCTCGCCGACTGGCTCGCCAAGTGGAC
>JAFANN010000103.1 GCA_019232665.1 Caulobacteraceae bacterium | reverse complement strand
ATATCGAGTTCGACATCATCGCCCTCATCGGCGTCATTCTTCTGATCGGCATCGTGAAGAAGAGCGCGATCATGATGATCGACTTCGCCCTCGACGCCGAGCGCGGGCAGGGCTTGAGCCCTCATGACTCGATCCGACAGGCGGCCTTGACCCGCTTCCGCCCGATCATGATGACGACCTTCGCGGCCATCCTTGGCGCGTTGCCCCTCGCGGTTGGCTGGGGCGAGGGGTCCGAGATGCGCCGGCCGCTCGGCGTGACCATCATCGGCGGACTGCTGGTGAGCCAGTTGATCACACTGCTCACCACGCCGGTGGTCTATCTGTACCTCGATCGTCTACACAACTGGCGCCGCCGGGGCGGAACCCCCCGCACGGCGACCGCGCCCCAGCCCAGCTCCGCTTGAAACGACAAAGACCCGACGTCCGTAGGATCCGCATGCCCCGCTCGTCCCACCTGAGCCGCCTGACCGTCGCCGTGCTGCTGGCCTCGACAGCCAGCGGCTGCATGGTCGGGCCGAACTACCATCGCCCGGCGACGACTGCGCCGCGGTCCTTCAAGGAAGCCAAGGGCTGGGAGCCCGCCCAGCCGTCCGACGCTGCCGACAAGAAGGACTGGTGGACCGTCTTCGGCGACCCCACGCTCAACGAGCTCGAATCGCGCGTGGCGGTGTCGAACCAGACCCTCGCAGCCGACGAGGCGGCCTATCGGGCAGCCCATGCGATCGTCGCCGAGGATCGGGCCGCGCTGTTCCCCACCGTGACCGTGGGCATGTCCGGCGATCGCACCTTCACCGGCGCCGGCGCCGTCGGTTCCAAGACTGCAAACGCCACCGGCGCCAATTCCGGAGGGGTGAAAGCCAGAGGCAGCAGCACGAGCGTCCTCTACGAACCCACCGTCGGCGCCACCTGGGAGCCCGATCTATGGGGCGCCGTCCGCCGCAACATCGCCAGCGCCAGGGCGACCGCGCAGTCGGATGCGGCCTTGGTCGCCAATGCTCGCCTCTCTCTCCAGACGGAGCTTGCGAGCGACTACATCCTGCTTCGTCAGTACGACCAGGAGAAACGGCTCTACGACGCCCAGGTCGCCGCCTACACCCGCAGTCTCCAGGTGACACAGAACAAGTATAAGGCCGGGAATGCGGCCCAGAGCGACGTGCTCACCGCCCAGACCCAGTTGCAGAGCCTGCAGGCGACCGACCAGGACGTGGCCCGCCTGCGCGCCCTGATGGAGCACGCGATCGCCATCCTGGTAGGCGTTCCGCCGGCCGAACTGACGATCGCGCCGGCGCCGTGGAACCTGCAGTTGCCCCAAATCCCCGCCGTGCTTCCCTCCACGTTGCTCGAGCGCCGGCCCGACATCGCCCAGGCGGAACGGACCGCCGCTTCCGCCAACGAACTGATCGGGGTGCAGGTGGCGGCTTACTACCCAACGGTGTCGCTTAGCGCGACCGCCGGTTTCGAGCACAACGCCCTCTCCAACCTGTTCAATATTTCCAACGCCTTCTGGAGCATTGGCGGCAGCGTCAGCGAGACAGTGTTCGACGCCGGTCTGCGCGGGGCGAAGGTGAGGCAATACCGCGCCCAGTACGACGAGGCGGTCGCCAACTATCGCGAGACCGTCCTCACCGCCTTCCAGGGCGTGGAGGACAATCTCGTGGCTCAGAGGGTCTATGGCGACGAGTTGGTCGTGCTCGTTTCCGCCGCCAAGGCGGCGACGCAGAACCAGGCGATCGCTCTGAACGAATACAACGCCGGGACGGTGGACTATACGACAGTCGCCAGCACGCAGGACGCGGCGCTCCAGACTCAGATTTCGGAGCTTCAGGTGGAAGCCAGCCGGCTGGCGACCGCCGTCTCGCTCATCGAGGCCCTCGGCGGCGGCTGGACCACGGCCGACCTGCCCAAGAGCTGACCGCCTCCCAGAGCTTCGCGTAACAGAGCCGTCGCCGTTCGGATCAAGACCAATCGCGCGTTCCTGCGCACTGGCTACTTGACTTTAGGTCAATCCGCGTGTTCAAAAACGCACAAATTTAGGGCCGAAAAGGGCCCAATCTTTTCTCCAGACAAGCGCGCCGCTCGAACTGGGCGGTGCGCGTTCGAGCCGATCCTGACGCCGGGACGGGTCGTTCCGTCGCGGCGAAGCTGTTCAGCGATGGAGCTTGCGATGAAACTCGGCGTCTCCCTCACCTCTCTGGCGATCGCGGCGGGGCTGGTTGCCGCCACGCCCCAGGCCACTCACGCGCGGATCCTCTTTTCCGGCTGGGCCTACTCCTCGATCGCCGGTCCCGCGCCGGGCGAGAGCGCGCTCGTCGCCGCCGGCATCCTCTATGACACCATCCCTGGGACGGCCGGGCGGCCGACCTACGACTACATCTATGAGGTTTGGAACAACGGGGTTGTGCCGATCGCCGACTTCGGCGGGGGACCAGGGGTTCCTCCAGCGATCGGGGGGCCGACCTACAACTCCGACACCTTCTTCGGCCTACCCGGATTCCCGGCCGCGGGCCCCAACCGCAATCTCGCCGGCCTCTTGCCCATGACCGCCGTTCCGCCTGCGCAACGTGGCAAGCGGCTGCCGGGCGGATGGGGTGGGGCCAACAACCCCTATAACGGCTCCGCGGCCCGCACGCCCTATACGCCCCTGTACCCGGGATCCCGCGGACTGAAGTCGCCCAACTATCAGTATTGGGGATTTACAAAGTACAACACTGCGGGCGGTTACGACGTATTCTGGTACAATCTCGTCGGAAACCAGATCTTCGGGTCGAACCGCATAACCAGGTTCGACCTGAACAGCGTGTTTGGGCCTGTGCCAGGCGTGTTCATGGATCCGCCCGGGGATCCGATGAGCACGACCTTCTATGACATCGGTTGGGCGAACGGGGATTCGCTGGAGAACTTCCTCACCCCCGTGATCCCGGACCCGGCGCTCCCGGGCAACTCGTGCAATCCAACGAGCTCTAGCTGCAATCCGTTGGCCGTTCCGCCGGAGTTCCTCGCTATGTGCCCGCAGTGCACCGGCTACGGCCTGGTGCCGGAGCCGGGGACATGGGCGATGATGCTGATCGGCCTGGGCGTGGTCGGGGCGATGAGCCGGTCACGCCGGACGGCGAAGACTGTCGCCTGACCTGAAGCCAGACGCAGGCGGTCAGATCGTCCGCTTGTGCAGGCGGCTGCGGCTCATCACGACGGCCAGGCGCTCGCCGTGGCCGCCGAGAACCGAAATGTCCGTGAGCGGATCGCCGTCGACCACCAGGAGGTCGGCCAGCGCGCCCTCCCGGACACAGCCTAGCCGTCCCACTTCGCCCAGAAGCTCGGCGTTCACCTGACAGGCGCTGCGCAGGATCTCGAGCGGCGGCAGCACGCGCGCGCGCAGTTCGAACTCGATGGTCTGGCGCTCGTGCAGCGCTCCCAGCAGATCCGTGCCAAGGCCCATCCTGACCCCCGCCCGATGGAGGATGTCGAGGCTCTCCAAAGCCGCCGCGGCGACCCGCTCCAGCTTCTCCAGGCTCACCGGCGGCAGACCCAGGGCCGCCCCCTCGTCCATCAGGGCAAAGATCGTGGCCATGGTCGGAACCGCGAAGGCCCCGCGCTCGGCCATGAACTCCGCGGTCGCGTCGTCCACCAGGGTGGCGTGCTCGATCGAGCGGACGCCGAGGTCGACGCACCGGCGGACTGCCTCCGCCGGATGGCAATGGGCGGCGACGTACTTGCCCATGCGCTCGGCTTCGTCGACGGCCGCGGCGATTTCCTCGTCAGAATACTGACATTTGTTCAGCGGATCGGTCGGCGACGCGACCCCGCCCGAGCCCATGATCTTGATGTGCGAGGCGCCGCGCCTCAGTTCCTCGCGCACCGCCCTGCGCACCGCGTCGACGCCGTCGGCGATGATCGCGATCGCGTCGGCGTGGCAGGCGCAGGCGCAGGCCGCCACATCCTCCAATTCGGAGTCGCCTGGGCGCAGGTCCCCGTGGCCGCCGGTCTGGCTGATCACCCGGCCGCCGTAGAAGAGACGCGGTCCCTGGACGAGGCCGTCGCGCAGCGCGTTGGCGAGGCCGATGTCGCCGCCGCCCACGTCACGCACCGTGGTGAATCCGCGGTCGAGGCTGGCCTCCAGGAACCGCGCGGCGAAGTGGGCGAGATAGGTGGAGGGCCAGCGCACGACCCGCGCCAGGTTCACGCTGGCGGCGTAGACGTGGACGTGGGCGTCGATCAGCCCGGGCATCAGCACGCGCCCGCCGCAGTCGACCACCTCCGCGGCGCCCGCCGACACCGGCCTTTCCGAGACCTTCTGGATCACGCCGTCGGCCACGAGGACCTCGCAACCGTCGCGAAGATCTTCTGATGCGCCGTCGAAGACGCGGACATTGCGGAACAGGACGTGACTCATCGGCGGATCGCCTCGATCGGTTCGGGTCCCCCGCTCGTCTCACAGCTCGCCCGAACCTCCAAGTCGCCCGGCTGGAGGACCGTTTCGCCCCGCTCTTTCCGTCATCCCGGGCGGTAGCGAACCGGCGCAAGCCGGGTGAAGCGACGACCCGGCACCCAGGAGACTGGGCGCCCCTGGGTGCTTAGGTCCTCGCTCCGCTCCGCTCGCTACGGCCCGGGATGACAGTCTCAGGTAATGGCCGTCGCCGAACCGGGCCGCCCGAGCGCCCCGCCCGCGAGGCCGACCCAGGCCGCGAGCATCGCAAGCCTCTGGTCCTCGCTCCACGGCGGCCCGAGCGCGAGGCCAAAGGCCTGTAGGCGCGCCTTCACCGTCTCGGTCCGCTCGCCCAGCATATCGGCGGTCAGGGCGAGGAGCTCGCGCTCGACGACTCTGGTCACCTCCAGCCCCGCGTCCCGGCAGGCGTCGGCGACGATGTCGCGGTAGAACTCGCCCTCGGCGGCGTGCTGACCGGAGTGGCTGCGGACGATCTCCTCCAGCCGCTCGGGGATCCGGCCTCCGCCGCGCGGAACGACAGCGGCGCCGACCGCGCAGCCCTCCGCCCTCAGATCCTGCAGGAGACGCGCCACTGCAGCGCCCGCGGCCTCACGCGTCCGCGTCCTCACGGTCTCGACCCAGCGCCCCGCCGCATCGGGGGCCATCGTCGCCGCCTGATGGTAGACCATGCGGGTCTCCCCCTCGGCGAAGTCGAACCGGGCCCGACGCACGACCCGGGGCTGTTCGGGCCCGCCCGTGACGGCGACGACGGCGGTCCAGTAGGTGTGAGGCCGAAAGCCCAGCAGGACCTTGACGGAGGTCATCGCGGATCCTCCTTCCGCTTGGCGGCGCCAGTGCGCGCATGCGCTCATTGCACGACCGAACCCACGCCCTGTCCAGTGCGACGCCCCCGCCTCGTCGCCCTACGGTGGTGGGAGGGAAATCCCTGCTTCCAATTGACGAAAATGAGGTTCGCGCGCCGCAGTACGGTGTCGGCGAGTCCAGGTGAACCTCAGTTCGGAACCGGGCATTCCATCAATTCACCCAACTTCGGCCAACTTTACTTGTCGAATAGCAGCGGTCGGGGTGGCGGTAAGAGAGAGAGATCGATGAAGAGCCGAACCCTTACCCTGACCCTTGCTGTCGCGATGATCGCCTTGGGCGGCTGCGCGACCAAGAAATATGTCCGCGAACAAACTGGCGCAGTGGACACGAAACTCCAGGCGACCCAGGGACAGGTCGACCAACAAGGCCAACATCTGGGCGAACTTGACCAGACTACCCAGGACGCGCTCAACCGGGCCAACGCCGCACACAAGCTGGCCGAGGGCAAGTTCCTCTACTCGCTCGTCCTGTCCGACGATTCGGTGAAGTTCCCGAAGAACGGCTCGGAGCTGTCGCCCGAAGCCGAAACCCGGCTGACCGACCTCGCGACCAAGCTGAAGGGTGACAACCGCAACGTCTATCTCGAGATCCAGGGCCACACGGACAGCACCGGGCCCAAGAACTACAACATGCAACTGGGCGAGCAGCGGGCCGAGGCCGTGCGCCTGTTCATGAACAAGCAGGGTGTCGCCCTCAATCGCATGGCGACCATCTCCTATGGCGATACCTCGCCTGTCGCGCCCAACGACACGCGAGCCGGCCGCGCCCAGAACCGCCGCGTGGTCGTGATCGTCCTCGACTGACGACCCGCGCCCTTGGCGGCGCCTGAGCGAGTAAGGCTCTAGCGCCGCAGCGCGGTTTCCTGGGAGGCGAGGAGGTCCGACCAGCGCCATTGGCTCAAGCCGAGGGCGAGGCGCACCCTTCCCTCCGGGGATTCGATCGACATCACCACGAGCCCACGCACAGGCTCGGTCTTGCAGGCTGCCGGCGCGAAGGCGACTTCCCACATCATCGCCTCGCGCACGGCCGCCAGGCCCTTGCCGTCCTCGCCTTGGCTTCTGACCCAGTCGCCGTTCCACACGCGGACAGCCTTGCCCGCTAGGCTTGAGACGGCCGAGCGGACGATCGTATCCTTGCGCAGCGCCGCTTCGATCCTCCCGGCCATGTTGCAGGGCCCGCCGCCGCCACCGCCGCCTGCGCTCGCCGCCCCAGCCAGCTCCGAAGCGCTGACTTCGGAGTCATCGCCCTCGTCCGGGTTGTCGGCTGCCGCGAGTTCGGAGGTCGTCGCGTTGGTTCGGCGGATCCGGCTGGCGACGGCTACCGGTCTCCGCGCGGCGGCCTGGGACGCGGCCGGTTTCGTCGAACGGGACTTCGACGCCACGGTCGGCGCTGGCGGCTTTGGAGCTGGCGGCTTGGGAGCAGGCGGTTTTGGGACCGGCGCCGGCTGCTCCGCCACGATCTGCACCTCGACCGGCGGCAGCGCCTGGAGCGGGGGCTTGGGCAGGGTGAACAACACCATGAGGAGAATCGACCCGTGCAGCCCCACGCTGACGGCGCCGGCTAGAAGCCGGCTGACTCGTCTCCGCGTCGCGGGCGCCTGCGGCGCGCCGGGTTCCCTGGACTGAAGCAAGCGCTTGCCCGTGAAGCTGTCCGCTTGGCGCTCGCCTGGAGCGCGTCGCGGGAATTACTTCAACAAGTCACGCCTGAGAAATTTGGCGGGACAAAGACTTGTGGCGCGGGCGTTCGGTCATGGGCGCGGCGGGAAAGCAGCCCGGCGATGGGCGGGGAGAATGTGACCACGACCACGGCGAGTGGCCGCAAGGCGGCCCATACCCGCAGCCGCCGCGGCCCGACGAAAGACGAACTCTACGCCCGGGCCAAGGCCAAGGGCGTCGAAGGACGTTCCAAAATGACGAAGCAGCAGCTCGCCAACGCCGTCGGGTGAGGCGAGCGGCCTCTCCGGACTGAGCAGTCACCGGTCCGACTGGTTCGGGCCTTCAGACGACCCCCTCCCCGCCCGTGACGCCATATACCTCGCCGGTAATGAAGCTGGCCTCTTGCGAGGCGAGCAGCACATATACGGGCGCGAGCTCCACCGGCTGGCCGGGGCGGCCGAGCGGCGATTCCTCGCCGAAGTGCTGCACCTTTTCCTGGGTCTGGCCGCCACTGGGTTGCAGGGCGGTCCACACCGGCCCGGGCGCCACCGCGTTTACACGCACGCCCTTCTTGATCAGCTGCTTCGAGAGGGCCTTGGTGAAGGCGACGATGCCGGCCTTCGTCGTTGCATAGTCGAGCAAGGCCGCGGATGGCTCGACCGCCTGGATCGAAGCGGTGTTGATCACCGCGGCCCCTTCGGGAAGGTGCTTCTCGGCCGCGCGCGTGATCCAGAACATCGCGTAGAGATTGGTCTTCAATGTTTCGTCGAATTGCTCGCTGGTGATCTCGCCGATCTTCCGCTGGGTCTTCTGCTTGCCCGCGTTGTTCACCAGGAGGTCCAGACCGCCAAGGCCTTTGACAGTCTTCTCCACCAGTTCGCGGCAGAAGGCCTCGTCCTTGATGTCGCCGGGAATCGCGAGCGCCGTGCGCCCCTCGGCTTCGATCAGGCGGATCACCTCCTCGGCGTCGCTCTGCTCTTCGGGCAGGTACACCATCGCCACGTCCGCCCCCTCCCGCGCGAAGGCGATCGCCGCGGCCCGACCGATGCCGGAGTCCGCTCCTGTCACGAGCGCCTTGCGGCCTTCGAGCTTGCCCGATCCGCGGTAGCTGGTCTCACCGTGGTCGGGCTTGGGATCCATCTTCGCCGCCAGGCCCGGCGCGGGCTGCGGCTGCTCCGGGAAGGGCGGCTGCGGATACTGGTGGCGCGGATCTTGCATCTTCAGTCGGCTGTCGGTCATCGCGACCCTCCAGGCTTGCGGCGACGAGGAAAGTCGCGTGTCCCGATGGCGTTCCAGCAGAGCCGCAGTCGCGTCGCATAGAGGACGGCCGCGACGCGCGCGAGGGGCTCGTAGGGTCCTCGTCAGTCCTAGCCATCCGCGAAAATTTGCCCGCAAGCACAGCTCGGAACGCGGCAAAATGAGCGACGTTGGTTTGTCCACTAATGCAAGTGTTCAGCAGACTTAGCCGTGGAGGAGAACGCCTTATGTTCATTCACAACAAGAGGCTTCAGGTCACTGTCAGGGTTTCAGAGCCGAACCCGGTTCTGGCGAGTCTCCTGCTCGAGCAATTTGGTGGTCCGCAGGGTGAACTGGCAGCTGCAATGCGCTACTTCACCCAGGCCCTCGCGGAGGACGACCCCGGCCGCAAGGACATGCTCCACGATATCGCAACCGAGGAGCTCAGCCATTTGGAAGTGATCGGCTCCATCGTAGCTATGCTGAACAAAGGGGCAAAGGCGAGCCTCGCGGAGGCGACGATGAACGAAGCCGAACTGTACCGCTCGCTAACCGCGGGGGGCGACAGCCACACCCAGGGGATTCTCTACGGTGGCGGTCCAGCGCTCACCAATTCATCCGGCGTACCGTGGACGGCCGCCTATATCGATACGATTGGCGAGCCCGCCGCCGACCTTCGATCGAATATTGCGGCGGAAAGCCGGGCGAAGATGATTTACGAGCGCCTGATCAACGTGACCGATGATCCCGACATCAAGCAGGCGCTCGGCTTCTTGATGACTCGCGAGATCGCTCATCAGAAGAGTTTCGAA
>JAFANN010000008.1 GCA_019232665.1 Caulobacteraceae bacterium | reverse complement strand
GCGATCCCGCCGCCGTCCTCGATGAGGCGGTGGAGGTCGCGCAGCACCTGGTCCCGGTCCATCCAGTGAAAGGACTGGCCCATCACCGCGGCCCGGAAGGTTCCATCGAGCTGGCCGAGCTCGGCCGAACTTGCCTGGACCCACGCGATATTGGCGAGGCCCTGCGCCTCCGCGAGCCGACGCCCCTCGGCCAGCATTCGAGGCTCGGGGTCGATCGCCACGACCTCCGCGACCCGCGGCGCGAACCGGCGCGCCAGCGTCCCCGGTCCGCAGCCCAGGTCGATGATCCGCGAACCGTGGTGCAGCCCCAGCCGCGCTGCTGCGAAGTCGATCGCCGCCTCGGCATACCGCGCTCGATGAGCGTCGTAGAACGCCGCCGAGCCGCTGAAGAGATCGGGATCGTAGGGCACGAGGATGGGTTAGCAGGTCCCGTGAGCCGGAACGAGAGTTCACTGGTGGCCTCAGACGTTCCGCTCTTGCGAAGGCGCCCTAAGCCCTTAGTCTGGCGAGAACGATCCGGTCTGTAAGAAATGGGGTAAGTATGAGGGCAATATTCTTTACCTTTTGTGTCGCCTTCGTCGCCTCACCTGTCTTTGCCGCGACTGCGACTTTGAACCCTGCGGAAGAACACAGTGCGCAGTGTTTTATTGTGATGATTTCATTGACCAACAGCACGGACTCATCCCTCCAGGAGTCCGGCTATGTCGGGTCGACGTTCTTTGCAGGTCAGTTGTTTGGCGCTGACCCGAACATAGATCTCGCGTCGACAATCCAAACCGAGGTCCCGCGCTTAACCCCGGAAATCACGAAGAACCTAGTCGCTCAATGTGGCGCGGAACTCGTCGATAAAGCAAAACAGATAACTGCGGCGCGCCAAATTCTGGAAAGTAACGAAGGGCGGAAACCTTCGCCGTAGAGTTTTCGTGACTACGGCGCGCCTCAAGCCGCCACTCTCGTTCGGGCGATCGCCGATAGGATGCCCTCGACGAAGACGTCGAGCACCGGCGGCGGGAGCTCGTGGCCGACGCCGGAGACGATGATCAACTCGGCTCCTGGGATATTCTCGGCGGTGTCGCGGCCGCCGGCCAAGGGGACCAGCGGATCGTCCTCGCCATGGATCACCACGGTCGGGGCGGTGATCGTACGCAGCTTGGGACGGCGGTCGGGCGAGGCCAGGACGCCGGCGTACTGCCGCTGGAATCCGACCGGATAGTAGCAGCGCTTGAAATCGCTCAGCGACTGGGCGCGCACCTGCTTCGCATCCGGCGCATACTTCGATGACATCACCTTCGCCCCCTCGACGGCGCTGTCGAGGAAGCCCTCGAGGTCCTTGTTCGGGTCGGGCGCGGGCGTGTTGAGCCGGGCCATGGCTTCCGGCTTGGCCGGCGGCAGGCCGGGATTGCCGGTCGACGACATGATCGAGGTCAGCGACAGCGTCTTGTCCGGATAGTTGGCCGCGACGAGCTGGGCGATCATCCCGCCCATCGACGCGCCGACGATGTGGGCGGCCTTGATCCCCAGCGCGTCCAGTAGTCCGGCGGCGTCGGCGGCCATCTCCTCGAGCGTATAGGCGACGTCCGGTTTCTTGCCCGCGCGCAGCGCCGCGACGACGGCCGCCATATCCGGCGGCCCCGCCGCGTCCAGCTTCTCGGTGAGCCCCACGTCACGATTGTCGTAGGCGATCACCCGATGGCCGGCGGCGACGAGCTTGCCGATCAGCTCGGGCGACCAGCGCGTCATCTGCGCCCCCAGGCCCATGATCAGCAGGATCGGCTCGCCGACCTCGGGTCCATGGGCTTCGTAGTAGATGTCGAGCCCGTTCGCCTTCACGTGCGGCATCGTCGCCTCCGCCCTTCTGCTTTGAACTGACGAGCGTGATCCGCACGCCGCCCCGTGTCGAGCATGACGTTGGGTCAGGATGAGCGCCGTTCCCCCTTCCCTCTAGGGTTCATGGCTGCAACATGAGTGTTCCAACTTCAGCTTTGGATTAGGATGCGTTTGCCATGATCATTGATGTTCTGTACGTCACCCGCCCATGCTCACATCCGCTCAACTCCGCGCCGCACGGGCCCTGCTCGGCATGGATCAGAGGACTCTCGCCGAGCGCGCCGGCGTCTCCCTGCCAACCATCCAGCGCATGGAAGCCAGCGACGGCTATGTTCGGGGCGTCGTGGACAGCCTGACCAAGGTCGTGGCGGCTCTCGAACAGGCGGGCGTCGAACTCATCGGCGACAACAGCGTCAGCACAGGAGGCGGCCGCGGCGTCCGGCTGCGGGAGCCGGCTCAGCCCGGGTCGAGGAGCTAGCCGTGCCCGACGGAACGGCCACCGCCCACCTCTTCCGCCCAAAGCTCGTCACGGTGCTGACGGAAGGCGCCTATGACATTGGCGGCCTGCGCAAGGACGCCCTGGCCGCCCTCACCGTCGCCATCGTCGCCCTGCCGTTGTCGATGGCCATCGCCGTGGCCTCGGGCGTCTCGCCGGAGCGGGGACTCTTCACCTCGATCGTGGGAGGATTCCTGGTCTCGGCCCTGGGCGGCAGTCGCTATCAGATCGGTGGACCGGCGGGCGCCTTCATCGTCCTGGTTGCGGCGACGACAGCCCGCTTCGGCGTGGGCGGGCTCCTGCTCACCGTGATCCTGTCGGGGCTCATGCTCACCGTGATCGGCCTCTCCCGGCTGGGCTCGCTGATCCGCCACATTCCGCACGCGGTCACGGTCGGTTTCACCTGCGGTATCGCGGTGACCATCTTCGCGAGCCAGATCCGCGACTTCGCCGGCCTTCACCTGCCAGGCGCCGAGCCTGGACCGCTCGCGCCCAAGGTGCTTGCCCTGACCAAGGCGGCGTCCACGCTCACGCCAGCGGCCCTGGCTCTGGGCGCCGGCTCGGCGGCCTTGATCTTCCTGCTCCGCCGCTATCGCCCCGCCTGGCCCGGCATGCTGATCGCCGTCGCCCTGGCCTCGCTCGCGGCCACCGGGCTGCATCTGCCGGCCGCCACCATCGGCAGCCGCTTCGGCGGCATCCCGCACATGCTCCCGGCGCCACGCCTGCCCCCCATCTCGCCGGCGCTCGTCCTGCAGGTCCTGC
>JAFANN010000334.1 GCA_019232665.1 Caulobacteraceae bacterium | reverse complement strand
AGCGCAATCTTCCCTCGATGTCTGTCGTTGGCCCGAGGAGGACGGGTTCCAGCTGGGTCCTGTCTCCCAAAGGTTCATCGGCGGTCCTTCTGCTCAAGTGCGAGCCAAGGATGACGCTTATGACCTACCTCAACCTCTTCCACGTCGAACGGCCAGTCTACGACGAGGCGATCTCTGTCGGTGACACCGTCACTGTCGGGGCTGACCAGTCCCGCCAGTTCGAAGTGATGGCGCTTCGCGGCCAGAAGGCCTGGCTGCGCGACTCCATCACCGGAATGGACGGCATCGTCGTCGCCGTGAGGTGCCGTCTCGTGAGCCGACCATTCCACCACGACGCCCTCTGACGGACGAACCCGGAGCGCCGGCGTCCTCGCCGGCATACTGCCTCTCCGCATGCCGGAGCCTGGTCGGGCTGTAAGTCGCGCGCCGTACCGGCGCGATGCCGGCGGGGACGCCGGCGCTCCGTGAAAAAAGGGCGGCGCCGGAGCGCCGCCCTTCGGGGAGCCGATGAGGCTGAAGGGGCTTAGGCCGCCTTCTCGCCTTCGATCAGACCCGCGTCCTTCTGGACGGAGGCGCCGATCTCGATTCGGCGGGGCTTCAGCGCTTCGGGAAGCTCGCGCTTGAGGGAGATCGACAGCAGGCCGTCGGCGAGGTTGGCGTCGCTGACCACCACATAGTCGGCCAGCTGGAACCGGCGCTCGAAGTTGCGCTCGGCCAGGCCGCGGTGGAGGTAGCGCTTGGCCTCGTCGTTGGCGGTCTTGCGTCCCTGCACGGTGAGGAGGTTTTCCTTCACCTCGATGTTGAGGTCCTCGGCCCTGAAGCCGGCGACCGCGATCTCAATGCGGTAGGCGTTCTCGCCGGTCCGCTCGATGTTGTAGGGCGGATAGCCCGTGGCCGCTTCGGAGCTGGCCGCGTCGAGCAGGTCCGCCAGGCGGTCGAAGCCGACGACGGAACGGTACAGGGGGGTGAGGTCGATGGTGCGCATTTTCGGCATCCTTCTGTAAGAGCAAGGTTGCGTTGATGTGCGGGCCTTCGCGAGCCATGAATTGGCCTCGCGGGCGACCCGGAAGGCCCGGAAATCCAGCGCCTTCGTGCAAATAGATTGGCTCGCATTTCCCGCGTTCAAGACCGGCGCCGCCGCACCGGAATGCGTCGAGAGCGGGGCGGTAGGCGCCTTGCTTCGCTTCCTGCGCCGCGATACCCCTCGCGCAAACAAGGGCGGGGCCGGGGGTCGGCGCGTCCACGGGAGACCTAAACATGGCGACGCTGCAGGAACTCACCGAGCGCATGAAGACGGCCGTTGGAAGCGATTCCGGCCTCGATAAGACGCTGAAGTTCGACCTGAAGGGCGATGGGGTCATCTTCATCGACCGCACGTCGGTCAGCAATGACGACAAGCCGGCCGACCTCACCATGACCATCAGCCTTCCCGACCTCGTGTCCATGGGCGAGGGCAAGCTGGACGCGATGACCGCGGTCATGACCGGCCGCCTGCAACTCTCCGACATGGGCCTGGCCATGTCGCAGCAGTCCAAGCTGCAGGCGCTCTTCTCCAAGATGAGCTGAGCCTTGGGCGAGGCGGCGCCGCTATTCGGCGTCGCTGGCGCCGAGCCGCCTCCCGGCGCGCAGGCCGAATGGTTCGCCGGCGCCGGCGGGGCTCGCTTGCGCGCCGCCCTGATCCCAGCCGCGGGGACGCCTCGCGGCTCGGTGGTGGTGAGCCCGGGGCGCACCGAACCGATCGAGAAATACTTCGAGATGGCCGCGCGGCTCGCGTCGCGCGGCTTTGTCGTTGTTGTCCATGACTGGCGCGGCCAGGGGCTCTCGGCGCGCGTCCTGGCGGACCGCAGTCTCGGCCACGCAGATGGCTATGCCGAGTTCCTGGAAGATTACGCCGACCTGCTCGCCGCGTTCGAGGCGCGGCTGCCAAAACCCTGGCTGGCGATCGGTCATTCCATGGGCGGATGTCTGACCCTGCTGGTCCTGGCGCACGGAGAGAACCGGTTCGCTGGCGCCCTGCTCTCGGCGCCGATGCTGGGGCTGCTGACCGGTCAGGCGCCCCGGCCGGTCGCGCGGGCCCTCGCCGGGTTGTTCAATGCGCTTGGCCGCGGCGGGCAGGCGGTATTCGGTCCGCCCGCCGTCGAAGCGCCCTTCGAGGGCAACATCCTCACCCACGATCCGGTCCGCTATGCGCGCAACCTTGCCCTCGTGGAGGCCGCGCCGGACCTCGCGCTGGGCCTACCCACCTGGGGCTGGCTGGACTTCGCCTTCTCAGCCACGCGCGAGCTGCAGAGCGGCCCCGGCGTCCCACGGGTGACGATCCCGGTTGTGGTGTTGGCCGCCGGCGAGGACGCCCTCGTGGACAACGCCGCCCTGCGCCGCGTCGCCGCCCGCCTCCCCCACGGCCGCTTCGAGCTCGTCCCGGCCGCCCGCCATGAGCTGTTCCAGGAAACCGACGAGATACAATCCCAGGTCTGGCGCGCCTTCGACGAGCTGGCGGGGGTGCAAGAGCGCCTCGCTGTTTCCCCCTCCTAGCTACCGTCATGGCCGGCCGAAAGTGCCGGCCACCCATTGCTAGGCTTGGCGAGCAGCTTGTTGTGGCCGCGCTCCTGGCGCGGCCAATGGATCGAACGACTTGGGCTTCGACACACGCTGGATGGCCGCGCTCAGCGCGGCCACTGCGCTGCCCTTCGAGCTTTGCCATGGGTGGCCGGCACTTTCGGCCGGCCATGACGAGAGAAGAGGGGAGCAAGAAAGGACAGAAGGTCTGTTCGCGGCGGTCTTGGCGCCGGCCAATGGGCGCGCCTAACCTTGCGGGGCGGAACAGGTGCGCCCGGCGAGGCGCGCCGGCCGGCGGAGGAGACCGATCATGGCGCAGGCCGACCTCGACGGCTTTCGTGACCACGCGCGGGCGTGGCTGGTGGAGAATTTTCCACCGTGCCTGAAAGGTCGCGCGACGGCGTTCGCGGCCGAGACCCGCGAGGACCATGCGGAGGACGCGGAGCGCTGGCGCAAGGCGATGGCGGAGAGCGGCTGGGGCGTGCCGACCTGGCCGACGCGCTATGGAGGGGGCGGGCTGACCCCGGCTGAGGCGGGGGTGCTGCGCGAGGAGATGGCGCGCATCGGCGCGTGGAATCCCATCGGCGGCATGGGGGTGATGATGTTCGGCCCCACCCTCCTCGAATACGGCAACGAGGCGCAGAAGGCGCGTCACCTGCCGCCGATCACCCGGGGAGAGCTCCGCTGGTGCCAGGGCTTCTCCGAGCCTGGCGCGGGCTCGGACCTCGCGGGTCTTTCCACGCGGGCGGAGGACAAGGGCGACCACTTCCTGGTCAACGGCCAGAAGATCTGGACTTCTGGCGCGCACCTTGCCGACTGGTGCTTCTGTCTCGTGCGCACCGATCCAACGAAAAAGCACGAGGGGATCTCCTTCCTGCTGATCGACATGCGCTCGCCCGGCGTGGAGGCCCGGCCGATCCGCCTGATCAGCGGCGCCTCGCCCTTCTGCGAGACCTTCTTCACCGACGTGGTCGTGCCCAAGGAGAACCTAGTCGGGCCGCTCAACGCCGGCTGGGGCATCGCCAAGCGCCTGCTGCAGCACGAGCGCAGCGGGATCGCCGCCGCGGCCCAGACGCAGAGGGCCGAGGCGCGCGTTCAACTACCCGAACTGGCGAAGGAGTATCTCGGAGAGGAAGAAGACGGGCGGATCGACATGACCGATCTTCGTGAGCGGATCGTCGCCTTCGAGACCGACCTGCGCGCCTTCCAGCTGACCATCGCCCGCTCAGCGGCGAGCACCCGGGCGCGCCAGGGTCCGACAGCGACGGCCTCGATCCTGAAGAACGCCGGCTCCTTCGTTCGCCGCGACGGGGCGGAGCTGACCGCGGAGGCGATGGGCGTTCATGGCCTTGGTTGGGAAGGCGATCCGTTCACGGACGAAGAGATCGCCGCCGTGCGCAACCTCTTCGCCAGCAAGGCCGGCGGCATCGCCGGCGGATCGCAGGAGATCCAGAACAACATCATCGCCAAGCGCATCCTCGAACTCCCCGACCCGCTGGGAGCGGCGTCGCGCGCGAAGTAACTGGTAGATCGGTGACTTGGACTTAGATCTTTTAAACACGAACCTCACGAAAAGCACGAACATAGAGTGGGTTCGGCTTGAGTTCATTTGAATTGAAGGCGCGCGAAGCGCGCAAGAATTCAGCGCGCAAGCGCGTAGATGATCGCAGCGAACAGCATCCACACGAACACGTTCGTGCTTTTCGTGAGGTTCGTGTTCAATTGAATTTGTCATGCCCACGCTTGGCGGCACGTGAAGCGAGGGGGGCGCCCTCTTCATAAGTCAACAGTCATTGACATCCACTCGCAAAGCCGGGATGCTCGGGGCAAAAGGGAGAGAGCCATGAACATCGCGGTGAAGCCGGAAGCCGGTGTCGAGGCGGGCGAGGCCTGGAGCCTTCCGCTGGAGGAACTCAATCCCGCGCGCGTGGACCGCTTCCAGAACGACACCATCTGGCCGGTGTTCGAGCGGCTGCGGCGCGACGACCCGATCCACTTCACGCCTGATAGCGAGTACGGCCCCTACTGGTCGATCAGCCGGTGGGAAGACATCATGGCTGTCGACACCAACCACATCGACTTCTCCTCGGCCGAGGGCATCACCCTTGTGAACCGCCGGATGCTCGAGGAGCAGGAGAAGGCGTTCATCGCCATGGGCCGCGAGGTGCGTCGTCGCGGCGGCGCCGGCTTCATCACCATGGACGAGCCCGAGCACAGCGTGCACCGCAAGGCGGTGAGCCCCACGGTAGCGCCGGCCAACCTCTCCCGGATGGCCCCGACCGTGCGCGAGCGCGCCGGCCAGATCCTCGACTCCCTGCCGATCGGCACGCCCTTCGACTGGGTCGACCTGGTCTCGAAGGAACTGACGGCCATGACCCTGGCCACCCTGTTCGACTTCCCATTCGAGGAGCGGCGAAAGCTGCCCTACTGGTCCGACATGGTGACCAACCAGCCCGGCCACGGGCCGGTGCAGAGCTGGCAGCACAAGGCCGAAGCCATGGCCGAGTGCTTCGGCGCGTTCGAGGGAATGTGGAACGAGCGGCTCGCCTCGGAGCCGGGCATCGACCTGATCTCCATGCTGACGCAACATCCCGAGACGCGGGCGATGTCGCGCGAGCAGTACCACGGCACGGTGATTCTGCTGATCGTGGGCGGCAACGACACCACCCGTAACACCATCTCCGGCAGCGTCTACGCGCTGAACCAGAACCCCGACCAGTACGACAAGCTGCGGGCCAATCCCGACCTGATCTCCTCGATGGTCTCCGAGACCATCCGTTGGCAGACCCCCCTCGCCCACATGCGGCGCACGGCCCTGCGCGACGTCGAGATCGGCGGCAAGACCATCAAGGAAGGCGACCGGGTGGTCATGTGGTACATCTCGGGCAATCGCGACGAGAGCGTGATCGACAATCCCAACGCCTACATCATCGACCGCGAGCGGCCACGCCATCACATGTCGTTCGGCTTCGGCGTGCACCGGTGCGTGGGCAACCGCGTCGCCGAACTGCAGCTCACCATCATCTGGGAAGAGATCCTCAAGCGCTTCCCCAGGATCGAACTGGTGGGCGAGCCGGTGCGCAACTACTCCTCCTTCGTGCACGGCTTCGAGAGCATGCAGGTCGTGATCCCGGCGCGGAACTGACGCGCCGGGAACGCCTGACTTTGGCGTTCCGATCGGGCTAGAAACGCCCATGAGCGACGCCGCCACCCTCGCAGACGAACGTCCCCGCCGACGCGACGCCCAGGCCACGCGGGGGCGGATCCTGGCGGCGGCCAAGGACCGGTTCGGGCGTCTCGGCTACGAGGGCGCCTCCCTGCGCGAGATCGCCGCCGAGGCGGGCGCCGATGTGGCCCTGATCAGCCGCTACTTCGGCGGCAAGGAGGGTCTGTTCACCGAAGCCCTCAAGGCCTCCATCCAGCCCGATCGGGTGCAGGCGTGGGACCGCGCGACCTTCGCCCGCGACGTCGCCTCGATGATGGCCGACGTCCATCGCGAGGAAGATCGCCACCAGCACTTCCAGTTCCTGCTGCGCGCCGCCACCTCGCCGACGACCGCGCCGCTGCTCAACGTGGCGGTGCAGGAGCGCTTCCTGGCGCCCATCCGCGACTGGCTGGGCGGCGAGGACGCCCAGGCCCGCGCCCGCGTCCTGGCGGCGGTGTTCATCGGCTTCCTCGTCGAGCGCCTGATCCGCGGCGAGCCCCTGCGCGGTCGCGAACGCGACGTCTTCATCGAGCGGGCGGCCGCAGCCTTCCAGGCGGTGATGTCGGAGGGGTGAGATCAGTCTCTCCGAAGGGGAGGGACAGTGTCTCTCACGCCGCGACCGGGGCGAAGCTGCGGCGGGTGAGGCCGGGGAGAAGGGCCGCCTGGCCGGCGGCGCGCAGCAGGAGGAACAGGGTGAAGGCGAGCCAGAGGCCGTCGTCGCCGAGAATGCGGGTGAGCGGCAGCAGGGCGACGAAGCCGGCGACCGCCGCGGCCATCGTCGCCAGCATGGCCCGCGTCCAGCTTGCGCCGATGAAGACGCCGTCGAAGACGTAGGAGGCGAAGCCGGCCAGCGGCATGGCGATGGCCCAGCCGATGTGCGCGCGCACGCTCGCGACCACGGCCGGCGCGGTGCTGAAGCTGGCGGCGAGACGCCCACCGGCCAGGGCGTAGACAGCGGTGACGACCAGGGCGGCGATGCCGGCCAGGGCGAGGATCTCGCGCGTCACCGAGGCGAAGGCCAATCGCCGGTCTGCGCCGACAGCCTCGCCGCAAAGGACCTGGGCGGCGCTCTCGAAGCCGTCGAGCAGCAGGGCCGAGAGAATGAAGAACTGATAAAGGATGGCGTTGGTCGCCAGCACCACCGCGCCCTGCCGCGCGCCCGCCCTCGTCAACAACACTGTCGCGATCATCAACAGCAGGGTCCGGCCGAAGAGGGCGCCGTTGAGGCGCATGAGGGCGAGGAGGTCGGCGGCCCTCCAGGTCTCCGCTCGCCGCATCTCCGAGGCGAGGCGGCGGATCGACCCGCCGCGGCTAGCCGCAATCGCGAGGGCGAGGAGCTTCACCGTCTCCGAAGTCAGGGTAGCCGCAGCCACCCCCTCCACGCCAAGGCGGAGGCCGAGGACCAGGCCCACGTCGAGGGCGATATGGGTGATGTTGGCGCCGACCTCGACGGCAAGGACCGCGCGCACGCGCCGCCGGCCGATCAGCCATCCGGCGAGGGCGCAGTTGAGCAGCCAGGGCACGGCGCCGACGTAGCGGATCTCGACGTAGCGTCGCGCCTGCGCCGCGACGGCTCCGCTCGCGCCGAGCATTGAGAGGCCTAGCGGGATGACCAGCGGCGCGGCGGCCAGCACGATCGCTCCGATCGCCAGAGCGACGCCGAAGGCGCGGGCGAGCGCTTGCGCCTGCGCAGCCTCCTCGCCGCGGCCGGCCGCCTGGGCGGTGAGGGCCACGGTGCCCGAGCGCAGGAAGTTGAAGACCACCAGCAGGGTCATCAGCAGCTTGGCGCCCACCTCGACCCCGCCCTGGGCCGACGCGTCGCCCAGCCGGCCGATGACCCAGGTGTCGGCGAGGCCAAAGAGGGCCGTGGCGACATTGGTGAGCATGGCGGGCAGGGCGATCGCGAGGATCGCCCTGTGCGATGCGCTCCTGCCGATGGCGATCTTCACCCCCATCCCATCCCGCTGCCGGGCCGCGTGGGCATGGTCAAGGTGGAGGAGGGATGGCGCTCACGCGCTCCAGAGCGGCGACGACGCCTTCATGAACCGCAGGCAGTAGAGGACGAGGCCGGCATCGCGGTCCGAGCCGGGTTCGCGGAAGATCACCTCGTACCAGGCGTTCTCGGTCTTGGGGCTTTCCGTCAGCTTCAGGATCCGGCTGCGGGCGAGGTAGTCGACGTCGGCGCGCAGGGGGCCGGCGAAGACCTGGGTCTCCAGGGCGCCGAAGAGGCCGACGGACTTCTTCGCCTTCGCCATCACCGTAGTGCGGGTCATGTGGGCGAGGTGGACGATCTGGGAGGGGGGCAGGACGCCGTCCTTCGCATAGGCGTCCACGGGCTCGGTGATCGTCTGCAGCGCCTTGTCCAGCTTCTCGCGGGTGACCTTCACCGCCATGTCGCGCGCCTCGTCGCCGATGGCGATGTCCGCGAGGATGCGAAGTCCGCCCGGCTCCGCCGGCGTCTGTCCTGTCATCCGCGTGCGGAGCTCGGAGCCCTCGTCCAGCCCCCCGACCGCCGCCGTGCCCTGGCAGATCTGGGCGCCGGTCCTGTCGATCATTGTCAGGCGCGTGCGCGCCACGCCGGGCTCGATCGAGGCCTGCACCTCCTCGTTGTCGGTGGTCGCGCGGGTGAAATAGACGGACATGCCGCCGGTCTCGAACCACGCCGGCCCGTGGACCTCCGCCAGCAGCGGGACGAACTGGTCCATGTGGATCGAACCCGGCACCGTGCCGCCGCGAAAGCCCAGCTTCGACGCCACGGCGTCGTTATGGATCGATCCGGCCGCCTCCTGGTGCAGGTTGCGAGGCGCGCGAAAGGCGCCGGTCCGGCGCGCAAGGGTCTCAGTCACGGGCGTTCCTCTCCTCGTTCGGCGGTCTGGCGCCGCCTCAAGTCACCCTATCCCTCCCGCGGGCGCTCCTCCACCCAACGCACGTCCCTCCCCTTCTGGGCTACGCCATTCACACATCTCCTTTTTTCATCTGTCATCCCGGGCCGTAGCGAGCTCGGCGTAGCCGGGCGAAGCGAGGACCCGGGACCTAGGTGACTGGGCGAGCCGCTGTGGTTCGCGAACCGCTGCGCCGTGGGCGTGGCCC
>JAFANN010000329.1 GCA_019232665.1 Caulobacteraceae bacterium | reverse complement strand
CCAGCCGCCTGTCCCACGGCCACTCGTGATTGCCCCGTCCGATTAAAGAGGTCCGAGTGTCGAACTCCCAATGCGCCGCCTCCCGCCACCACGGCGGAGGCTCGCCCGCGAGGAGAGGGGTGAGGGGAAGGCCGTCGCACTGAACGGGCACGGGCAGCCCCATCGCCTGGCAGAGGGTAGGAAAGAGATCGACGTTCTCGGTGAAGCGATCGACCACGAGACCTCGCCGGGCGGTTGGCCGCGGGTCGCGTACGATGCCGAGGATCCGGTAGCTCTCCTCGAAGAAGCCTCCCTTGCCGATCAGTCCGTGGTCGCCAAGCTGTTCGCCGTGGTCGGACGTGACGACGATGTAGGTCTCGCCCCAGGCGTCCGCCCGCTTCAGCGCATCCCACACCCGGCCCAGCTGCGCGTCGACCTCGCTCACCATGCCGAAGTACTGCGCCCGAACGTCGGCACGGGCCGTCGGGTCGGCCGGAGCGGCCATCGCCGGGTTGGCCAGCAGAGCGGCGTAGAGGGGGTGTTCCACGCCGCCGGCCGGGATCGGTTCGGGCGCGATCCTGTCGAGGTAAAGAGAGGCGAAGTCGCCGGCCGCCGCATACGGAGGATGTGGTCGAAGATGGCTGAGATGGGCGAACCACGGCCCCTCCTGCCGCGCCATCCACCCGAGGAAGCGGTCGGTCAGGAAAGCCGCCATGCTCTCTTCGGCGGACCTGCTCGGCTCGCTGGCCAGCGCCGCGTGCGGATCATCCGGGATGGCGTGGCCGCGTTCGCGAAGCCACTCGAGCCACGCCGTCGGCTCTCCCATCGGCAGGTGCGTCCCCAGCTCGAATCCCGGGAGCACCTCCTCGTAGCTGCGCAGTCTCGGATCCGCCGGACCGCCCGCCTGGCGCGGGTCGAAGGCCTGGTCGGTGTAGCCGAACAAGGTGGGCGCGTAGCCGGCCCGTCGAGCCGCCTTGGCGATAGTGTCGAAGCGGGCGTCCAGCGGCGTGCCGTTGCCGACCACGCGGTGGTTCATCTGGTAAAGGCCGGTGTAGAGACTCGCGCGGCCGGGCCCGCACGGTGCGGCCTGACTGTAATGCCGAGCGAGCCGCGCGCCCTCCGCCGCCAGACGATCCAGGTTCGGCGTGCGGACGACAGGATGCCCGGCACAGGAGAGGCAGTCGCCCCGGAACTGATCGAGCGTGATCAGCAGGATGTTCATCGCCGGGGAGGGCTAGCACCGCTGGCGCGCCCAAGGGAACCGCCAAGGTTTGCCGCGGCGGGCCGAAGCCCCGTATACGCGCCGGACCCACGACGCACCCGCAAGAGGACTTCGCTTGCCCAGCGACATCGAGATCGCCCGCGCCGCGCGCCTGCGGCCGATGCCGGAGGTGGCCGCCCGACTCGGCGTCCCTGACGAGGCTCTCATCCCTTACGGGCGCAACAAGGCCAAGATCGACAGCGGCTTCATCCGGTCTCTCGAGGACCGACCCGAAGGAAAGCTGGTCCTGGTCACGGCGGTGAGCCCGACGCCGGCGGGCGAAGGCAAGACCACAACCACCGTTGGCCTTGGCGACGCGATGAATCGGATCGGTCGGCGGACCGCGATCTGCCTGCGCGAGCCCTCGCTTGGCCCCTGCTTCGGCCAGAAGGGCGGGGCGACCGGCGGCGGCTACGCCCAGGTCCTGCCGATGGACGAGATCAATCTCCACTTCACCGGCGACTTTCACGCCATCACCAGCGCCCACAACCTCCTCGCGGCGATGGTCGACAATCATGTCTATTGGCGCGAGCGCCCGACCATCGATCCGCGACGCGTGGTCTGGCGGCGGGTCGTGGACATGAACGACCGCAGCCTGCGAGAGATCGTGACCGCCCTGGGCGGGAACGGGGCGCCCGTGGAGAGCGGCTTCGACATCACCGTCGCCTCGGAGGTGATGGCGATCTTCTGCCTGGCGCGGGATCTCGACGATCTGGTCGAACGGCTCGGCCGCATCGTCGTCGGCTACGGGCCCGCCGGCGACGCGATCACCTGCGCCGAACTGAAGGCCCAGGGGGCCATGGCCGCCCTCCTCAAGGACGCCTTCCAGCCGAACCTGGTGCAGACGCTGGAGGGGACCCCGGCGCTGGTGCACGGCGGCCCCTTCGCCAACATCGCCCACGGATGCAATTCCGTGATCGCCACCCGCGCGGCGCTGCGGCTCTCCGACTATGTGGTCACCGAAGCCGGCTTCGGGGCCGACCTGGGCGCGGAGAAGTTCTTCGACATCAAGTGCCGCAACGCGGGCCTCAGGCCCGGGGCCGCGGTCGTCGTGGCGACCATCCGTTCGCTGAAGATGAATGGCGGGGTGGCGCGCGCAGATCTCGGAACCGAAGATGTAGAGGCGCTTCGCCGGGGATGCGAGAACCTCGGCCGGCACGTCCACAACGTCCGCAAGTTCGGCCTTCCGGTGGTCGTGGCGATCAATCACTTCACGGCGGACACCGAGGCCGAGATCGCCGCGGTCGAAGCCTACGCCGCCTCGCTCGGCGTCGATGTCGCGCTCTGTCGGCATTGGGCGGAGGGCGGGGCCGGAGCGGAAGACCTGGCGCGCAAGGTCGCCGCGATGCTCGATGCGGGGGAAGCGGACTTTCGCGTGTTGTACCCGGACAACACGCCCCTGTTCGAAAAGATCGAGACGGTCGCGCGGGAGATCTACGGGGCGGCGTCGGCGAGCGCCGACCGGGCGATCCTCAACCAGCTCGCCCGCTGGCGGCGCGAGGGCTTCGGCGAGCTGCCCGTCTGCATGGCCAAGACCCAGTACAGCTTCTCGACCGATCCGACCGCGCTTGGAGCGGCCAGTGGGCACGACGTGCGCGTGCGCGAGGTCCGTCTCGCCGCCGGCGCCGGCTTCGTCGTGGCGATCTGCGGGGAGATCATGACCATGCCCGGCCTGCCGAGGCGCCCTGCCGCCGAGGGTATCGGCGTCGACGCCGCCGGGGAGATCATCGGGCTGTTCTAGCTCCGCGCGCCGGCGCCTATACTGGTCCCAAGCTTCAGAGGGGCGGACGTCCAGATGCGCTACGAGATTTCCGGCAATGTCATGCAGACGGTGGGGATCGATCTCGCCGCCGGCGAGACGGCCTACAGCCAGACGGCCACGATGGCCTGGATGACCGATGGCGTGCGCATGCACACCAACACCGGCGGCGGCCTGTTCGCGGGATTGAGGCGCAGCCTCACCGGCGGCTCCTTCTTCATCACCGAGTTCAGCGGCGATGGAGCCGGCGGCCACGTCGCGTTCGCGCCGCGCTTTCCCGGCACGATCATCGCCCGCACCCTGGCTCCCGGCGAATCCCTGATCTGCCGCAAGGAAACCTTCCTCTGCGCCGAGCGATCCGTGTCGCTCGACTTGGCCTGGCAGCAGAGGATCGGGTCGGGCTTCTTCGGCGGCGCCGGTTTCATCCTCCAGCGGGTAACGGGGCCGGGTACGGTCTTCCTCGATCTCTCCGGCGAGGTCATTCAGCGCCGCCTCGCGCCCGGTGAGCGCCTGTTCGTCCACGCCGGTCACGTTGGAGTACATGAACCCACGGTCGCCTTCGACATCCAGCTCGTGCCCGGTTTCCGCAACATCCTCTTCGGCGGGGAGGGCCTGTTCCTGGCCAGCTTGACGGGGCCGGGCGAGATCTGGCTCCAGTCGATGCCGATCCTCAACCTGGCCGAAGAGATCGCCCGCTACATGCCCGGCGGCGAGCGCGACGGCGGCGCTGGAAACGTCGCCGGCGCCGTGGCCGGCGCAGGCCTCGTTGGCGGCATCCTCGGGAGCATCTTCGGCAGCGAGAACTGAGGTCGGCGGTGATGCGACTGCCAGGATGTCAGTCGCCAGATCCATATTCATAGGACGGACCGGGCGGCGCTCACGGCGCGCAGAGAATCGCCGGTTTTGGCGCCTGCTGTCGGATTCTGGCTGTTCCAAGCGTCATAGAGGTGTGACGCGATAGGTCCACAGTCAGCGCGGCAAGGGAGACGCCAAATGTCGGACGATCAAGGCCGCTTCATCTGGTACGAACTGATGACCCCGGACGTGGAGGCGGCGAAAGCCTTCTACAACAAGGTCGTAGGCTGGACGGTGCAGGAAATGCCGATGCCGGGCGGCGCCTATACCGTGTTCGAAGCCGCGGGCGCAGGCGTCGGCGGCGTCATGCCTCTGGGCGAAGAGCATGAGGCTCAAGGGGTTCCGCCAAACTGGACCGCCTACATCTGCGTCGACGACTGCGACGCCGCGGCGGAGAAGGCCAAGTCGCTGGGCGGCAATGTGATGAGACCGCCTACGGACATTCCGGGTGTCGGACGCTTTGCCATCATCACCGATCCCCACGGCGCGGTGACCGCGATCATGAAGCCCGTCCCACCGTCAGACGCGCGGCCGAGGGCGCCGCGCGGGACCCCTGGGCACGGGAGCTGGCACGAGCTCTACGCCGGGAACGCCGATGCCGACGTTTCCTTCTATCAGAAGCTGTTCGGCTGGACCGAGACGGGACGCTTCGACATGGGCCCGATGGGCGCCTACCATCTTTTCGGCAACGCCGATGGCCAGGTCGGCGGCATCATGACCAAGCCCGCCGAGATCCCGGCGGCATGCTGGGGCTACTACTTCGAAGTGGACGATCCCGACGCAGCCGCGGAGCGGGTGAAGCAGGCGGGCGGAGCCGTCGTCCAGGGACCGATGGACGTTCCCGACGGCAGCCGGATCGTTCAGGCGACCGATCCGCAAGGCGCCAACTTCGCCCTGGTGAAGAGCAACGTCTGAGCGTCGCGGCGGCCGCTCACCGCACGGCGGCGGACCTGGGCCTGCGCAGAAGCGGTCGTAGAAGGCTCGCGATGAAGGCGGCCGCGAGGGCGGCGATCACGCCTTGCTTGATGGCGTAGTAGGCCTTGCGATTCCTCGCCTTGAGCGGCTTGCCGAGCTGCAGCAGGGCGTGGATGGGCCCAAAGGCTTGGTTTAGGGCGCCGATACGCTCGCCCTCGACGTTCTGCGTCGCGGTGGCGTTCATCACCGTGCGCATCACCAGGCGGTTGATCTGGCGCATCGGCGCGCGCAGCGGACGCTCCACGTCGGCCAGCAGGATCAGCCGGCCGCGATCGGTGTCGTTGCGCACCTCATGGACATAGGTCTCGTCGAAGAGGACGCCCTCACCGTCGCGCCAGGAGTAGCGGACGCCGTCGACCTCCATCCAGCAGGCGTCGTCGTTGGGCGTGTCGAGGCCGAGGTGGAAGCGTAGGCTGCCGGCGAAGGGGTCGCGGTGACGGCCGAGGATCGCGCCGGGCGGGAGGAAGGCGAACATCGCGCCCTTGATCGATGGTGCCCCCTCCAGGATCGCCGTCGTAACCGGGCACGCGCTCTGCGCCGAGGGAGGCGTCTCGCCGTACCAGCGCAGGTAGAAGCGGGTCCATCCGCGCTTGAAGAAGGTGTGGAAGCCCAGGTCGTTGGGGCCCGTGGCCGCAGTCACCGCGCCGGCTTCAAGGAGCGCGTGTCCCTCATCGGCGATCTCGCGCCAACGCTCCGCCAACGCTTGCAGATCGGGAAACCGGTCAAGCTCGAGGTAGGGCGTCCCCGGGACCTCGGACGCGGCGTAGACCAGCAGGTTGTAGGGCGCGGTGAAGGTGGAATGGTCGGTGAGCTGGCGCATGGGGGCGAGACGCGCCTTGCCCCGCATGTGAAGCGCAATACCGGAGGCGGCGAAGACCGCCGGGAGCAGGTACTGAGGCCACGGGATGGCCCGAAGCGGCGTACGCAACTGAGGCATGACTATCCTTGGACGGGCGCGACCTCGCGGGCCAGTTCACCCTCCCAACGTGCGACGGCCGCAGCCGCCAGGGAGTTGCCGATCACATTGGTTGCGCTGCGACCCATGTCCAGCAGGTGATCGACCGCCAGGACCAGAAGCAGTCCCGCCTGGGGCAGGTGGAACACGGGCAGGGTCGCCGCGAGAATGACGATGGAGGCGCGCGGCACTCCAGCCAGCCCCTTGCTAGTCACCATCAACAGCAGAAGCATGGTCAGCTGCTGGCCGAGCGAAAGCGGGATCGCGTAGGCCTGGGCGATGAACAGGGTCGCGAAGGTGCAGTACATCATCGACCCGTCCAGGTTGAACGAGTAGCCCAGCGGCAGGACGAAGCTGGCGATCCGCCGGGATATGCCGAAGGCCTGCAACCCCTCGAGCAGACTGGGATACGCCGCCTCGGAGCTGGCGGTGGAGAAGGCGATGATCGCCGGCTCGCGCGCCGCGCCGGCCAGGGCGGACGCGCGGCGGCCGATAAGAGCAAAGGCGACCAACCCCATCAGGGCCCAAAGGCCCACGAGCGCGAGGTAGAAGCTGCCGACGAATCCGGCGTAGGCCAGGAGGACCGAAGGGCCCTGGGTCGCCACCGTCGAGGCGAGGGCGGCGAAGATCGCCGCCGGCGCAAAAAGCATCACATAGTCGGTGACCTTCAGCATGACCTGAGCCGCCTGTTCGGCCAGGGCCATGATCGCGGGGGCGCGGTCCTCGACCGCGGCGATGGCCGTGCCGAAGAAGACCGCGAACACGACGATCTGAAGGATCTCGTTGTCGGCCAGGGCCTTGACGATCGACGTCGGCACGAGGTGGTCGATGAAGTCGCGAAGCGTGAACTCTCCGCTCCCGGCGCCGCCCGCGAGCGCGGCGTGCAGATGCAGGGCTTCGCCGGGCCTCAGCAGGTGGACCATCATCAGGCCGAACAGCAGCGAGACCACGGACGCGGCGATGAACCATCCGATTGCCTTGCCGCCGATCCGTCCGATCGCCGCCCCGTCCTCCATGTGCGCAATCCCGACGACCAGGGTCGAGAAAACCAGCGGCGCGATGATCATCCGGATCAGCCGCAGGAAGACGTCCGTGATCAGCGACAGGTCCTGGGCGATCGTTTTCAGCGTCGCCGGCTCGTGCACGCCGGCGTTGATCGCCCAGCCCGTGGCGATGCCCCCGACCATGGCCAGGGCGACGATGAGCGCGAAGCCTCGCCTCACGGCGCGGCGCCCGCGGCTCAGGTCGGGACTAGGCCTTCATCCTCATTGGACCCATGAAGTCGCGCTTGCCGAGGGGCACGCCCTTGCTGCGCAGGATGTCGTAGGCTGTCGCCGAGTGGAAATAGAAGTTGGGCAAGGAAAAGGAGAACAGGAAGTTCTCGGCGATAAAAGGCATCTCCATACTGCGCATTTTGAAAGCGACGTCCTTGCCCTGGAGAGCGTCGACCTCATCGCGTTTTAAGGCCTTCAGCGCCGCAACCGTCTCGGCGACCAGGGCCTGTAGCCCGGCGTAGTCATGCTGACGCTGGTCGGTTGGCGGCCCGAAGACCCCAGCCTTGACCCCCTCGATGGCGTCGACCGAATGATGGTGGACAGAGACGATCTGGAACCGAAGCGGCAGCATGTCGTCGAACAGGCGCGTTTCGACCAGAGCCTCCGGATCCAGGCCGTTGTCCGTGCAGTGCGCCAAGCCGCGATCGAGGAAGCCGGCCACCGCCGTGGCGGTCTGGATGTAGTTCGCCACCGTGGCGTCGTAGAGTGAGATCGCCATCTTCAGTTTCCTCCCGTCAAGGTTGTCGGCGCAGTAGAGACGGCGACGCTTGCAAGCAAGCGTCGCGATGTACAATTCAGCCGTGGAAGCGGCGATTGAGCTTGCGCATGCCGCCGATCCAGCGGCCGTAGTCGGCGGTCTTGCGGCGCATGTACTCAAGCACCTCAGGGTGCGGCAGGATCAGGAATTCCTCAGCCTCGATCGCGCGAACGCAGGCTTCGGCGACTGCGTCCGGCTCCATCATGCCGTCGATGCTCGCGACTCCATCCGGATTGCCCGCCGTCATCGCCGTGCGCACTGCCTGGGGGCAGAGGACCGAGACCTTGATGCCCTGGTCGCCGTGGGTGATCGCCAGCCACTCGGCGAGGCCCACTGCGGCGTGCTTGGTCACCGCATAGGGCGCCGAGCCGATCTGCGAGAGCAGGCCCGCCGCGGAGGCGGTGTTGAGCAGATACCCGCCGCCGCGCGCAATCATTTTTGGCACCAGGTGGCGGGCGGCCCAGACGTGGGCCATCACATTGATGTCCCAAATCCTCTGCCAGGCGTCATTGGAGGCCTCGGCCCCGCCGCCGACGCCGATGCCGGCGTTGGAGCAGAACAGGTCGATCGGGCCCGCCTGGGTTTCCACCGCTTCGATCAGATCGACGATGTCCTGCTCGCGCGAGACGTCTGTTCGAAAGGCGAGGCCGCCGATCGATTCGGCGGTCTCCCGTGCGCCAGCTTCGTTGCGGTCCGCGCAGGCGACCTTCGCTGCGCCTTCGGCGGCGAAGCGCTGGGCCATGGCCCGGCCGATGCCGCTGGCCGCGCCCGTGACGACGACCACCTTGTCCTTGAGATCCATCGTGGGCCTCCAGCTCAACCCATGTTGCGGCGCTGGGCGAGCGCGGCGACGCTCGCCTGGCCGATGCGACCGGCCTCGTCATAGATGGCGCAGGCGCCAAAGGCGACGCCGTCGGTGGCCTGGTGATCGACGACTTCGAAGCCGACCCATTCACTCACCGGCGTGCGCGCCAGATACAGTGTCACGTCGCTGTTGATGTAGCCCAGACCCGCATCGCCGGCGTTGGCGAAGGGACTGGCGAAGTCCGCGGCCACGGCCACGCGCGAGAAGGGCGTCCAGCCCTCTCCCTCGATCAACTCGCGCACCTCGCTCATCCAGATCCGCCGCGGTCCGACATCGCCGAACGCGCCGGTGATCGGGCGCGTCGTCCACATGCCGCCGAGGCCGCCGCGCCGGTCCTCCGGCTCGGGAATGTCGCCCGGCGCCGGCGCGTTCCAGTTCGGCGGCGACCAGACGCGTCCGGAAGGCGCCTCGGTCCGGCGCAGGAACTGGCAGGTCGCCCGCGCCGAGCTCTTGCCGTCGCTGAATAGCTCGGCCTCGATCAGCCGGAGGCGAGAGCCCTCGCGGATCGGTCGCACGACCACCTCGATCGGAGACAGGTCCGGCAGCCGGTACATGTCGACCGTGAGGCGCGCGGGGACGAAGCCGGGATCGCCGTAGCGCCGCTCGATCTCGCGGCCGAGCAGGCCGATCACGACCCGTCCATGCAGGGACTTGGGGTCCCAGGGTCCGCGGGTCGCCAGACTTGGAATGAAACGATCGCCATCTCGGCGGAAGAACGGCTCTGCGATCACGGTGTCGTTCCAGGCATGCGGTAGACGCGCCCCCCCTTCATCACGAAATCCACATGTTCGGTCGCGACGATGTCCCGGGTGGGATCGCCCGGCATGGCGACGAGGTCGGCCAGGGCGTCCGCCTGGACGTGGCCGAGGTCCTGGTCGCGCCCCAGCACATGGGCGTTTGTGGCCGTGGCGGCGGTGAGCGCCTGGACCGGCGTCATGCCGTCGCGCACCATCCACTCGAGCTCGCGCCAGTTGGTTCCGTGCGCAAACACCCCGACGTCGCTGCCGTCGCCGATCGTCACGCCGGCGGCGAGCCCGGCGCGGAACGCCTTGGCCGATTGCTCCATGGCCGGCGAAGGCGGTCCGCCTTCATGGTACCGCCCGGAGTATTGGCTGGTCGCCACGACCGCGGTGAGGGTCGGCATCCAGGCGATGCCCTTGGCGGCCATCTCGCGGAAGATCTCCTCCGTTCCGCCGTAGCCGTGCTCGATGGTGTCGACGCCTGCGGCGATCGATCGGCGCATGCCTTCGGGGGTCATCGTGTGGACGGCGACCTTGCGTCCGAGGTCGTGAGCCGTGCGGACCGCCGCAGCGAGCTCTTCCTCGGAGAAGGTGGGTTCGGTCTCGCCATTGGGACCCACGCGATAGTCCGCATACAGCTTGATCCAGTCGGCGCCCCGCGCGGCCTGGTCGCGGACCGCCTTGACGATCCCCTCCACTCCGCTCGCTTCCTGCGCGCCCTGGGGCAGGTCGATATCCGGGCGCCAGTCACGCTTGGAGGGGCCATACGCGCCCTCGGCCACGATCGCGCGCGTCACCACGAAGAGCCGCGGACCGTCGATGATCCCGTCCTGGATGGCCCGTTTGACCGCAACGTCCGCCTCGCCGGCGCCTTCGGTCCCGAGATCGCGAAGGGTGGTGAATCCCGCCATCAGCGTCGCCCGCGCCTGAGCCCCGGCCCGAAGTGCCCGGTAGTACGGCGGCTCCTTGAGCACCTGATCGTCCCAGCTCGCCTCGTTGTAGGGGTGCAGCAGGAGGTGCGAGTGGAGGTCCATCAGACCGGGAATGAGGGTCTCATCCGGCAGGTCGACCACGCGCGCCCCGGCGGGCGCGTGGACGTCCGCCGCCGGTCCGACCGCAGCGATCCGCTCACCCTGCACCAGAACGACCCAACCCGAATGGATCTGCTGGCCGGCCGTCCACACCCGCGCCGGACGCAGCAGAACTGCGCCGGCCGGGGACTGGGGCGCGCTGTGGGCGGCGGAGGTGAGGCTGAGAGCGGCGAGCGCCGCGAGAAGCCTCGACGTCATGCCTTACCATCGCGACTGGGGTCGATCAGGAATTTCTCCCCGGTGGCGCGGCGGTTGTAGACCGCGATGATCTCTGGCTGCAGGACCTCGGTCAGCGAGATCGTGCGGGTGTAGTGGCTGGCGAAAGTGGTTGTGATCTCCCGCGCCACCCGCTCGCGCAGTTCCTGGGCGCCGGCAGGC
>JAFANN010000252.1 GCA_019232665.1 Caulobacteraceae bacterium | reverse complement strand
GTTGGACGCGTACGGCTGGCGCATCGCCTTCCTCCTGGGCGCCGTGACCCTGCCATTCGGGCTCTGGCTGCGCCGCAGCCTGCCCGAGACGCTTGATGCGCTTGAGACGGGGCCTCCTAAGCCACGGGCGAACGAGGGGCGTCTGGCCACCGCCTGGCGCTATCGGCGGATTATCGTTGCGGGTGTGGTCGTGTTCGGGGGAGGCACGATCGGAACCTATATCTTCCAGTACATTGCGACCTACGCCCAGGCGACGCTCCATATGCCCGCCACGAGCGGGTTCGCTTCGGAGTTCGTGGGTTACGCCCTGTCCATTGGTTCCGCCCTCTTGGGGGGATCGTTGTCGGATCGTGTGGGGCGGCGGCCCGTGATCATCTGGGGTAACCTCGCCCTGCTGATCCTGATCTATCCCGTTTTCCTTTGGATCACGGTGACACGTTCGGTCCTCGCGCTCGTCGTCGGTGTCGCGATCCTCACCATTCTGGTGTGCTTTTCGGGAGGCGCCTTCTGCGCAGCTCTGTGCGAGAGCCTGCCCAAGAGCGTCCGGGCGAGCGTCTTCGCCGTGGTCTTCGCGCTGAGCATCACGGTGTTCGGAGGGACGACCCAGTTGGTGGTCACCTGGCTGATCCACGTCACCGGCGACCCGATGGCGCCCGCTTGGTATCTGATCGGCGCAACTGCGGTCGCGCAAGTCGCGCGAATGCTCATCCCCGAAAGCGCGCCTGCCAAGCTTGCAGTGCACGGCGCCATCGTCGCGCGGCCGGCGTTGAGCGCGACGGATTCCGACCTTGGGCTGGCTCCCTAGGAAGGCGCGCTACGTTTCGCTGATCTTCACGAAACCCTGCTGAACCAGCTCGGTCGTCCTCGCCATTGCGTCCGTGTTGACCTTGATGCCCGGCAGCAGGTCTGCATTTCCCCAGCCGTGGACGTGCGCGGTCGCGCCGCACAGCTCGACTTCCACGCCGCGCCGCATCAGGTTGGCGAGGAGATCCTTGTAGGGGTTGCCCGTGGCGACGTTGCGGTCAGAGTTGTAGCTCTCGTCCTTGAGGGTCGCGTGGCCGGCGTTGGTGTGGAAGACGGCGATGACCTGGCTCTTGGCGCTCCAGCTGGCGATGTCGTTCTCGATCAGCTGCATGTGGAAGATCGACGCCGGCAGATCGCCTTCAAAGGAGAGGCTGGCGATACTGTAGACTTCCTTCACCTCCGCCAGCTTCACCGGAATGTCGATGTGCAGCGGCTTTTCGACGTGCGACATGGGTAAGCTTCCTTGGATCCTGATGACGTCTACGCCGCCTGCATGCGGGCGAGCGTCTCGTCGGTCGACCAGACGGCGTGCGCGAGGAACTGGTAGTTGATCATCGCCGCCTGGTATCCGTCGCCCCACACCGGATGGCGGGGCCCGGCGGTGGCGTCCTTGACCACGGCGACCTCAAAGCCCTGCTCGAGGAACTCTCGCAGGTGCGACTCGACGCAGATGTTGGCCAGCATGCCGCCGAGTATGATCTTCTGGATCCGCCGCTTGCGCAGTTGCAGGACCAGATCGTTGGTCTGCGGGCCCCACACCTTGTGCGGGCTGACCACGATCGTCTTGCCGTCGTTGATGTAGGGCTTGAAGCGATCCAGCCAGTCCGCGCCTGACCCCGCGAGACCCTCCAGAGTCAGCGGGCCCTTGCGGGCGAAGGTGTGCGTGTGAACTTCACTCGTTTCCAGCGGGTCGTCGAACGCCCAGTTGTAATCGGTCGGGTAGAAGTAGTGTGGCGAGATGAGGACGTGGTAGCCGCGCGCCTTCGCCTCTTTGAAGATCCGTTCCATGTTCTCGCGCGTGTGGTTTTCGACCACGCTGGCGCCGACCGCGTCCCAGTTCGCACCATGTTCGCTGAGGACATCGTTCTGCGGGTCGATGAAGACGACGGCGGTGTCGGTGTTTCGCACCGTCAATCCGGGCGACTCACTTTCCTGGGCCATCTAACTGTCTCCTGAACGGCGCCGTGGCGGGCCCAGACTGGCGTAGCCGGACGAGCACCTAATGCGGGTGCAGAGGCGGTTCGATTGGACATTGGTATCGGCGACGCCCGCATGTGAAACGCGAGGTCTGTACGGCATCGATCGAACGTGCTTGCTTCGCCCCCTTCCCGGAGGGGCCATGAATCAGCCGAACGAGCGATACGGCCTTCCGGGGCCGGTCCTGATGGTCCTGCTGCTTCCCGGCTCCCTGACCTACGGGTTTGTCACTGTCACTCTGGGCTATGTCCTTGCTCAGCACGGCTTCAGCGTCGCCGTCGTCGCCGGACTGGGCGCCCTCGTTCTCCTGCCTCAAATGTTCGGGTGGCTGGTGGCTCCCGTCGTCGACGTCACCCTGACACCGCGACGATGGGTGTTGATCGGCGGAGTCGGGGCGGCGCTGGCGCTAGTGGCGGTGGGGTTCCTTCGGATAGACCCCTCGACTGCCAACATGCTGCGCAGCCTGTGCGCGGCGGCCGCCTTGTTCTGTGCCCTGCAGGGCGGCGCGGTGTTGGCGGCCATGGCGGCGATGACGCCGGCCTCCAAGCGTGGCCCGATGGCGGGCTGGGCGCAGACGGCCAATCTCTCGGGAACCGCCCTGGGTGGCGGGGCCGCGCTCTGGCTCGCCACTCACGCCGGCGGCGTTCGCACCGCCTGCCTCGCCCTCGCCGGCATGACGCTGCTCGCTTGCGCGCCCATCTTCGCCCTGCGCATCCCCGCTCGTGAGGTCGAGACGAGGCTCGGCGCGCGGGTGCAGGCGACGGCGACGGACATCGGCCGTCTGATGCGGAGCCGCGCAGGCGTCCTGGCCGTGATGTCCCAGGTGCTGCCGGCTGGCCTGGGCGCCGCCATTGGCCTGCTGCCTCCGGTTGCCGGGCTGTGGCATGCCGGCGCCGATCTCGTCGCACTGGTGAGCGGCGCCCTTCGAGGTCTCGTCACGGCTCCTGGGTGCCTGCTCGGCGGCTACCTCTGCACTCGCTGGCGTCACCGCACGGTCTACATGTCGGCGGCGCTGGTGTTCGCCCTAGGCGAGGCGATCATGGCGGCAGGCCCGCGCACGCCGATCGCCTTCGCCGCCTTCACCATCGGCGAAGCCTTCGTGCTTGGCGTTGCGTTCGCCGGCCTCGCGGCCATCACTTTCGACGTGCTCGATCCCCGAACGGCGGCGACCGTCTCGACCTTCATGATCGGGGTCTCGAACATCCCTCTGATCGCGGTGGGCGTGATTATCGGACGCGTGGCGACCGCCGCGGGCGCGTCGGCGATGCTCCTGACCGAAGCCGCGCTCGGTGTCATCTCAGTCGCGGCCTACGCCTCGGTGGCGAGCCTCTGGCGCCCCGCGCCCGCCATGGCTGTCGCGGCCTGATGCGTAATCAGCGCGTCAGCGCTTTGCCGCCGGCGCTTCCGGCAGCTTCTTCGCAAGCATCGGCGAGATCATCTCGCCCTTCGTGTCCCAATCGGGGATGCAGAAGAGCTTGTTGGAGTCATCCTGCATCTCGAGGCAGGCCCACATGTGCTCGGGGCGGCCTTCGCACTCGGCGCGGCTGATGGCGCAGTTCTGAGCCGGATCGACGCTAACGCTGTTTGGCGTCGCCACGCCGCACACGCCGTCGTGGCAGCTGTACTTCGTAGCGCCGTTGTCCTGGGCAGGGGTCAACGAAAGCAGTCCCCCGATCAGTAGAGCGATCATGCAATTGCCACTCCGTCAGACGCTCAGTCTCGGCGACGCGCGTCGATTCCAGGCGTGAACACCCTTCCCGACAGTGCCGGGGGCCGGCATTGCGTGGAAACGCGCACCAGACTTCGTCGCCGCAGCGAGCGTACGCTGGCGCACCACCGTCCTGCCTGATCAGCCCTTCCCGTTCACCGCTTCTGCATCCAGGGCGTGCTGGACCGGGTTCTCGGCCGGGGGGACTGCTGCAGGCTCGTCGGCGAAAGCAGTGATCACGCGCGAGCCCGCCTCCAGGGTGCGGTGCACCGGGCAGTGTCCGGCGATCTCGAGCATCCGCGCCCGTTGCTCGGGCGTCAGAGGACCATCGAGGGCGATCTTTCGGCTGAACTCGTCGTGGGGTGTTTGCGCCGGATCCTTCACATGGCCGACCGAGACACGGATGTTCTCCAGCGGCCAACCCTTCCGCCGGGCGTACATACGCACCGTGATCGCCGTACAGGCGCCCAGCGAAGCGCAGAGGATGTCGTAGGGCGTCGGGCCCGTGCCCATGCCGCCCACCTCCGGAGGCTCGTCGGCGAGGAAGCGCGCCGCCCCCGCGTGAACCTCGACCTGGTAGTCGCCGACACCGGTCTCCTCGACGACAACCTCGCCGGTCTGCATCTGCGACCGCAGCGCCGGGAGGGGGCCTCCGACATACCGGGACGCCCAGGCCGAGATCACCTCGGCGACGTAATCGGCGTCGGCGGCGCGGGTGAGCAGGTGGTCGGCGTCGTCGAGGGAGAGGAAACTCTTCGGATGCTTCGCCGCGAGGAAGATCTGCGAGGCGTTGTCGATGCCGACGACGGCGTCGCGTGGCGCATGAGCGACCAGCAACGGGCGCCTGAGTTCGGCGATGCGCTGGGCCTGGTCGTGACCCTCAAGGTCGTCGATCAGGCTGCGCCGGATCCGGAACGGTCGGCCCCCGATATCTACTGTCGCCTCGCCGTCGCGCTGGAGGGCCTCGAGGCCATCGCGAAACAGATGTTCGAGGTGGGTCGCTTCGAAGGGAGCTGCGATCGTGCTCACCGCCCTCACCCCCGGGAGCTGGCCGGCGGCGGCGAGAACGGCGGCGCCCCCGAAGCTGTGTCCGACCAGCAGATGCGGCTCGCGACCGGCGGCCGCCATCGCGGCCGCGGCGGCCACGAGATCGCGGATGCTTCCCGTGAAGGTGCTGCTCGCAAACTCGCCGTCGCTCTCGCCAAGCCCGGTGAAGTCGTACCGAAGGACAGCGAAGCCCCGATCCGCCAAGGCCCGGGATATCCTCGACGCGGCGAGGGAGTTCTTGGTGCAGGTGAAGCAGTGGGCGAAGATCGCGTGCGCCCGCGGCTCGATCTCCGGCAGGTCGAGAAGGCCAGACAGCCGCTGACCGTCGGCGCCTTCGAAGTCGAATCTTTCGGTGCGCACCTTTCCCTCCCTCAGGCGTCCGTGAACCGAGTCCGGATCTCGACCCCCGACTTCAGGGTAAGGGTGACGGGCGTGCGCTCGACGATATCCGCCATGCGCATCCGCGCCTCGACCGTGAGATCCCCAGTCAGCCTGACGGTCCGCTCGATCCGCGGATGGTCCCCGTCCAGCAGGTAATGAAGGTCGACATGCACCCCTTCGAGCGTCCAGCCCTTGCGTTCGGCGTACATGCGAAGGGTGATCGCGGTGCAGGCCGCCAGCCCCGAGAGCACGAGGTCGTACGGCGCAGGCCCCTGGTCGCCTCCGCCAACGCTTGGCGGCTCGTCCGCCGTCAGGGCGTGGTGACCCGCCCGCACCTCGACGCGGTATTTCGCGCCAAGGTCGGCGCTCACGTGGGAAATGGTCCGGATCTCTTGGTCGGTCATCGAGGTCTCTGGGTTAGAAACGTGGCCGTTGTTATGATCGCCGACTATCATGCCGGGCCCTGCCGGCGGGAGGCGCGCAAAGGGATGGGCGCCCGTCTTCCACCCTACCCGCTGGATGCGAGCCCGCCGACGCGGCGGCGGAAGAACACCGGCGTGATCGCCAGCACTAGCGCCAGATCGCCGATGGCGAAGAAGCGCATCCCCGACGAGCTGCTGCCCAGGCCGATCGCCAGCCAGCGCGCGGCGAGCGGCGCGACGAACAGGGTCAGGAACGTCGTGGTCTGGAACATGCCGACGGCGCGTCCCCGCAGGCGCTCCGGCGTCGCCTCCAGCAGCCAGATCGACAGCACCGGTCCCAGCACCCCCTGACCTACCCCGTCCAGCGCCGCCCCGACCATGAGCGGGACCAGGGTAGTCGCCTGGGCGACCATGATCGTGCCGACGCCCGACGCGCCGACTGCGATCGCTACCTTGAGCGGCGGCGAGATGCGTCTGAGCGCCGGCACGCTGAAGGCCGAGACCGCAGCGCCGGCCGCCAGGATCGCGACGCCAAGGCCGGTCAGCCAGGATGAGCCAAGCGCCTTCTCCTGCAGCAGCGCGCCCAGTTCGTAGGCGGGCGGAAAGATCAGCGCCGCGCCGACGCTCATGAGGAGGAAGATACCGATCCATGTCGCCCAGGGCGCGGAGCCTGCGGCCTCCCCGGCGGACGCCCCCGCCGCAAGAGCGACGGGCTTCGGCGAGGGCATGAAGAAAAGCGCTGCGAACAGCGGCCACCCGATGAACATCGGAAGGAACGCCAGCCTCCAGCTGGCTTCGCCGAGTGCGCCGCTGGCGGCCGAGACGATGACGCCCGAGATCGCGCTGATCCCGCCTTGCGCGGCCAGCCAGCGCTGAAGCGGCGCGCCCGAGAAATAGTCCCCGGTGAGGGCGACCGCGGAGGTGATCATCGCCCCGATCGCCAGGCCCGCCACCGCCCGCGAGACCAAGATGATCGCGAATGAAGACAGCCAAATCGGCGCCACGCCGCAAACGGCGAAGACGAGGGTGGACCAGATCAGAAGGCGCCGCCGCCCGACCTTGTCGCCCAGGACCCCTGCGCCCGCGCCCGCCAGGCCGACGGTCAAGGTCGGCAGGACTGCGACCAGAGGGGTCATGGCGACGATGCCCGGCTGGCGCGTAAACGCCATTGCGACCTTGGGCAGAATTGGCAGCGCCACGCAGGTCGCCACGACGATGGTCGCCGGAATGCAGGCGAGGACGAGGCCTGCGACCCAGCCGCCGTCGCGCTCCTCTGTGGGTCCGGCGATTTGGGTCACGGGAGTTCCTCCGATCGCCGGCGCCTTTTTCGTTCGGGCGCTGTCCCTCGTTGGAGCCTGCGCCCCGGCAATGACCTCGGTCAATCGCCGGGAGCGCACATCGCCGCTTCGGTCCGCGCGGCGACCGGCGGATTGTGGACCCCGGCCGCATTGGCCATACCCGCTGGCGAACGCGAGCGTGTGCGAGACCCGGACCATGGCGTGGACACGCCCCTACGAGGAAGCCGAACCGCAGAGGGTCAATCGGTGGCTGGCTCAGAATGGCGTCTGCTCGCGCCGCGAGGCCGATGACCTGATCGCCCGCGGACTCGTTTCGATCGACGGCGAGACCGTCAATGACGCCGGCCGAAAGATCGCATTCGGCCAGACCCTGACTCTCGCCGACGCCGCGGCTGTCGGCGAGGGATTGAGCGTTCTGCTGCACAAGCCCGTCGGGATCGTCTCGGGCCAGCCGGAGCCGGGCCAGGTCCCGGCGGTGCGGCTGCTGACTCGCGATGCCCTCTGGGGCGAGGGCTCCGTCATCCCCGACCGAAACAGCAGGCTCGCCCCCGTCGGGCGGCTGGACCGGGATTCCCGCGGTCTGCTGCTGCTGTCGGAGGACGGCGTCGTTGCGAAGGCGGTGATCGGCCCCCAGTCGGAGCTGGACAAGGAGTATCGTGTTCGTGTCGCGGGCGAGATCACCGACCGGGCAATCGGCATGCTGCGCCACGGCCTCGAACTCGACGGCCGGAAACTCCGGCCTGCGATCGTGCGGCGGGCAGGCGGCCAGAACCTCGTCTTCATCCTGACGGAAGGCCGCAATCGCCAGATCCGGCGTATGTGCGAACTCGTCGACCTCAAGGTGGAGGACCTCTTCCGCGTACGGATCGGCCCCCTGCGCCTCGACGACCTTCCGCAAGGCCGCTGGCGCCCGCTCACCCCGCAGGAGCGGTTAGCGCTGATCGCGGGCAAGCCCCCTCAGGGCGTTTCCGGCGCTAAGACAGGCCGTCCGCCTCCGCGATCATCGCCACCGTCCCGTCGCAACGGATAGCGCGCACGTCGCGGGCCCCTTCCCCCGGTGCGAGCAGGATGGGTTGCCCCGCAAACAGGGGCGCCTGGGCGCGGAAGCTGAAGCGGGAGATCGTTCCGAGCCTGGAAGCAGCGTAGCCGAACAGACGCGCGGCGGTGAGGGGACCATGCACGACCAGACCCGGATAGCCCTCCGCATCCCGTGCGTAGGGCAGGTCGTAGTGGATCCGGTGGGAGTTGAAGGTCGCGGCCGAGAAGCGGAACAGTTCGACCGAACCCGGGGTCCAGCGGAACGCCCCAGCCTGCTCTGCGACGTCCTGCGGTTCCACCGGCGAGGTCGGCTCGCCCGCGGCGCGATAGACGATCGTCTGACGCTCGCGCACCCGCTCGGCTCCGCCTTGGGTGAGCACACGGTCGACCTCGACGAAAACCAGGTCACCCGAACGCCCCGACCGGTGGCGCACCTCGGCCAGCGTCAAGATCAGCTCCCCTTCGGCTCCCAGTTCGAGCGGGGCCGGAAAGGTCATGGTCGCGGCGGCGAACATCCGGCGTTCGAGCCGCACGGGAGGCAGGACGCCCTGGCCGCGCAGGGGGTGCCCGTCCGGGCCCAGGTGGTCGTTCGGGGCGGCCTCGAGAAACCAGGCCCAGTGGGCGAGAGGCGGCAGGACCTTTTCGACCTCGGGCGAACCGCCGGCGGCGACGGCGTAGCGGCGCAGGCTCTCCACGTCGAGCGTCTGTCGACGCGTCTCGCTGCGCCCGACGTAGGCCTGCCAGGCCGCGAGTTCCTCGGGGGTGACAGTCGCTTCAGCCATCCGCTCCTCCTCCGACGACGCCGGCCTCTCGCAGGCGCGCGATCTCCTGCGCCGAAAGGCCAAGCACGTTGGAGAGCACCTCGCTCGTATGCTCGCCCAGCCGCGGCGCCGGCTCAGGGGGATGACGCGGCGCCTGCGGACTGAAGCCGGCCGCGCCGGGGGCCAGATACCGCTGCCCGCTCGGATGATCGATTTCCGCCAGCAGAGGGTTGGCGGGCGAGAGCTGCGGATCCGTCGCCAGCGCCTCGGCGAGCGTCCGGTAAGGCGCCCAGCAGACCGCCTGCGCGTCGAGGGCGGGAGCGAGATCGGCGGCCGTCCGGCGGCCGATTGCAGCCTCCACCAGAGGCATAAGCCGGTCGCGATGGGCGAAGCGCATGCCTTCCTCTCGGTCGAAACGCACACCCAGCTCCCCTTCCAGGGCCGCGACTTCGTCCTGCAGGCCGAGCACGCCTAGAAGGCCGCCCCATTGCCTGGGCGTGATCGCCGTCACCATCAGCCGCCTGCCGTCCGTGGTGACGAAGTCGCGGCCGAAGGCGCCGAAGAGCTCGTTGCCGAACCGCGGACGGTCGTGGCCGCTCGTAAGCACCTCGCCGATCTGCCCCAGGTGGCCAAGGCTGGCGATCGCCATGTCCGAGAGCGGGACGCGGATCTCACGCCCCTTGCCGTCCACGCGTCGGGCCCGTTCGGCGGAGACCAGGGCGAAGGCGGCGTAGGCGCCGGTGAGCAGGTCCCAGGCCGGCAGGACGTGGTTCACCGGCCGCGTATCCTCCGGGGGTCCGGTCATCGCCGGCACTCCCACGGCCGCATTGACCGTGTAGTCCACCGCCGTCCGCCCATCGGGCCAGCCCATCACCCGCACGCAGATCAGGTCAGACCGCAGCGCCGACAGCCGCTCGTAGGAGAGGAAACCATCGGCGGGATAGTTGGTGACGAAGAGGCCGGCATCCGCGCCAGGCGCAGCCGCGAGGCGTGCAGCGAGCTCGCGCCCCTCGGGGCGGCCAAGGTCCAGGGCGACAGACTTCTTGGCCTTGTTCAGTCCCTCCCAATAGAGGCTGGCGCCGCTCGCCGGCGACAGCGGCCAGCGGCGAAAGTCCGGACCGCCGCCGATCTGATCGATCCGGATCACCTCGGCTCCGAACTGGGCGAGATGCAGGGCGCAGGATGGCCCCGCGACGAAGGCGGCGGCCTCGACCACCCTCAGGCCCTCGAGAAGTCTGTCCAGGCGTCGCCTCCCGCGGCTCGACAAGCGTTTGGGCCATCTAGAGCCTGAAGGGCTCCCGCGGAAGGCAAGCCGCGGATGCCGGCGGTCCGAAGTCAGCCTCTGGTGGCGGCGTGACCGATGAAGATCTCGCGGGCTTGGGCTTGGCCGGCGGGGTCGCGTGCGGGCAGCGCGTAGCCGGCCGCCGCGAAGGCGGCGATTACGGCCTGGTCGCGCGGCTGGCGCAGCAGGTCCGCCGAGAGCGGGGCCAGGGGGCGCTTCATGCTGATGAACAGCGAGCGCTCGACCTTCCAGCCCGCGTCGCGGAAGACGCCGGCGAGCTGGTCGGCGAACGCCTCCGCCTCATCCGACCCATCGCTGGTGAGGATGACGCTGTCGGGCGAAAGGCCGAGTATGCGGACCATGCGATCGCGTGAGTCGGGCGTGATCACCCTAACGCGCCCGTCCGTAGAACGGACCGCAGTTGTCGCGCCGTTAACCGATGCGATGGGCGCCGGACCCAGGACCACCGGGTCTCCGACGGTCCGGCCGACGGCCATGGCTTCGATCGGCTCCTGCGCAGCGCCGGCTGAGGTGGCGGTCTCGACCCGCGGTGTGGGCGCAGGAAGCGCCGCGTGAGGCGCTGCGGCGGGCAGCGCCGCCTGGGCCGGCGGGGGCGGCAAGGATGGAGCGAGCGGCTCGGCGCGCGCACGCGCGATCAAGTCGCGCATGTCGAGCAGGGCGTAGGTGATCTCGCGATCGCGGTGACGGTCTATCGCACGGCCCAGCGCGAGGCTCGTGGCGCCGGAGGCGACCGCCACCATGATCGCCACAACGCACACAATGCTCGCCGCCAACTGGCCGGCTTCGAGGCTCACAAGCCGCGCCTCCTGTTCGAATGCGAAATCAAGCGGATCCGGAACGCTCGCCCCGCCCCCGGAAGCTACCCGGCGCGTTCTCTCTGCGCCAGGGTCGCGACTGCGACCCGGCGTGGCGCCCCATCGGGGGCGGCCCCGCACCCTGATCGTCTCCATGGAGACGGTATTCCTTCTTAACTGGGCATACCCGCAACCGTCGATTTCTGTACTTCATAAGCGCACCAAGCCGCCACCACGGTTATTTCGAAATTGAAAGGTCGCTACAACTGGCACTATTCACGCCAAATACATGGCGTACCGTCCCGCACCTATACGCTGCGGGGCGTTTCCGCGTACGGAAACTCAACTCATCCCGAGTCCTCGGGCGCATCGTCAGGAATATTTGGAAAAACAATGAGAAGTGAGCGATCGGCGGCTCCTGCCCCGATCAGCCGACCCGGTAGTCGACCGGCCAGAGCAGGCGAAGGGCCGGTGGAAGGTGGCGAATCAGCTTGCTCGTCTCGCCCGGATCGAGCCGAGCGGCGAGCATGGCGAAGACGACCTCCACCGTACGCATCGGATCGTGGGGGAAGCTGGGCGGCAGCACCCTGTCCACAGCCTCGGCGAAATCCTCGACGTGGCGGATGTGCGTCGGGCCTTCGACGGGCCGCCACCCCTCGAGGAAGAAGCCGCGCATGAGCATCGGCAGTTGCGCCGAGAGTGCGAGCACGGCCTCCGTGGGGAGCCGATCGCGGAGCACGTGCAGGACGGCGCGCGTGGCGACATAGGCCTGCTGGCGCTCGCACGGCTCGAGCGCCGTCTCGACGTCCTTGAGCCAGGTCATGGTCTCACGGAGGGTTGTATCGAACACCGGCACAGTGCTCATCGACCTCTTCCCTGCGGTTGGCGTTCGAGCGGCGCGGGAGGCATCAGGCTTCCCGCACATAGAGACCCGGAGCTGGCGTCAGCGGCGTCAGGCCCACGTCCGCTCGCCCCATCGACGGCGGAGCGACAAACTCGGCCGCCGAGCGCGCCTCGAGCCAGTCGATCCAGGCCGGCTGCCAGGATCCCGGTTGCTTCGGCGAGGCTTCCAGCCATTCGGCCGGGTCCGCCGGCCCGCCCTGCGCCTTAGCCGGGCGCAGCCGGTAATAGCCCTCCGCCGTTCCCGGGGGACTGATCACCCCGCTGATGTGGCCGCCGCCGGTCAGGACGCGGGTGATCTCCGGAGAGGCGTCGAAGCGGGCCCGGCAGGCGCTGCGCCAAGGGGCGATGTGGTCCCGCTCGCAGGCCAGGACGAAGACCGGAACGTCGATGTCGCCGAGACCCACCGGCTCGCAGGCGGCGTCGTATGTCCCTTCAGCCAGGGCGTTTGCCTGGAAGAGGTTGCGAAGATAATCCTTATGGGCGCGAGCGGGCACGCGGGTCGGGTCGGCGAGCCAGGCGTCGATCGGACCAGGCGGGCGGGGCTCGCCCACGAGGTAACGCTCGACCAGGGTCTGAAAGACCATCTCGTGCGTGCGCAGCGCGTAGAAGGCTCCGGCCATCTCCCGCGCGTCGAGATAGCCCCTCTCCTGCATCGCGTCCTCGAGCAGGGCGATCTGGCTCTCGTCCATAAACATCATCATCTCGCCAGGCTCGTCGAAATCGAGATGGCTGGCGAAGAAGCTGAGAGTCGCCAGTCGACGATCGTCCGAGCGGGCCATCGCGGCGGCGGCCGCCGCAAGCAGGACCCCGCCGAGGCAATAGCCGACGGCGTGGACCTGTTCTTGCGGGACCACCTCGGAAATGACGTCGAGGGCGGTCATCAGCCCATCGACGCGGTAGTCCTCGAGGCTCGTCCCGGCTAGGTCCGAGCCTGGATTTTTCCAGGAGACGACGAAGACAGTGAACCCATGCTCGACGAGCAGCTGCGCAAGGGACGCATCAGGGGCAAGGTCGAGGGCGTAGTATTTCATCAGCCAGGCGGGGACGAGCAGCACGGGCTGGCGCCGCGCCTGCGATGTGCTCGGTCCGTACTGGATCAGCTCCATCAGCCGATTGCGGTAGATCACTTCGCCCGGCGTGGCCGCCAGGGTCGCCCCGAGCTCGAAGCGCTCCACGCCGCGGAGGCGCTCCCCTTTCGAGAGGCGAGCCAGATCGTCGAAGAGCTGCGCCGCCCCGGCAGCGAAATTGGCGCCGCCGGTCCGCCAGGCCGCCTGGATCACTTGCGGATTGGTCCAGGGGAAATTGAGCGGCGCCATGGCGTTGAGGGCGAAAGCGCCCAGAAAGCCCATCCGCCTCCGGCTCGCCTCCGGCAAATTCGGCGTCGCCTCAATGGCCAGCCGCCACAGGCGCTCGGCTGCGAGTTGCGCCTCGGCGAGATGGTTGAACGGTGCGTGCGACCAGCCCGGATGCCGGAATCGCGCGTCGTCCTCCGCCGGTGGGAAAGCCCACTCGTGCGGCTCCCCATCGCCCGAGAGGGCCTCGCGCCAAAGGCTCAGCGCCGAGGCTCCGGCCACGCTCCAGAGTTCCGCGCGCCAGTTCGCGGATTTCGCCATCGCCAGCGACCAATCGCTCCACGCCTGGAAAATCGGCCACGGGGATTGCAGCCCGCCAAGGCCGAAACCTCCGCGCGCACCCGATGAGGGTCGCGCGGGGCCACGCCCAGCGTCGGTCCGACGGCCGCCTGGTCCATGAGGAGGCTGGTCAAACGCCATTTCGTCCTCGCCCCTCCAGTCTAACGGAAGAGAGCCGGCGTCGGCTTGCGGAACCTCAAGAGTGGGCGGCGTGCGCCCCTCACAAGTGTGTCAGTGGAGGATCCAGCGCCAGATACCGGCGCCCACGTGCGCCAGCGGGATGTGCGCCCAGGTGGCGACCAGCCAAAGCACGAGCCCACCGCCAAGGTCGAAGCCCCCGAAGCCTACCAGCCGCGCCTTGCCAGCGGTGACGGCCGCGAATGGCCAATAGCTCGTCTTCGCTTCCCACTCCGGCCACATCTCCGGGCGCAAGATCGCTTTCTTGCGGTCCTGCATGGCGGAGCCGACGAGGGCCAGGAAGACGATCGCCACGCAAAGGATGAGGTTGGGCGGCGTGGGTAAGACGGCCATGTGGCATAGACCCCACAGGGCGAAGGACCACATCATCGGGTGACGCGTGATGGCGAACACCCCACGCGCCTCCGCAGGAGCCGGGCCAGCCGCTACTGGATTGGGCAGCGCGGGATTGCGGAGCAGCGATCCCATGAACAGCACCGAGGCGAGCAGCATCACCAGGGTGACGATCGCCCAGGTGATGTTTCCCGGAACCCACAGGAACGAGCGGGGCGGAGCGCGTTGGAAGGCGATCACCAGCCAGACAAAGGTCCCGATCGAGACAAGGGAATAGACACCAAGAAAACCGCGCTCGCCGACAACGCCGGCCACCGGCGCCCTCAGCGGGTGCGACAGAAGGAAATGGGTTCCCACGAAGGCGATCGCCGCGATCGCCACCCACCAGACGCTGTCCATCGGCCTCTCCCCCGGTTGCTTCGCTACCGGCCCGCCAGCTGCTGGCATCTTGCCGGCTCTTCTTCATTCCGTCGAGCAACACGGAAATGGAGGCGACAGAACGGTTATTCAAACAAGCGTTTGACGCCTCGCATCGGTTGGCTAAAGTTCTGGCATGGCCGACGACACCTCCGCCCTCACCCGCCCCGCCATCGACAAGGAAGCGCTGAAGACGAGGTACCGCGCCGAGCGGGACAAGCGCCTGCGCGCGGACGGCAACGCGCAGTACAAGCGGCTCACCGGCCGCTTCGCCCACTACGCGATCGATCCCTACACGCCGCTCCGGGAGCGCGCGCCCAAGACCGACCATGTCGCCTTCGCCTTCGTCGGCGGCGGCTTTGCGGGACTGGTGACCTGCGCCCGCCTCGTCGAGGCGGGGATCACCGACGTTCGGATCGTCGAGAAGGGCGGCGACTTCGGCGGCGCCTGGTACTGGAACCGCTACCCCGGCGCCCAGTGCGATACCGCCTCGATGGTCTACATGCCCCTGCTCGAGGAGACGGGCCATACGCCCACGGAGAAGTATGCGCACGCGCCGGAAATCCTCGAGCAGTGCCAGCGCATCGGCCGCCACTTCGGACTCTACGACAACGCCCTCTTCCACACCGAAATCACCGACTTGTCGTGGGACGATGAGCGCAAGCTGTGGGTCGTGCAGACCAACCGCGGCGACGAATTCACCGCCAGCTTCATCGGCTTGGGGACCGGGCCGCTGCACGTGGCCAAGCTGCCGGGCCTGCCGGGCATCGAGGACTTCCACGGTCATTCGTTCCACACCAGCCGGTGGGACTACGACTACACCGGCGGCGATCCGAACGGCGCGCCGCTGGACAAGCTCGCGAACAAGCGGGTCGCCATCATCGGCACCGGGGCGACGGCGGTGCAGTGCGTGCCGCACCTCGCCCGCGCGGCCAAGGAGCTCTACGTCTTCCAGCGCACGCCTTCGTCCGTGGACGTCCGCGACAACCACCCGATCGATCCCGACTGGTTCGCCGAGATCGCCACGCCCGGCTGGCAGCAGCGCTGGCTGGACAACTTCACCGCCAACCAGGCCGGCGGCACGGCCGAAGAAGATCTGGTCAAGGACGGTTGGACCGATCTTTCCCGCCGCATCCGCAGCCGCATCGGCGATCTGCCGCCGCAAGAGCGGACCCCGATGAAGATGTGGGCCGCCTGGGAGGACGCCGATTTCGAGAAGATGGAGGAGATCCGCGCCCGGGTGGACTCCATTGTCGGCGATCGCGAGACCGCTCAGAAGCTAAAGGCCTGGTACCGCCAGCTGTGCAAGCGGCCCTGCTTCCATGACGAGTACCTCCTCGCCTTCAATGAGCCGGGCGCTCGGCTGATCGACACCGACGGCAAGGGCGTCGAGCGCATCACCGCAACGGGGGTCGTAGCGGACGGCGCCGAATACGAGGTGGACTGCATTATCTACGCCTCGGGCTTCGAGGTCGGCACCGAATGGACCAGCCGCTCGGGCTTCGACCTGGAGGGTCGCGACGGCCTCAAGATCTCCGAGGCGTGGGCGGAGGGGATGAAGACCAAGCACGGCATCCACGTGCACGGCTTCCCCAACGCCTTCTTCGTCCAGCCGACCCAGGGCGCGAACCTGATCTCCAACGTCCCGCACAACCTCACCGAGGCCGGGCGGACGATCGCCATGGTGATCCGCCACGCCCTGGACACCGGCGCCCGCGAGGTCGAGGTGACCAAGGAGGCGCAGGACGCGTGGGTCGAGCTCTTGCTCAGCGGCCCCGGCCGGATGATCGGCTCGTCCGACTGCACACCGGGCTACTACAACAACGAGGGTCAGGACCCCGGCCCCGCCGCCCGCCTCAACGTCGGCTACCCCGCCGGCGCCAGCGCCTACTTCAAATACATCGACCAGTGGCGCGCCTCGGGGGCGTTCGAAGGGCTGGAGTTCAGGTAACTCGCACTTGTCCCTGTCCCTGCCATTCTGGCTATCGGATTCACACTTCGACCCCAATTTCTTCTGTCATCCCGGGCCGTAGCGAACCCCCGCGAAAGCGGGGGGAAGCGAGGACCCGGGACCCAGGGGTCACGCCGACGGCCGTCGCGGTTCGCGAACCCCAGCGGCTCGCCCAGTCACCTGGGTCCCGGTTCCTCGCCTCGCCCGGCTACGCCGAGCTCGCTACGGCCCGGGATGACAGTTGAAAAAAGGAGATGTGTGAATGGCGTAGTTCAGAAGGGGAGGGAGCCCCGCCCATCCGGCTAGTGGGAAAGGGCCGGCCACGCGCGCACCTTCGTGGGCGTAGGAGCCACCCATGTCCGATCCCTCCCCCCTCGCCGCCTTTTCCAACGCCCTCGCCGACCTCACCG
>JAFANN010000166.1 GCA_019232665.1 Caulobacteraceae bacterium | reverse complement strand
AGGTGAGTCCCCTTCTTCGGCCCGTTATGCTTCTCAGCTGAGGCGGCGGGACGGGGGTGCGATGACGACGGCGGCGGCCGGAGAGCCTGGCCCTCGCGGCTGGCGAGGCGCCGCGGAAGTCTTCGCGGTGACGCTTGGCCTTGGCTTGACGTCGTTCGGCGGACCGGTGGCCCACCTCGGTTATTTCGAGCGGGCCTATGTTCGCCGCCGCGCCTGGATCTCGCCCGAGGACTTCGCCGGCATCGTCGCCCTCTGCCAGACGTTGCCGGGCCCGGCGAGCAGCCAGGTCGGGTTCCTGGTCGGGCTGAGGCGCGCCGGTGTCCCCGGCGCCTTCGCCGCCTGGCTGGGATTCACCCTGCCCTCCGCCCTGCTGATGTGCGGCTTCGCCATCGCCGCGCCCAGCCTGTCCGATCGCTGGAGCGCGGCGGTCCTGCACGGCCTCCAGGTCACCGCCGCCGCCGTCGTCGCCCAGGCGGTGTGGAGCATGGCCCGGCGACTCTGCCCCGACCTTCCCCGCGCGGGGCTCGGCCTCCTCGGCGGCGCTGTGGCTCTGGCCGTTGGGGGTCCGTTCGCCCAGCCGATCGCCCTCGTCGCCGGCGCCTTTGGTGGAACCCTCCTGCTTCGCCGCACAGATCAAGGCCCAGGTCCCGACGGATCCGGCGCGAGCGCGCGAGCGGGGCTGGCGGCAGTCGGCCTCGTCGCGCTGCTGCTGCTCGCGTCCTTGTGGCCGGGCGTCGAGCGCTCCCGCACGCCCCTCGCCCTGGCCGCTCTGGTCTATCGCGCCGGCGCCCTGGTCTTCGGCGGCGGTCACGTTGTGCTGCCGCTCTTGCAGGGGTCCCTGGTTCCCTCCGGCTGGCTCGACCAGAGCCGTTTCCTCGCCGGCTACGGCGCCGCCCAGGCGGTCCCGGGTCCGATCTTCACCTTCGCAGCCTACATTGGCGCAACCGCCGCGCCGGCAGGATCCTCGATCGCCCTGCGCGCGGCCTGGTCCGCGCTCGCCCTCACAGCGATCTTCCTCCCCGGCCTGCTCCTCGCCCTTGGGGCGCTGCCCCTGTGGACCTGGCTCTCGCGCCACGCCGCCGCGCGCGCAGCGCTGGCCGGGATCAACGCCGCCGTCGTCGGCGTGCTGGCCGCAGCCCTGTGGCGGCCGATCCTCACCACCGCCATTGTCACCCCTATGGACATCGGGGTCGCCGCGGCCGCCTTCCTCCTGCTCTTGCGCCTCCCGCCTCTCGCCATCGTCGTCCTCTGCGTCGCCTCCGCCCTCGCCGAAACGACCCTCTTCAAGATCTGATGGCGGGCGGCTCCCCCGCGACGCGCAGCGCGACGGATTTCCGTAAAGGCGCCTTGTGATCCTGCTAGTGTGAAAGCAGCCCCCTTCCCGGAACTCCGATGAGCCAAAGTACGACCACCGTCCTGTCACACAACGAAGAGCCAGGCCTCCGCTTGCGCCAGCTGGAGCGCATCGATGAGCGGCTCCGCTGGCTCTCCACCTGGACGATCCACAACGCCAACCATCTGCGAGAGAGCCGTGACGGACTGAAGGTCGGCGGCCACCAGGCCTCATGCGCCTCCATGACCACGATCATGACCGCGCTCTACTTCCACGCGCTGCGGCCGCAGGATCGAGTCGCAGTCAAGCCGCACGCCAGCCCGGTATTCCACGCCGCCCAATACCTGATGGGCCGCCAGAGCCGCGAGCAGCTCGAGGGCTTCCGCGCTTTCGGCGGCGCCCAGTCATATCCCTCGCGCACTAAGGACAAGGACGACGTCGACTTCTCTACTGGCTCGGTGGGGCTTGGCGTGGCGATCACCGCCTTCTCGGCGCTGGCCCAGGACTATCTGGACGCTCACGGCCTGCTCGACCCTGATCGCCGCGGCCGGATGGTCGCGACCCTGGGCGACGCCGAGCTCGACGAGGGCAACATCTACGAGTGCCTGATCGAGGCCTACAAGCACGACATCCGCAACGTCTGGTGGATCGTCGACTACAACCGCCAGAGCCTCGACGCGACGACTGCGGACCGGATGTTCGACCGGTTCGACGACATCTTCGAGACCGCCGGCTGGCGTGTGGTCACGCTCAAGTGGGGCAAGAAACAGCAGCGCGCCTTCGCCCTGCCCGGCGGCGCAGAGATCCGCGCCTGGATCGAGGCTTGCTCGAATGCGGAGTACGCCGCGCTGACCTATCAAGGCGGAGCGGCCTGGCGCGAGCGCCTGATGCGCGACATCGGCCGGCGTCCTCACGTTCGCGCCCTCCTGGAGGGTTACGACGACCAGGCCCTGCACGAGCTCATGGTCGGCCTCGGCGGCCACTGCGTGGAGACGCTGATCGAAGCCTTCGACGCCGCCGCCCGCGACGACACCCCGACCCTGTTCATCGCCTACACCGTCAAGGGCTTCGGCCTGCCCCTGCAGGGCCATAAGGACAATCACGCCGGCCTGATGACCTCGTCGCAGGTCGAGACCCTGCGCCAGGCGATGGGCGTGCCACAGGGCGAGGAGTGGGCGCCCTTCGGGGGCCTCGAGCCGGCCGATGCGAGGGACCTCGCCGACTTCATCGCCTCGACGCCGCTGGCGCCGCCTTCACACCGCCGACTGACGGCCGAGCCGGTGTCGGTGCCCCCTCGCCAGGCCTTCCCCCGGCCCGAGGGCGCGGAACAGTCCACCCAGGCCGCCTTCGGACGAATCCTGCTGGACCTCGCTCGCAGCAAGGAACCGATCGCCGACCGGATCGTGACCACCTCGCCGGACGTCACCGTCTCGACCAACCTCGGCGGCTTCGTCAATCAGCGGGGCCTCTTCCGCAAGCTCGACTCCGCCGACGTGTTCCGCGACGCGCGCATCCCCTCGCCACAGCGCTGGGCAGGCGGCAAGGCCGGCCAGCACATCGAGCTGGGCATCGCCGAGCACAACCTGTTCCTCAACCTCGCCGCCCTGGGTCTCGCCGCGCCGCACTTCGGCCAGCGCCTGCTGCCCATCGGCACGGTCTACGACCCGTTCATCTCGCGCGGCCTCGATGCCCTCAACTACGCTTGCTACCAGGACGCGCGCTTCATGCTGGTGGCGACCCCGTCGGGTCTGACGCTGGGCCCGGAGGGCGGCGCGCACCAGTCGATCTACACGCCCCTGATCGGCATGGCGCAGCCGGGCCTCACCTATTTCGAGCCGGCTTTCGTCGACGAGCTGGCCGAGGTGATGCGCTGGTCATTCGAGCACATGCAGGCGCCAGGCGGCGGCTCGGTCTATTTGCGGCTCACGACGCGCGCGATTTCCCAGCCTGCTCGCGCCGACGACGCCTGGATCTCGGACGCCCTTCGCGGCGCCTACTGGCTGACGCCGCCGGCCGAGGGCGCGCGCGCCGCCATCGTCTTCTGCGGCGCGATCGCCCCGGAGGTGCTGGACGCCGCCGCCCAGCTCGCCGAGGACGTGCCCGGCCTGGGCGTCCTCAATGTCGTCTCGCCCGGCCTCCTCCACCGCGAGTGGATGGATGCGCGCCGCGCGCGCTGGCAGGTCGGGGCGAGCGCCCAAAGCCATGCCGAGCGCCTGCTCTCGCGCCTCGCTGCTGGCGCGGGACTCGTCACGGTCATCGACGGAGCGCCCGCCACGCTCTCCTGGTTGGGCGGCGTCCTGGGGATGGCCACGAGCGCCTTGGGTGTCGACGCCTTCGGCCAGGTCGGCGACCTTCCCGACCTCTACCGCCACTACCGGTTGGACGCCGACGCCATCGTCGAGGCCTGCGCGGAGCTCTTTCTAGGGCGGCGCTGACTCTCGCTGCGAAGCGTCATCCCCCCGGGGCGCGGGAAACGCGAGTTTGCGTGGCTCAGCTGCGTTCTCTCAGTGCAACAGTTCGTTGCGTCGCGACCGGCTAATCGCGGAGCCGCTCGCGCGTTACCTCAACGTCGAACCCAACGAAGACATGGGTGAGACCATGAAGCACCAAGCAGTCCCCTTCCCGCTGACGTCCCGCGCCGCCGAGCAGGTTCGGCAAAGCGGGATGCTGCTGGCGATCACGGTCGTGTGGGCTGGGCTCCACATCATGAAATGGGCCGGGAAACCCCTCTAACCGGGAGAGTGTGCACCATGCGTCTGTTCGAGATCCTTTACGACAAGCCCTTTCGACTGATCGCCCTGCCGCCGACGGCGACAGCGCTCGACGCGGCCGCCTTGATGAAGGCCGAGCACGTGGGCGCCGTCCTGGTCATCGACGGCGCCAAGCGACTGCTGGGTCTGGTGTCGGAGCGCGACCTGGCGCTTGGCCTCGCCACGCATGGCGTGGGCCTGCTGCGGCGGCGCGTCGGCGAAGTGATGACCGCTGGAGGACCGACCGCCCGGCCAAACGACTCCGTGCTTCATATCATGCGGACCATGACCGAGCGGCGCGCGCGCCACGTCCCGGTCCTCGACGGCGACACCGTCGTGGGCGTGATCAGCATCGGCGACCTTCTCAAGGCGCGTCTCGCCGAGAAGGTCCAGGAAAACGCCATTCTGCAGGAATTGGCGCGGGTGCGTCTCGCAGCCTGAACCTCGGCGAGATTCACTAAAGCGCCTCTGGCGACGCGCGGTCCCGCCCCCCTTGTCCGCGCGCGCCGAACCCCCTCCCCGCCTTAAATTCCCGCGGGGAGGGGACCTTCGGCTGTCGGCCAAAAGCTAAGCGACCGCCTTCTTCCTGCCCGATCTCGAGGCGCAGCCGGGGGGCGTCGAGCGGCTCGTCGGCCACGTCGAACGCTTCGTCCTCGCTGGCATCGAGGCAATAAAGTCCGACGCCGAACCTCGGCCCCTGGCCTGGGCTCGTTCGCCCCTCCAAACCGTCGTCCCGAACTCCGCCCGGCTTTTCCGGATCAGACGGTCACTGGGGCGTCGCGCCAGGCGCCGGCGCGGCCGCCGCGGGGGCTGAAGACGTTCCGGCGTGGACATGGATATGGACGTGGTGATGGTAGTGGTGATGGACATGGCGACCCCGCCCACGTCCGCGGCGATGGCGAGCCGCCATCTTCGTTTCCACCGCG
>JAFANN010000132.1 GCA_019232665.1 Caulobacteraceae bacterium | reverse complement strand
CCAGACCCGCATCGTCGCGGGCGTCATGGCCGTGTTCGTGCTGGCGACGGCGTTTTCGTTCCACACCCACTTCGCCGACCAGAACCAGATGATCAACTTCATCAAGAACTTGATGATCACGGGCGGTCTTCTGCAGATCGTGGCGTTCGGCGCTGGAGCGTTCAGCCTCGACAGCCGGCGTAAGGGCGGGGAGCTGGCGCCTGGCGCCGCCGCGGCCTGAACCGCCGCAAACGGCCGCCTAGAGCAAACCCCGTTCAGACGGAACCGGCTGAACGGGGTTTTCTCTAGATTCAACAGTGTAGAGCCTGATTCACCGTTTGCATCTGTTCCGTGCAAACGGATCAGGCTCTAGTGCAGGAACCCAGCCTCGGCGAAGTCGAGCATGCGCTTGAGAAGGGCGTCGACGTCGCTGTCGCGGGTGATCCCGTCGGAGAGGGCGTGGAGGCGGTCGAACTCGGCGAAGCGGTTGTTGTGGATCATGCCCAGGGTGAAGTGCAGCCGCCAGTAGACCTCTTCGGGGGGCAGGTGGGGCAGGGCGGTCATCAGCGCCTCGGCGAACGGGCGCAGATGGGAGACGTCGGTCCGAATGATCTCGCGCACCGCGTCGCTGCCTTCGCTACGGGCGCGGATGATGAACTGCATGGCGATGCGCCGCACGTTCGCCGGGTTGGACCAGCGTAGCGGCGGCTCCATCAAGGCCGCGAGGATCTCGCGCACCGGCGGCTTGCCGTCGTGACGGGAGATGGCCTCGTGCAGCATCCGGGCCCGGTCGCGGCTAAGCTCGGCCGTGCGGCGGCGAAAGATCTCGAAGACCAGCGCGTCCTTGGACCCGAAGTGATAATTAACGCTGGCGAGATTCACCCCCGCTTCGGCGGTGATGTCCCTCACCGAGACGCAGCGCAGCCCGCGCATAGCGAACAGGCGTTCGGCGGCGGCCAGCACGGCGGCCTTGGTCGCGGCGTCGCGCTCGGTTTCCGGAGGGAGATCGGGCGCCGGATCCTGTAACGGTCTCATCGACATCTGCGGCAGAAGGGACGCCCCGAAGGACGTCCTAGCGGACCAGTTCGCGCATGGCCTGCTCGAGGCCCTGAATGGTGAGCGGGAACATCCGCTCGCCGATGATCTGTCGCATCACCCCGATCGAAGGGGTGTGGTTCCAGTGCCGCGCGGGCGTTGGATTGAGCCACGCGACGCTGGTCCAGGTCCTGGTCACCCGGTCCATCCACACCGCGCCCGGCTCCTCGTTCCAGTGCTCGACCGAGCCGCCCGGATAGGTGATCTCGTAAGGACTCATCGTCGCGTCGCCGACGAAGACGATTTTATAGTCCTTGCCGTACTTGTTGAGGATTTCCCAGGTGTCCAGTTTCTCGGTGTGACGCCGCCGGTTGTCCTTCCACACGCTCTCGTACAGGCAGTTGTGGAAGTAGAAGAACTCCATGTTCTTGAACTCGGTGCGCGCGGCGCTGAACAGCTCCTCGCAGACCTTGATGTGGCTGTCCATCGAGCCGCCGATGTCGAAGAACAACAGCACCTTGATGGTGTTGCGGCGCTCCGGCTGCATCACGAGGTCGAGATAGCCCTTGTTGGCCGTCTCCTTGATCGTGCCCTTCATGTCCAGTTCGTCGGGAGCGCCCTGGCGCGCGAACTTGCGCAGGCGGCGCAGGGCCACCTTGATGTTACGCGTGCCAAGCTCGACCTGGTCGTCGAGGTTCTTGTACTCGCGCTTGTCCCAGACCTTGATCGCACGGCCGTGGCGGCCCTTGTCCTGGCCGATGCGGATGCCTTCGGGGTGATAGCCGTCCGCGCCTATCGGGAAGTTGCGCCCGCGGCCGCGTTCGTTCTCGTCGTCCTCGTCGTCTCCGCCGCCCTTGCCCTGCTTGATGCGCTCCTGGAGCATCTCCATCAGCTTGTCGAAGCCCCCCATGGCCTCGATCTGCGCCTTCTCTTCATCGGTGAGAAAGCTTTCGGTGAGGCGCTTGAGCCACTCGGCGGGAATGTCGGTAGCCTTCTCCAGACTGACCAGCTCGAGGCCCTTGAAGACGTGGCCGAAGACGACGTCGAAGCGGTCGAGATGGCGCTCGTCCTTCACCAGGGCGGCGCGCGAGAGGTAGTAGAACTCCTCGACCCGCCGATTGATGATGTTCTTGTCCATGCCCTCCATGAGCATGAGATATTCCTTGAGCGTGACCGGCACCTTGGCCGCCTTCAACTCGGTAAAGAAGCGCATGAACATGGGCGGGCCCTCTGCCTCGGGCGCCTGAGCGGCCTGCGGTTACGGCGCAGGCGTCCGGGCATTCGAACGATCGTTTGGAAAGTGAGATTGGGGGCGGGAGCGTTCCCTGTCCAGCCCTGGCGTCCTGGGGATGTTCTGACTCGTAGCGCGGACGTCCTCATCCGCCTGAGACAACGAAGATGGGACGAGGACGGCCGCGCTCCGGCTCGTCACGCGCGCCGCAGGATGAATTCCCGATCGCGAATCGACCCGACCGGGAACTCATACTCGCCTACCTTCGCGAAGCCGGCGCGGGCGTACAGCCGCTGGGCGCCATGGTTCTGCGACCAGACCCCGATCCAGATCGGCCGGCGGCCCTCGCTCTCCAGCCAGGCGAGGCCGGTCTCCATTAGGCGCGCCCCGACGCCGTCCCCCTGGCGGTCCTTGAGCAGGTAGATCCGCTTGAGTTCGCCGCAGGCGTCGGTGACCTCAGGGTGGGGCAGCCCGCAGGGGCCCACAAGAACGTAGCCAATCGCCTCGCCGCCCTTCTCGGCCAGCCAGGCCGCATGTCGCGGATCGGCGATCAGCGCCGCGACAGCTTCGGGACGATGATTCTCTTCCAGGAAGGCGGCCAGGTCAGCTTCCGGATAGAGATGGCCGAAGGTGTCGGCGAAGGTCCGCGCGCCCAGTTGGGCCAGCGTCGCGACGTCGCAGACGTCCGCACGTTTGATGGTGACCGCCGTCATGAAACTGGACGCGACGACTGCGGCAGTGGGACGGAACGGCAAATCCGCTTATGGACGGAAAACATGGCGGTCGCGCTCTACACCCATTTGGACATGCTGGGCCACATGCCGCCCGGCCGGCACGCTGAGCGGCCTGCGCGCCTGGCTGCGGTGACCGAAGCCCTCGCCGCTGCATCGGGGCTCGACCTGGAGCCACGCGAGGCGCCGCTCGCCGCCCGCGATGACCTGCTGCGCGTCCACGACGAATCGTATGTTTCGGCGATCGAAACGGCTTCGCCTCTGGGCGGCGTGGTCTCGCTCGATCCTGACACCTTCATGTCCGCCGGCAGCCTGACCGCGGCGATGCGCGCGGCGGGCGCTGCGGTCGCGGCTGCGCGCGCCGTCGCCCGCGGCGAGATCAAGCGCGCCTTCTGCGCGGTGCGGCCGCCAGGGCATCACTCCGGCCCCGACTTCGCGATGGGCTTCTGCATCTTCTCCAACATCGCCCTGGCCGCGCGCGCAGCCCAGGCGGCCGGCATGGCGCGGGTCGCCATCGCCGACTTCGACGTGCACCACGGCAATGGAACCCAGTCTGTCTTCGAGACCGACCCATCGGTGCTCTTCGCCTCGGTCCACCAGAGTCCGCTCTACCCCGGCACAGGCGATCCATCGGAGACTGGTGCCGGCAACATCGTCAACGCTGTGGTCGCTCCCGACGCGCCGCGCGAGACCTGGCGGCGCGCGTTCGAAGGGCTGGTCGATCGGATCGACGCGTTCGAGCCGGACCTGCTGCTGATCTCCGCGGGGTTCGACGCGCACGCCCGCGACCCGCTCGCCAACCAGAGGCTCGAGGCAGAGGACTTCGCATGGGCGACCCGCGCCCTGGTCAGCGTGGCCGAGGGGCGCTGCGCCGGCCGCATCGTCTCGTCCCTGGAGGGCGGCTATGACCTCGAAGGCCTGGCGACATCGGCGAGCGCGCACGTGAAGGCGCTGGGGGACCGATGAGGGCGCCCGGGGGCGTGGTGACCTTGGTCCGCCATGGCGAGCCGGCGCTGTCGCGCAAGATGCGACTGAGCTCCGCGGGCTATCGCCAGTGGTGGGCGACCTATGAGGACGGCGGACTGAAGCCGGGGCAATCGCCCCCGCCGGAGCTGATCCGCATGGCGTCCGCCGCCGACACCGTCTTCTGTTCGACGCGCCCGAGGGCGATCGAGAGCGCAAGGGCGATCACGGCCGGCGGCGAGTTCCAGCCGGACATCATCTTCGTGGAGGCGCCTCTGCCGCCGCCGCCTCTGCCCGATTGGATCCGGCTTCCGCCGCGCTGGTGGGGGGTAATCGCCCGTGTGTGCTGGTGGCTGTTGAACCAGCACCAGGGCCAGGAGACGCGCAGCGAGGCGCAGGCCCGCGCGCGCGCCGCCGCCGATCGCCTGGCCGAACGGTCCGCACGCGGCGAGCGGGTGTTGGTCATCGCCCACGGCTATTTCAACCTGATGATCGGCTCCGTCCTCGAACGCCGGGGCTGGCGGCGCACCCTTGACCAGGGTTTCCGCTACTGGTGCGCGCGTCGATTCGAGCCACCTGTGGTGGGCGAAGGATCGCGCGGCTTGGCGGGCCGTGCTGCTCCGGCGCCGAATGACGGCGAGGGTGCACGCACCCCCTTGAAAACGCCCCAGTTTTAGTGCGTTCGCGAACTTTGCGGTTCCGGTCCGGACGATTTGGGCTTCGATTCCGTGAAGCTCGCCACTAGTTTGCGCTCACTGCGGCGACCAGATGTGAAGAAAGTGATGATTGACGACGAAGAAGCCCAGATCGCCGCCCTCTCGTTCGAGCAGGCTCTCCTCGAGCTGGAGCGTATCGTGGCGGAACTGGAGTCGGGGGACGCGGACCTGGAACGCGCGGTTGACGTGTATCAGCGGGGAGCGCGCCTCAAGGCCCATTGCGAGGCGAAGCTGAAGGCCGCCCAGCTCAAGGTGGAGAAAATCATCCAGGGCCCCTCCGGGGGTGTTGGCGTCGAGCCGGCCGAGTTCGCCTGACGTGAGTTCCGAAGATTTTTCCCGCCGCGTCGCCGAGGCGGCCGACCTCGTCACTGTGGCTCTTGACGAGTTGCTGCCGCGCGCCGACGGCCCCGAGTCGCGCCTGACCGAGGCGATGCGCTACGCCGCCCTGGGGCCAGGCAAACGCCTTAGGCCCTTCTTCGCCCTGGAGACGGGACGGATGTTCGAGCTGCCGGAGCGCTCGGTGCTGCGCGCGGCCTGCGCCCTCGAATGCGTCCACGCCTATAGCCTCGTGCACGACGATCTGCCCTGCATGGACGACGACGACTTGCGCCGCGGTCGCCTCACCGTGCACAAGGCCTATGACGAGGCCACCGCCGTCCTCGCCGGCGACGCCCTGCTGACGGTCGCCTTCGAGATCATGGCCCATCCAGACACCCATGAAGATGGCTCCGTCCGCGCCGAACTCGTGCGTCGCTTGGCCGTGTCCTCAGGCGCCCAGGGGATGTGCGGTGGGCAGATGATCGACCTACTTGGCGTGCGCGGCGATCTCGGCGCCGTGGCGCGGATGCAACGCATGAAGACCGGCGCATTGATAGCCTGTGCTTTCGAGTTGCCGCTGACCATGGCCGGGGCCAAGGATGCCGAACGTCAGGCTCTGATGGCGTTCGGCCGGGACATCGGCCTTGCCTATCAGATCGTTGACGACGTGCTGGACGCCGAGGGCGACACTGCCTCTCTGGGGAAAGCGGCGGGCGGGAAGGACGCCGCCAGAGGCAAAGCCAATTATGTTACGCTGCTCGGCGTTGACGCGGCCAAGGAGCGGATCGCCCATCTGGTGACCCAGACCAAGGCCCATCTTGATCCGTTCGGGGAACGGGGGCGATTCCTTCGAGCGGCGGTTGACTTCGTGCTGGACCGTAGGTCGTGATCGACCTGGGTTTCGGAACAAACCAATGGCGCGACGCCTGAAACAGATCGCAGGGCGCGCGTCAAAAACGCCTCACAGGTTGGATAATGGTTTCATCGACTCCCCTCCTCGACAAGGTCTCGGATCCTGCGGACATCCGCGATCTGTCGGTCGCCGACCTGAAAAGGCTGGCTGACGAGCTTCGTCACGAGACGGTTCAGGCCGTCTCCACCACCGGCGGGCATCTCGGGGCGGGGCTGGGCGTGGTGGAGCTCACCGTGGCCCTGCATCATGTCTTCGAGACGCCGCGCGACATCCTCATCTGGGACGTCGGCCATCAGGCCTACCCGCACAAGATCCTGACCGGTCGTCGCCCCCGGATCCGCACCCTGCGTCAGGGCGGGGGCCTCTCCGGCTTCACCAAGCGCTCGGAAAGTCCCTACGATCCCTTCGGCGCCGCCCACGCGGCGACCTCGATCTCGGCCGCCCTGGGGTTTTGCGTCGCGCGCGACCGGCGCGGCGACGACAACGCCGTGATCGCGGTGATCGGCGATGGCTCGATGAGCGCGGGCATGGCCTACGAGGCGATGAACAACGCTGCCGAAAGCACACGGCGCCTGATCGTCATCCTCAACGATAATGACATGTCGATCGCCCCGCCCGTCGGGGGCATGAGCGCCTATCTCGCCGCGCTCGTTTCCGGCGGCGCCTATCAGACGGTGCGGAAGCTGGGCAAGGGCGTGGCGCGCCGCCTGCCGCGCCCCCTCAAGGACATGGCCCGCAAGGCGGAGGAGTTCGCCCGCGGCATGGCCACCGGCGGGACCTTCTTCGAGGAGCTCGGCTTCTACTACGTTGGCCCGATCGACGGCCACAACATGGAGCACCTCGTCCCGGTGCTCGAGAACGTCAAGAAGATCGACGACGGCCCGGTCCTGATCCACGTCGTGACTCAGAAGGGCAAGGGCTACGCCCCGGCCGAGGCTTCCGCCGACAAGCTGCACGCCGTGGTAAAGTTCGACGTTGTCACCGGACAGCAGCAGAAGCCGGCTGCCTCTAATGCGCCGACCTACACAAAGGTCTTCGCCAGCGAGCTGATCAAGCACGCCGAGCGCGACGACAAGATCATTGGCATCACCGCCGCCATGCCCTCGGGAACGGGCCTGGACATTTTCGCCAAGCGCTTCCCCGACCGCACTTTCGACGTCGGGATCGCCGAGCAGCACGCCGTGACTTTCGCCGCAGGCCTCGCGGCCGACGGCATGAAGCCATTCGCGGCGATCTATTCGACCTTCCTGCAACGCGGCTACGACCAGGTCGTCCACGACGTGGCGATCCAGGGTCTGCCGGTGCGCTTTGCCATCGACCGCGCCGGGCTGGTGGGCGCGGACGGCGCCACCCACGCGGGCAGCTTCGACGTCGGCTATCTCGGTCAGCTGCCGGGTTTCGTGATCATGGCCGCCGCCGACGAGGCGGAGCTCGCGCACATGATCTCGACCTCCGTGGCGATCGACGATCGCCCAAGCGCCTTCCGCTTCCCGCGTGGCGAAGGCGTGGGCATTACGATCCCCGACCTCGCCGCACCGCTTGAGGTCGGCAAGGGCCGGATCGTGCGCGAGGGCACCGCGGTTGCCATCCTCTCGTTCGGCACGCGCTTGGCAGAGAGCCTCAAGGCCGCCGACATGCTGGCGGCCCGGGGCCTGTCGGCGACGGTGGCCGACGCGCGCTTCGCCAAGCCGCTCGACGTGGACCTCATCCTTCGCCTGGCGCGCGAGCACGAGGCGCTGATCACCGTGGAGGAGGGCGCGGTCGGCGGCTTCGGCGCCTTCGTGCTCCACGCCCTGGCCGAGCACGGCGCCCTGGACCGGGGCCTCAAGGTCCGCACGCTCACGCTGCCCGACACTTTCCAGGACCAGGACAAGCCCGACGCGATGTATGTCTCCGCCGGGCTGGACGCGGAGGGCATCGTGCGCGGCGCCCTTGCCGCCCTCGGACCTGAACGGGTTTCCAGCGCCCTACGCGCCTGAGCGCCGCCAGTAACTCCCCCACGGAGTGAGACGTAATGGGGGGAGGGGACCTCGAAGCGGTGGGGAGGGCTGAGATCGTGATCGCTTTCCGCTGCGAGCGGCGACGGGGGGCGTCATCCCAAGCCCTGAAGCGGCCGCCTCCTTCGCGAAGGAGGTTCTAGGGCATGATCGCCTTCGACAGTGTGGAGAAGCGCTTCGGCGGCCGCACGGTCGTGGGGCCGCTCACGTTCGAGGTGGGCGAGGGCCAGTTCGTCGCCCTGCTGGGCGGCTCGGGCAGCGGCAAGACCACCACCCTGAAGATGATCAACGGCCTGGTGACGCCGGACGCCGGCGTCGTGCGGGTGGAGGGAGCGGTCGTCGGCGCCGAGCCGCTGCCGCCCCTTCGCCGCCGCATCGGCTACGTCTTCCAGGAAATCGGCCTGCTGCCCCACATGACGGTGGCGGAGAACATTGCCCTGGGCCCGCGCCTGGCGAGGTGGGACCGGGCGCGGACGACGGCGCGCACTGCCGAACTGCTCGAGCTGACCGCCCTGCCGGCCGACATCGGTCCGCGGCTGCCTGCCGAACTCTCGGGGGGCCAGCGCCAGAGGGTCGGCGTCGCGCGCGCCCTGGCCGCGGGTCCGCACGTGATGCTGATGGACGAACCCTTTGGGGCTCTCGACCCGATCACCCGCGACGCCCTAGGACGCGACTACCGAGCCCTGCACGAGAGCCTGGGCCTCACCACGGTGATGGTGACCCATGACGTCACCGAAGCCCTGCTCCTCGCTGACCGCATCCTCGTCCTCGGCGAGGGGCGGATCCTCGCCGACGGGACGCCGCACGAGGTGATGGGCGTGAAGGACGACGCGCGCGTCGCCGCCATGATGGCGACGCCCGTGGCGCAGGCGCGGCGGCTCGAGGCCCTTGCAAGGGGGGCCGCCAATGGATGAGGAATGGGCGGCGGCCTGGCGCCTGCTTCCAGTCTATCTCTCCCAGCACATGCTGCTGAGCGTCTGCGCCCTGGTCATCGGCTTCGCGATCAGTCTTCCGCTCTCCGTCGCCGCGAGCCGCAGCGCCGCAGTGCGCTGGCCGAGCCTCTTCGCCGCCAGCCTGATCCAGACGATTCCGAGCCTCGCTCTGCTGGCGCTCTTCTATCCGCTCCTGCTAGCGACCTCGATGCTCACCAAGAAGGTTACCGGCGTCGGTTTCCCAGCCCTGGGCTTTCTGCCGTCGGTGATGGCTCTGACCCTGTATTCGATGCTGCCGGTCCTGCGGAATGGCGTCGCCGGCATTCGAGCGGTCGATCCGGCCGCCATCGAGGCGGCGCTTGGCATGGGCATGACCGAGCGGCAGCGGTTGTTCTGGGTCGAGCTGCCACTGGCCGCGCCGGTCATGATGGCTGGCGCCCGGACGGCGGCCGTGTGGACGATCGGGGCGGCCACCCTGGCCACGCCCGTCGGCCAGACCTCCCTCGGCAACTACATCTTCCTTGGCCTGCAGACCGAGAACTGGATCTTCGTCCTTTTCGGCTGTTTCGCCTCGGCGGCGCTCGCCCTGGCCGCCGACCAACTGCTCGGCCTGATCGAGTCAGGCCTCTCGGCGCGCTCGCGCCTTCGCGTGTGGGCGGGCGTCCTGGGCCTCGTCGTCGGGGCCGCGGCCTGCCTCTCGCCGCTGGCCGCGATTCCCGGAAAGGCGGGCTACCGGGTGGGGGCGAAGAATTTCGCCGAGCAGTACATCCTCGCCGAAGTGATGGTGCGCCGGCTGCAGGCGACCCGCGCCCCGGTGAGCCTGAAGGAAGATCTCGGCTCGGCCACCGCCTACCGCGCCCTCGCCGCCTCGGAGATCGACACCTACGTCGACTACACCGGCACTCTGTGGACGAACGTCCTTGGCCGCCGCGACAACCCAGGCCGCGAGGCGATGCTGCGGGACCTCACGGTCCTTCTGGCCCAGCGTAACCACGTGAGGTTGCTGGGGCCTCTCGGCTTCGAGAACGCCTATGTCCTGGCCATGAAGCCCGAGCGGGCGCGCGAGCTCGGGATCTCGAGCGTCGCCGATCTTGCCCCTCACGCGCCCGAGCTGAAGCTGGGATCGGACCTCGAGTTCCTGTCCCGCCCCGAGTGGACGGACCTTCGCCGGGCCTATGACCTCAGGTTCAGGTCGTCCACGGCCTACCAGCCGACCTTCATGTACCGCGCGCTCGAGGACGGCCAGGCGGACGTCATCTCGGCCTTCTCCAGCGACGGGCGGATCGCGGCGGATCACCTCGTGGTGCTGAGCGATCCCAAGCAGGCGCTGCCGCCCTATGACGCGGTGATCCTGGTCTCGCCCCGTCGCGCCAGGGACAGCCGGCTGATCGCCGCGCTTTCGCCCATGGTGGGGGCCATTCCGGTCCAGACGATGCGGGAGGCGAACTACAGCGTGGATCGGCCGAAGGACAAGCTCACCCCGACCGCCGCCGCCATGTGGCTCGACGCCCAGGTTAGCCAGAAGCGCTGACATGCTTGGGCGCTTGTTCCGCTCCCCGCGCACGAACGCTGAGCCCCTTTCGCAGGCGCTTCTGGAGGCGATGGCGGAGCCGGCGGCGGTCTGCGATCTCGCCGGGAAGGTGGTCCTGGCGAACCGGGCCTGGCGCGAAGCGGCCGGGACTGTCGTTCGGCTCGGCGGTGAGGAGATCTACGGCGCCTTCCGCGCGGCGCGGCGGGACGGCGCAGCCGAGAGCCGTCTGCGGTTTAGCGGCGCCGAAGCCTGGGCGAGCGTCCGCCTGGCCGCCTCCGAGCTCTTCCTCGTCAGGTTGCAAGAGCGTGGGGGCGGCGCTGACGATCCGTCCGGCGACGCCTCGCGCGCCACGGCCATCCTCGCGGCGGCGCCCTTCGCCGTCGCTCTCGTGGAGGGCGAGCAACCGTTCGAGGGGCGGGTCGTCGAATCGAACGCCGTCTTCGACGGTCTCGTCGGCCGTCGCGCTGCGGGTTGCCGGCTCGACGAGCTGCTTACTCCGGCCGGCTCGCCGGCGGACCCGTTCGGCGATCCCCTTGACGTGACTGTCTGCAGTCGGCCGGAGGATTCGCTGCAGCTTCGCGTCACCCGCGCCGAAGGGGCGCTGATCGTCCATCTGGCCGACGTCAGCGAGCACAAGGCGATGCAGCTGCAACTGGCGCAGCGCAACAAGATGGAGGCGGTGGGCCAGCTCGCCGGCGGCGTCGCCCACGACTTCAACAACCTGCTCTCGGCCATCCGCCTGCGGGTCGAGGATCTGCTCCAGCGCCATCCCCTGGGCGATCCTGCCTATGAGAGCCTCAGCGAGATCCGCGCCACGGTGGCGCGCGCGGCCGACCTCGTCCGCCAGCTGCTCACCTTCTCGCGCAAGGCCACCGTCAAGCGCGAGGTCCTCGACCTCGCCGAGACGCTCGGCGACTTCGAGGTCCTGCTGAGGCGTCTGCTTCGCGAGAATGTCGCCCTCACCACCGCCTACGACGAGCGCCTGCCGCGGGTCCGCATGGACCGAGGCCAGCTCGAGACGGCGGTAATGAACCTGGTGGTGAACGCCCGCGACGCCATCGGCGGGGCCGCAGGGGGCCAGATCGCTCTCAGAGCCCGTCGTGTGACCGGCGGGGAGGCGGCCTCACTCGGCTTCGTCGGCGAAGCGCCGGCCGAACTCGCGATGATCGAGGTGGCCGACAACGGCCCCGGCATCCCGCTCGAAATCCGCAACGCGATCTTCGAGCCCTTCTTCACCACCAAGCCGGCGGGCGAGGGCACGGGCCTGGGTCTCGCCACCGTCTACGGCATCGTCCGCCAGGCGGACGGCTGGATCGTCGCCGACTCGGCCGAAGGCGAGGGGGCCAGATTCCGTGTCTTCCTCCCACCTTACGTCCCGCCGCTGCGCGTCGAGACGCCGCCGGCGGAGGCGCCTCGACCGGCAAGCCGCGATCTCTCCGGTCACGGCCGCCTCCTGCTCGTGGAGGACGAGGTCCTGGTCCGC
>JAFANN010000094.1 GCA_019232665.1 Caulobacteraceae bacterium | reverse complement strand
CAGCGGCCGTTGGTCATGTGGACGGCTTCCACCTCCCGGAAGCCGCGCAAGGCGCGAAGGACCGCTGCCGATCGCTCGCCTTCGACCGCGATCCCCATGATCGCGCGAACCCGACCCGCATCGAGGTCTGGCGGCGATCTGATGGTGAAGCCGGTGATCTCCCCGGAGGCGACCATCTTGTCGATGCGATTCTGGACCGCGCCGCGCGAGAGGTTCACGGCCCTTGCCAGCCGGGCGACCGGGGCGCGGGCGTCGTTCCGCAGAAGGGCCACAAGCTTGCGATCGATCTCGTCCATATGACGATTTGTGGGTTCACCCTGACGTTTCGTCAATGAACGATGCGTTTTTCGCAAACCTGTCAGCTATTCGCTGACAGGCGTCGCCGTCATCTTGCTTCTGTACGACACACCAGAGGCGCGAGGAGCCGATGACCGACACCCCCGTCTTCCTGATGGCCGAACCCACGCACTATGACGTGGCCTACCGCATCAATCCCTGGATGAAGCCGGGGGTGTGGAGCGCTTCGCCGGCGGAGAACCGCCTGGCTGCCCGGCGGGGCTGGGACGCCCTGAAGGAGGCTCTCGAACATTGCGGAGCGAGCGTGGCCGCCATGCCGGGCGCCGCGGCGGTCCCGGACCTGGTCTTCCCAGCGAATGCGGCGGTCGTCCTCGACGGACTGGCCCTGGTCGCGCGCTTCCGTCATCCCGAGCGACAAGGCGAGGAACCGCACTTTCTGGCGGCTCTGTCGGGCCTGCGCGATCGCGGCCTTCTGCGCGAGGTGCGCCAGATCGAGGGCTGCTTCCAGGAGGGGGCCGGCGACTGCCTGTGGGACGCCGGTCGGGGTCATTTCTGGGTGGCGAGCGGGCCGCGCTCCACCACCGCTTCGGTGGAAGTGATCGCGGAGACCTTCGGTCAGCCGGTCGTTCACGTGCCGCTCGCCACCGAGCGCTACTACCACCTCGACACCTGCTTCTGTCCGCTGAGCGGGGGCGAGATCCTCTACTATCCCCCGGCGCTGACGGCGCAGGCCCAGCGCGCCCTTCTCGACCATACCCACCCTGACCAGCGCCTCGAGGCGAGCGACGAGGACGCGGAAGCCTTCAGCGTCAACGCCGTCTGCATCGGCCATACGATCGTCATGGCGAGGCCGCCGGCGAGGCTGGCGGCGAGGCTCGCCGAGCGCGGCTACGACGTTGTCCCGGTCGGCCTCGAACCGTTCATGCTCTCCGGCGGCGGCGCCTTCTGCATGACCCTGCGCCTGGATCTGTCCAGCGCGCCTGTCACCGCTCTGGCTGCCTGACGGAGTAGCCCCGATGACGACCGCCACTCTCGAAGCCCCCAAGACGACGCACACGGACTACCTCGCCCTCGAAGCCGAGTTCGGCGCCCGCAACTACAAGCCGCTGGACGTGGTGATCACCCGCGGCGAGGGCGTATGGGTGTGGGACGTCGCAGGCCGCAAGTACCTCGACTGTCTCTCCGCCTATTCGGCCGTGAACCAGGGGCACTGCCACCCGCGGATCCTGCAGGCGATGGTGGAGCAGGCGGGACGGCTCACGCTCACCTCACGCGCCTTCCGCAACGACCAGCTCGGCCTGTTCTACGAGGAACTCTGCCGGCTGACGAACTCGCACTCGGTGCTGCCGATGAATACGGGCGTCGAGGCCGTGGAGAGCGCGCTCAAGGTGTCCCGTAAATGGGGCTACGAGGTGAAAGGCGTCCCGGCTGGCCAGGCGGAGATCATCGTCTGCGCCGACAACTTCCACGGACGGACCCTTTCGGTCGTCGGTTTCTCCACCGATCCGACGTCGAACACGAACTTCGGCCCCTTCACTCCGGGCTTCCGCATTGTCCCCTTCGGCGACGCGCAAGCCCTCGAGTCCGCGATCAGGCCCAACACCGTCGCGGTCCTGCTCGAGCCGATCCAGGGCGAGGCGGGCGTCATCATTCCGCCTGCGGGATATCTCCGCGCCGTGCGCGAGGCGTGCACGCGCAACGACGTGATCCTGATCCTGGACGAGGTGCAGACCGGCCTTGGCCGAACGGGGCGGCTTCTGGCCGAGGAGCACGACGGTGTCGAGGCCGACCTCACTCTGATCGGCAAGGCTCTGTCGGGTGGATTCTACCCGGTGTCGGCCGTGCTCTCGAACAAGGAGGTGCTGGGCGTGCTGAAGCCGGGCGAGCACGGCAGCACGTTTGGCGGCAATCCCCTTGGCTGCGCCGTCGCGCGGATGGCGCTGAAGGTCCTCATCGAGGAGGGGATGATCGAGAACGCCGCGCGCCAGGGCGAGCGGATGATGGAGGGGCTGCGCGCGGTCAACTCAGGCGCGATCAAGACTGTCCGCGGACGTGGGCTGATGATCGCCGTCGAGCTGGAGCCGGAAGCCGGAGGCGCCCGCCGCTACTGCGAAGCCCTGCAAGCCCGGGGAATCCTCTGCAAGGAAACCCACGACCACACCATCCGCATCGCCCCGCCCCTCGTCATCACCGGCGCCGAGGCCGACTGGGCCGTGGAACAGTTCCAGGCGGTGCTGAGCGGCTGAGGCGGCGGCTGAGGACTCCCTTCTCCCCTTGCGGGAGAAGGTGGCCCGCGAAGCGGGTCGGATGAGGGGTCGACGGGTCTATCCGCTTGGGTGGGATCCGCTGCGGAGTAAGAAGTATAGCCACGGACCTCACGGACCTCACAGACAAGAACTAATCTTTATTGCGCCTGCGGCGCGATTATTCTGCTCATGCGTCGAGATCGAGCGGATAAACCGTCCGTGCGGTCTGTGAGGTCCGTGGTTAAATTCAAACGGACGCGCCGAACCCGCCAATTGGAAAGTTGGTCGCGACCCCTCATCCGTCCGCCTTCGGCGGCCACCTTCTCCCGCAAGGGGAGAAGGGATTTTTCAGCCCATCTAACGGGTTACGATAAAATCCACAGCTTCAGGCCGCATCGTACCGAAGAGTCTTACCGTCCGAGGGTCTTGGAGGGATCCCCGTTGGCCCCGGTCGGGTAGCGCAGTTGGATGTGGATGGTCGTCGCGCCTTCGGCGACGTCGATCTTGGCCGAGCGGGCGGAAGGCGGGCCGAGGAAGAGGCGCGGGTTGTTGGAGAAGCCGTAGGGCTCGAGCGGCGCGGCGAGCGTGTGGTCGAATCTGTGGTTCTCGTTGAGGTCGTCGTAGACCGCCACGGCATATGGCCCAGGACCGGGGACCCAGACGCACATCTCGGTCGAGGGGGTCTGGGATGGCGCGCGCCAGACGCCGATCTCACCCTCCGCCTTGAGGAACTTGTCCTTGTCGGGAGGGTAGACGGTGACGGTCATCAGGCCCTGCTCGCTGCGGACGCCATCCACGACGATATCGAGCTTGGTCCCGCTGGGCTGACCCATGCAGGTCTGGGCGAACGCCGGCGCGGCGAAAAGAGCGGCTCCCGCGACCGCGACCGTGATCAGCTTCAAACGACTCATAGGTAGGCAACCTCTGCGGCGGCGCAGCTTCGGCGGGATATTGGCACGATCACGCCGCGAGGGCGGGTGCGCCCATGGCCGCAGCCGCGATCTCGAAAGACCTCAGGCGCGCCTCGTGTTCGAATATGGATGCCGTGATCATCAGTTCGTCGGCCCCCGTCCGGCGGGCGAAGGCCTCCAGGCCTTCCTTCACGGTCGCCGGCGAGCCGATGACCGCGCACGACAAGGCATGGTCCAAGTGCATCCTGCCTTCTGGCGTCAGACGCTCACCCATTTCCAAAACCGGTGGCGGCAGGGGCCCCGGCCGCCCGGTCCTCAGGGCCACGAACGACTGTTGGATCGAGCTGAACAGGTAACGGGCCTCGGCATCGGTGTCCGCGCCGATCACCATCAGCGCGGCGATGGCATAGGGTTTCTGCAACCGTGGAGACGGCTGAAAGCGCTCGCGGTAGATGGCCAGCGCCCGGTCGAGTTCGGCTGGAGCGAAGTGGGAGGCGAAGGCGAAGGGCAGGCCGAGGGCCGCGGCGACCTGGGCCCCGAAGAGGCTCGAGCCGAGAATCCACACCTCCACGTCCGCGCCGGCGCCGGGGATCGCGCGCACGGATTGGCCTTCCCGCACGGGAGCAAGGAAGTGCAGGAGTTCCACGACATCCTGCGGAAACGCTTCCGGATCGCTGTGGAGATTCCGTCGTAAGGCGCGGGCGGTGAGCTGGTCGGTCCCTGGCGCGCGTCCGAGACCAAGATCGACCCGCCCGGGATGGAGAGCGGCCAAGGTCCCGAACTGCTCGGCGATAATGTAGGGCGCATGGTTGGGCAGCATGACGCCTCCCGAACCGATGCGGATCTTGGACGTGCCGGCCGCGACGTGCGCCAGAGCGACCGCGGTCGCCGCGCTGGCGATGCCGGGCATGTTGTGGTGCTCGGCGAGCCAGAACCGATGGAAGCCGAGGCTCTCGACATGGCGCGCCAAGTCGAGGCTTCTGCGCAGGGCGTCGCCAGCGTCGGCGCCCTGGATGATCGGCGCGAGATCGAGGGCGGAAATCTTGGGCATGTCGTCGGACATATAGTCGCCGGCTCGGCAGGCCCAAGGCGGTATGGCTCCGTCGCGGTTGGCGCTATCAGGACCGAATGCGGCGCACCCCGTCTCCCCGGAACATCTATTTCCTTGGCATCGCCGGGGCGGGCATGAGCGCTCTCGCCTCTCTGCTCAAATCGGAGGGCGTCGAGGTCAGCGGCTCCGACGAGGACGCCTTCCCTCCTGTCACCACCTATCTCGAGACCCACGGAATCGAGTACCGCGTCGGCTTCGATGCGACGCAGATCCCTCCTGAAGTCGACGCCGCGGTCGTCGGATCGAGCGCGAAGCTTGGGCTCGACCACAATCCGGAACTTGCCGAGCTGAAGCGCAGAGGCACGCCGCTCTACAGCTTTGCCGCATACCTCGGCGAACACACGGCGGGACGCGACGTGGCGGTCGTGGCGGGGAGCTTCGGCAAGTCCACCGTCACCGCCCTTCTGGCGCACCTGGCCCGTGAAGGCGGAGGCGATCCGGGCTGGTTCGTCGGCGCGGCGCCGCTGGACCTCCCATCCAGTGGCCACGCGGGCGCCGACCCCACGATCTACATCGAAGGAGACGAATACATCGTCGGCGGCGCGGACCGCCGATCGAAGTTCCTCCTCTACGAGCCCAGGACGTTGCTTCTGACGTCCCTGGTCCACGACCACATGAACGTTTTTCCGACCATGGCCGACTACGAGGCTCCGTTCTCGGAGCTGATCGGCCGGCTGCCGGCCGACCGCCTTCTCGTGGCGGCGCACGGCTTTGAGCCGATCCGGCGCCTGACCAGCGGGCGGAACGTCGTCTGGTATGGCGCGGACGCGTGCCCCGGTTACCACGCCGCGAACATCGCCGTGGGCGAGGTCACGCGGTTCGATCTCATCACCCCTTCCGGCCAGTCAATCCCGCTCGAGACTCCGATGCTGGGCCGGCACAACATCGAGAACATCGTCGGAGCCGCGGCTTTACTGCTCGAGACATCGGCGATCGACACTGCCGCGCTCGCCCGGGGCGTGAGCGGTTTCCGCGGGCTCGAGCGGCGGCTCGACCGCAAGACGCAGACATCGAGTGTTCCGGTCTACGAAGGTTTCGGCTCTTCCTACGAGAAAGCGCGCTCGGCGATCGAGGCTGTGCGGTTGCATTTCCCCCACCGGTCCCTCGTCGTCGTCTTCGAGCCCCATACCTTCAGCTGGCGCAACCGCGACGCCCTGGCCTGGTACGACACGGTGTTCGACGGCGTCGATCGGGTGGTCCTCCTCCCGCCGCCAGTTCATGGGGCGGGAAGCCACGACCAGCTGAATCAGACGGCGATTTTGGATCGCATCCGGGCTGCAGGAATCAAAGTCGAGCCGGCCCCCGCTGATTCAGCCGGAATCCTTGCAAAGGCGGAAGCGGTGGTAGAGGCGGACAGCGTCGTGCTGCTGCTGTCGTCGGGACCCTTGGCAGGTCTTCCACAGGTCCTGCCCGCCCGGTTTGACGCCCGGTTCGGCGCTGTCGAGGCCGCATCACGATAAATTCCCGCGATTGGAGGGTAAGCAGGCAACGGTTCAATTCTTGCCGGGTTTAGGTCCTCGATCGCGCATATCGCGCGAAACGGTGTGTTCGGACACTTGGGAGTTCATCTGACATGGACTTGACCCGTCGATCCCTGGCGGCTGGGGCTCTAGGCTTGGCCGGCGCCGTCGCCACCCCTTTCGCAGTCACTCCAGCTTTCGCTGATCACCGTTCGGACCTCGTCGCCGCGGCTGATTCCTCTTTGCATCAGCTCCTCAACGACAATGCGCAGGCCCGCTTCTACTATCGTCATTGCCGAGGCGTCCTGGTGTTCCCGAACGTCCTGAAGGCCGGCTTCATCTTTGGCGGTGAGACAGGCAACGGCGTTCTGTTCGGTCCGCATGGCCGCACTACGGAAGGCTTCTTCAACCTTTCGGGCGGGTCATGGGGACTTCAGATCGGCGGCCAGGACTTCGCCTACGCCCTCTTCTTCATGACGGCTAGCGCGCTGGAGTACCTGCACAAGTCCGCCGGGTTTGCGGTCGGCACCGGCCCCAGCATCGTCGTGATCAACGCGGGCGCCGGCAAGGAAGCCAACAGCACGACGATCACTCACGACGTCTACGCCTTCCCTTACAACCACAAGGGCTTGATGGCGGACCTGACTCTTCAGGGCACGAAGATCACCCAGATCCACCCGGGCTGATCGAGCTTCATACGGGCGCGGCCTCGACCGCCGCGCCCGATTCTTGTGATAGTCCATGGCGACGTTTCCAGCGTCCGACGTGAACCTACCGACATGGCGCGCGCTATTCGTGCGCTGGCAACGAGCTCCAGCGTCAGTCCGAAGCGATCATCAAGGGCAAGAGCTAAGGCCATGGGCGTTGAATTCAAACGGAGCTCCGCAGGCCTCGCCCTCCTGCTACTCGCCGGCTGCGGCCACAGTCCGCCAACGCACTTCTATACGCTCGACCCCACGCCGCCTTCCCGGCCCGCCGCCGTTTCCGCGTCCGCGCCGAGAGCACCCATCCAGCTCGACGCCGTGCACATCCCCGCCGCCCTCGACCGGCCGCAGGTGGTGACGCAGCTCGGCGCGAACCGGGTGGACGTCCACGACTTCGACCAGTGGGCCTCGCCCCTTGGCGAGATGATGCGGCGGACCTTGGCGCAGGATCTGCTCGCGCGCCTGCCCGAAGGCGCGTTCGTCCTGCCCGACGCCCCGCGTCCGCAGGTCGTCCGCGGACTCGTTGTCAACGTCCTGCAGATCGACGCAGCGCCCGGCGGCCGGGTCGCGCTGCAGGCCAGCTGGACCCTGATGACAGCCGGGACCACCCGCGCCGCCCTCATCCGTAACGTCCAGCTCAGCGCCGACGCCGGTCCGGGCCCGCAAGGGACGGCCGCGGCGATGAGCCAGCTCCTCGGACAGCTGGCGGATCAGATCGTCGAGGGGGTGGGGACGGCCTAGCCCGCGCCAAGCGCGGCGCAGGCGATTGAGGCCAACTTGGCGATCGCGTGATCCGTCGCCTCAGCGCCGGCGCGGCTGCGCTCGACATAGATCGCCAGCAGCAGCGGCTCGCCTTGCTCCGGCCAGCTCACCGCGACGTCGTTGGCAGTGACGACGCCGGGCGCGTCCCAGCTGCCGGTCTTGTCTCCGGCCCGGGCGCCTGCGGGAAGGCCCGCGCGGATGCGCGCCAGGCCCGTCTTGCAATCCACGAGCCAGCCGGTGAGCCGGGTCCGCGAGGCTTCCGAGAGCGCGTCGCCGAACACGAGCCGGCGAACGTCACCGGCGAATGCGATCGGCGACGTGGTGTCGCGCACATCTCCAGGAGGGACGACGTTCAGGGCCGGCTCGATCCGATCCAGCCGGGTGACCAGATCGCCGAGACTGCGCGCGAAGGCCGTGACCTGCGACGGTCCGCCAATCTGCGCCAGAAGCAAATTCGCCGCGGTGTTGTCGCTGAGCGTGACCGCCGCAGCGCAAAGCGCTTCGACAGTCATCGCGCCCTCCCCGACGTGCGCGCGCGTGATTGGGGCATAGGAGAGGAGATCGGCGGCTCCGTACGGCACGGCGCGCGATAGATGCTCCTCGCCGCGATCCACTCGGCGCAGGACCGCCGCTGCAAGCAGGAGCTTGAACGTACTGCACATGGCGAAGCGCTCGCCGGCCCGGTGGCCGATGTGGCGGCGCCCGCTAAGAGTCTGGCCGTGGAGGCCGATCCGCGCCCCCAACGTGCGCTCGACACCGGCAATTTCACTGGCGGTGTCTGGGTGTGGCGGGGCGCCGGCGGCGAGGGCGAGGCCGGAAAGTCCAACGAGGGCGCGGCGGCGAGTCGGCATGGCGATCATGCCTCATCGTC
>JAFANN010000067.1 GCA_019232665.1 Caulobacteraceae bacterium | reverse complement strand
TGACTTCGCCCAGGCGATCGCGGAGGACGCCTATGCTCTTGGCATGATCGGCGCCCAGGCGCGGGTTCTGCCGATCGCCACCTCTGACTATCCGACGCCGGCTCGCAGACCCGCGTTTAGCGTGCTCGACAAGTCCAAGACATGGGCCGCCCTTGGCGCACCCGCTCCGCATTGGCGGGTCGCGATGCGAGATGTGCTTGTGAGGCTCAAGGCGCTGGCCTGACAGGATCGGTTCAGGACCTCGAGGTCGGCCAGACGACGATGACGCCTGGCCCCCTCGACCCCTATCAGAGTTGAGCAGCGCGCTCGAGGCGACGCTCTAGCGGCGGATCAAGCGTTGCCTTAGTGTCGCCCGTTGAGAGACATTCGAAGCGCGCTTGCCGGTCTGGCTGCGAGACCGCGTCTTATCGATTTGCAAATGTACCCCGTAGGCTTTAGGTATTTTCCCATGATTTGAGTGCGTCCCACTGCGCAAGCGGTGCAAACAAGAAAGTTCGGGTGGGGGCCCGGGGGATGGACATCTATGCGAGGGCCGGTCTCGTTGGCGTCAGGCCTCGAGAGGCCGCAGCCGCCAGCGAGCCTTCCTTACGCGCCCGCAGGCGCCGGGCGCTGGCCGTTCTCGCAATCGCTGCCGGCGTGGTCTGCCTGCTGGTCCTGCCGCCTCTCTATGTCCTGACAGCGTTTGCAGGCGACGTGGCGTCCGCTCTCCAGCCGGAGGTGATCGGTCACCTCGCGATCATCTCGATCGCAAACCTCGTCGTCTCGGTTGGAGCGCTCCGAAGCCGGGGACGCTTGGATCAGCGGCTCTCAACCGTGTTCCAGCTCGTCTTGATCACCCACGGCGGACTGGCGCTCACGATCCTGGTCTGTCGGTTGTTCTATTCGATCCCGTTGATGGCCTTGGGCGTCGCAGGCTCCCTCCTGCTTGGCGCCGTGGCGATCTACGCGCGAGGCCGGATCGTACGGCTCCGGATCGGCGTCCTCGGCCCCTGGCACCCGATTTTCGCCGATCCGCGCGTCGACTGCTTCTGCCTGCAGGGCCCGACCACCGGTCTGAGGGATCTCGACCTCGTTCTGCTCACCTTCGGTTCCGACTCCGCTTTGACGCCGGACCCGCTGATGCAAGCCGCTCTGGTGAGGGGACTGCGAGTTCGTCACGTCGCCGACTTTCTCGAGGAGATGCGAGGAGTCTGCGATCTCGACCATTTCGAGGTCGACCAGATTACGCGCGAGGGGTTCGCGGTTTATCGACGGGCCAAGAGAGCCCTCGACTTCGTCATCGTCCTCATCTCGCTTCCAGTGGCCGTGCCGTTGGCCGCGCTCGCCGCCCTGGGCGTACTCCTGACGATGGGTCGGCCAGTCCTCTATCGCCAGCCGCGTGTCGGCCTCGGGGGCCGCGTCTTCTGCGTGACCAAGCTGCGCACAATGCGCGCAGACCCGGGAACTGCGGAGGCGCTCGCGACGGTCGCGCACGACGAGCGCGTCACACCGTTTGGACGCGTGCTGCGGCGCTTGCGCATAGACGAGCTACCGCAGCTCGCCAACGTCTTGCGAGGAGAGATGAGCGTGATCGGGCCTCGGCCAGAGTGGACGCCCCTGGCCGAGGCGTTCGAGGGGCAGGCGCCGAAATACGCCCTGCGTCATCTGGTGAGGCCGGGCATCACCGGATGGGCGCAAGTGCGCGCAGGACCGGCGGCCGATCTCGCCGAGACACGCGTCAAGCTCGCCTACGACCTGTTCTACCTGAAGAACATGTCCCTCGCGCTCGACCTGCAGATCCTCTGGCGCACAGGCTGGACGCTCCTCGCAGGCGGCGGCGCCCGCTGAAGTCATGTCTCCCTTCGCTTTTACCTGCCTCCTTCCCGTCTGTTCGGGGGATGACCCGAAGGCTTTCCTGGAAGCGACGCGCAGCGTGGAGACTTCCACCCTGGTCCCTGACGAAATCCTCATCTGTCAGGACGGTCGGCTCCCAATGAAACTGGCGCAGGTGGTCGAGGACCTACTTGATCGCCCGCGATACCGGCTCAGCGTGAACCAGGGGCGACCCGGCCTGCACCACAACCTCAACGCCGCCGTCCTGCGGGCGCGGACACCCTGGATCGCGCGCATGGACGCGGACGATCTGAACCTGCCGGACCGGTTCGCGGCGCAGGTCGCATTCCTGGCCGCCAATCCAGGCGTGGATGTGCTGGGCGGAGCGATCCTGGAGGTCGCGCCGGATGGCTCGCGGCGCCGGCGCATGACCCCGCTTGCTCACCATCAGATCGTCGGTCGCGTCCGCTGGCGAAGTCCGATGAACCACATGACCGTGTTCATGCGCCGGGAGACCTTACTTGCCGCCGGCGGCTATCCAGGCATCGCGCGGAAGGAAGACTACGCGCTCTGGCTTCGCATGATCGCCATGGGCGTCATCTTCGCCAACCTGCCCCAGGACCTCGTCGAGGTGCGGCTCGGCCGCGATTTCGCGCGCCGGCGTACCGGCCTGGCCAGCGTCGGCTCCGAGTTTCGGCTGTACGAGATGCGGCGGCGGCTGGCGGGCGCGGGGGGCCTGCTGGACGCCGCTGTCTTCCTAGCACGCGCCGCCGCCCTGTCCTCGAGTGGGCCAGCGGCGTTGCTGTACAAGACCGTACTTCGCGGACCCGCCTTAGGATCTGCGTGAAAGCGCGAGGCCCGCGAACCAGCCGGTGACGTCCTCCCGGCGCTCTCCCGGCAGCGGGACCAATTCGAGCTCCTGGGCTGGACAGTGCGGCGTGACCTCGAAGGTCAGGGCGCGGGCGCGCCAGTCCGCGGCCCCCACAGGAGAGTTCTGCGCCAGGATCCGCGGCTCCGGACCAAGGCATCGAACGCGCCAGACAATCCGCGGCGGTCCGGTGATCCGCTCCCGCCAGGCGAGGCTGTAGCGGCCCGACGAAAGGACGATTATCTGGCGCGGAAGATCGGGGGTGGAGGCTCCGTCGTAGTCCACGCGCAGCGCACGGCCCCCATTGCCGGTCGCCTCGACGTCGCTCGAGACGCCCACGCCCGAGGCTCGGCGCCAGTCGAAGGGCGAGCTTCCCCCGAGCGTCTGGAACGTCGGGTCGCGCAACAAGGCTTCTGCGTCCGGACGACTGGCAAGCGCGCCCCAGTCATGCCTTGCAGCGAGAAAGTCTCCGCGCGCCAGCCGCATCTCGACATAGGGCAGGTATTCCGCCTCCGAGAGTCGTCCCGCTCCAGATCCGAGGCTGATGACGATCGAGCGCGCGTCGTCTGCGCTCACCACGCCGTTCGTCGAAGCCGCAGCCTGGGCCAGGTGTGCGAGCCAGCTTTCGCGCCACCAGGGTCGATGGCGCAGCCGCTCGACAACGGCCGGGCGGGCGGCCTCGTCTTTGGCGATCACGTCCAGAAACCTGAAGACCGCTAGCCTCAGGACACCGTCGCCATCGATGCGAAGGAGGGCGTCGGCGTGGACGC
>JAFANN010000173.1 GCA_019232665.1 Caulobacteraceae bacterium | reverse complement strand
TGTACGCCGCGTACTGGGGCTACCGGCGCTGGAGCTCGGATCGCAACAGCCTGTTCGGGGCCCTTGTCTTCTTCGGGTACCCATTGGCCGGTCTCGTCGCGATCCTCCCTGTCTTCTTTGTCGGGCGCGTACGGTCGGTATTCTGGGGGACCGGATCCGCTATCGGCAGCACCGACGCCCGAAAGCAGCAGTGGGCGCTTGGTTGGCCCAAGATTCTCCATCATCCCTGGGGGTATGGAATTGGCCGTGACGGGGACGTTGTAGGATGGGTTTCTCCTGGCGGAGTAATGTCGATCGATACCTACTATCTCTCGGTCCTCGTGGACTATGGCTTCGTCGGATTCATCATCTATTTTGGCATCTTCATTGCGGCCATCTTCGAAGTCGCCCGATTGGTGATTTCCAAAACCCTCAGGCAGGCTGACGAGGAAGCCTCACTGATCATTCCCGCCGCCATCGCGATCGTGAACTTCGTGGTGATCAAGTCTGTCTTCAGCCAGGAGGACAACCACAGCACCGTCTTCATGATCCTTGGCATGATCATTGCGCTCAGCGCCCGCCTCAAGCGCTCCGCCGAGCCGGTTGCGGCCACCGTTAGCGCACAGCCGCGCCGTGCGGTCAGCCACGCGCGACGGCCCGGTTTCGCGCGCGGTTGAGCCATGCGCAGGGCAAGCTGGTCCGTCGCCCTGATCGTGGGCTTCGCCGCCGTGCTGGCCGTGAGCGCGGCCATGCTCCCGGATCGGCCGTTTCGTCGTTGGAGCTCTCTCCACGGAACGATCTACGCCGAGACGAAGTGGGTCTATGAGAGGTGCCGCTTCGATCCGACGCCGATCGACGTGGCGATCGTCGGCACGTCCAGGAGCCGCGAGGGCGTGAGCGCGCCGCGCCTGGAGGCGGATCTCGCCGCGCGCGGCGAACCGCTGCATGTCGTGAACTTCTCGCTCGTCCAAGCCGGCCGCGGGAGCGACCTGGCTATGCTGGACGAACTGCTTCGCTACAAGAAACCCAGGCTGATCGTCTACGAGATCCAGGAATATCCAAACCGCCTGGTTCACCCGGCGTATAAGTTCATCGCCAGCCCGAAGAGCGTCGCGACCAGCCTGGCCTGGCGCAACAGCGAATATCTCGACGACGTCGTCTATCTTCCCTATCGACAGATGAAGTCGTTGTGGGACGGTCTGGTCGGCGGGAGCGGTCTGGGCGATGCGGGCTTTGTCCGCGCGGACTACCCTGGGCCGACGCGCGAGACGACGGGGTCCATGCCGCTGAAGGATGAGGTTGTCGAGGACCTCCAAACCGCCGCGGATCTGCAAAGCCTCGAAGATACCTCCACAATGTTCAGGAACATGAACAAGCGGCGTGTCGAACGGATGCCTGCGTCTCTCAGGCAGCTGGGAGCCTGGGACGACAGAGAGTTCCTGCAGCGCGTGGTAGCGCTCGCCCACACGCACGGCGTTCCGATCGTCTTCCTCTACATCCCCTATTTCGAGGGGGCGCCGACGATCGAGGCTCACAACATCTATGGCGGACTCGCTCCCATCTGGAGTGCGGGCTTTCTCCGCGACCGGAGCGACATCTGGAACAGCGTCGTGCACCTGACCGGATCCGGCGCTCTCATCCTGACCGACTGGCTTGCGGTCAGGGTCGACGACTTCATGCACGAGCGAGCGGCATGAATTCCAAGGCGCCTGAGCTGGACGTCAGCATCCTGATCGTCAGCTACAACACGCGGGAGATGACGCTCGCGACAATAGCGTCGGTGTTCGAGCAGGCGCAGGGCGCCAGATTTGAAGTGATCGTCGTCGATAACGCTTCGTCCGACGGGTCGGCTGAGGCGATCGCGAGCCGGTTTCCCCAGGTCAAGCTCATCGCTTCACAGGAAAACCTGGGTTTCGGAGGTGGCAACAACCTCGCCGGCGAGGCGGCGAGAGGACGGCGGATCCTGCTCCTCAATCCCGATACGGTGGTGCTGGATCATGCGATCGACCGGCTTTGCGCGTTCGCCGACGCGCACCCGAATCACGGCGTGTGGGGCGGACGTACGGTGTTCGCCGACGGCAGCCTCAACCCGGCGTCGTGCTGGGGAAGGCCAACCCTGTGGAGCCTGGTCTGCCTGGCCTCCGGGCTCAGGGCGCTCAAGGACAGCCCCATCTTCAATCCGGAAGGCTATGGCGGCTGGCGTCGCGACAGCACCCGTGAAGTCGACATCGTCGCCGGCTGCTTCCTGTTGATCGACGCCGACCTGTGGCGGCGGCTTGGCGGATTTGACTTGGCCTTCTTCATGTATGCCGAGGAGGCCGATCTGTGCCTCCGCGCGCACAAGCTTGGCGCACGGCCGATCATCGTTCCTGAGGCCACCATCATCCATCACGGCCATGCCTCGGAGCCGAAACAGACGGACATGCGGATCAAGCTGTTCGCGGGCCGGATCACCTTGATAAAGCGCCACGACGGACCGCTCGGCGCCTGGATGGGCACCAGGCTCTATGTCGCCGCCGTGCTTGTCCGCGTGCTCGGGCTCGGACTGCTGGGGCGTCTCACGGGTGCAAAACGTCTGCGCGAGGCCGCGAACGCCTGGCAGGACCTGTGGGCGAGGCGCGAGCTTTGGATCCACGGCTGGAATGACGCGGGGGTCGCGTGGGCCCGGACAGCGAGCCGTCCCGCCGCCGCGACCGGCGGCTGACGCGACTCACGCCTCGACGCGCGGGGTGAGCAACTCGCCGTGCAGGCGTTCGGCGACGGAGCGGATGGTCTCGCCCGCCGCGGGATAGAGGATCGCGCGCGAAGCGGAGACCAGAAGGCCCGCGCCGTCCTTGCGAGCGCCCGATCGGACCACCGTGCGAGCATCGCCGCCCTGTTCGCCCACGCCCGGGACCAGGAAGGGCAGGTCCGGAGCAACCCGCCGGACCTGCGCGAGCTCGTCCGGATTGGTGGCGCCGACCACCAGCATGACGTTACCGTGGGCGTTCCAATGGCTTTGCGCCCGCCGGGCGATGGCGAGATAGAGCGGCTCGTCGCCGATCATGGCGTGCTGGATGAGGGCGGCCCCGGGATTGCTGGTTCGGCACAAAACCACGACGCCGCGGTCCGCCCACTCGAGGAACGGCGCCAAGCCCTCGTCCCCCAGATAGGGGTTCACGGTCACGGCGTCGGCGGCGTAACGCTCGAAGGCCTCGCGAGCGTACATCTGGGCCGTAGAGCCGATGTCGCCTCGCTTGGCGTCGAGGATCACGACGGCGTGGGGCGCCGCCTCGTGAATGTAGGCGATCGTCTCGGCGAGGTCCTCCTCAGCGCCGACGGCCCCGTGGTGAGCGGCCTGGGGCTTGAAGGCGCAGGCGAGGTTCCCGACGAGATCGACGACGTGTCGGTTGAAAGCGAGGATGGGCCTGGGCGAACTCGCGAAAGGCTCCGGAATCCGCTCCAGGATCGGGTCGAGTCCCACGCAGAGCATGGAGCCTGAAACCGACCAGCCGCGGTCGAGCTTTTCAGTGAATGTCGTCATGGGGCGCCTGGCCCTCGATAGGGCGCGATCTGCGCCAGCGCAAGGCGGACGCCCCCGTGGCGCGGAACTTGACAAGGCTCCGGGCGTCGGAGCGACTGGCTGTGCAGCCGAAGGAGGATCCAGAGGAATGGATTGGGCGAGGATCATGGCGCCGCTTTCAGGAGGGGAGGGGGATGGGCGTGTGCTCTCCGCCGCGGCGATCGTGGCCGAGGCGTTCGACGCCGAGGTCGCGGGCGTCTACGCCCCTGCAGACGTGTCCGATCTCATGCCCTGGATGGGCGACGCCTATTCCGGAGCCGTGCAGCCCTCCGCCCTCGACAGCCTTCGTCAAGCGGCGGCGGCGGGGGAGGCGAGCGCACGCAACGCCTTTGCGCAACTCGGTCACGCCAAGAAGACCTTCATCGCCCTGGATTCGCCGGTATGGGCCGCGCTCGCCATGGAGGCGCGGCTCTCCGACCTGATCGTGTTCGACGATGGGCCGGCCAGAGGCCGTGGCGCCTTGGCGGAGACCTTCCAACAGATCGTCGCCGGAGAACAGCGGCCGACCCTGGTGGCGCGGGCGGGCCTGAAGGTGGGGGGACTTGCAGCGGTCGCGTGGGACGGAGGCAAGGAGGCGAGCCGCGCTGTCCGAACCGCCATACCGCTCCTGGCCAAGGCGGCGTCTGTCCTCATCCTCAGCGCCCCGGCCGCATCTCCCAGGAAATCCGATCCCAAAGCGCTGCAGCGCTTTCTGAGCGTGCGGGGCGTCGCCTCCAGCATCGAGACGCTGACGGATACCGGCGATCCGGCGCCGAACCTCGTCCGCGCCGCCCGCTCGGCAGGCGCAGAGGTGCTGGTCGCGGGCGCCTATGGGCACCCGAGGCTTCAGGAGTTCATCTTCGGCGGAGCGACGCGAACGTTCTTGAACGCGGAAGGGCCTTCGCTGTTTCTGTCTCACTAGAGCCTTTGCCGCCTGTCGGCCGGAGGGGCGCATTTGGAGCTAACATGAGCTTATCGCGCATCGTCATGCGTCTGGCCCGCAACCCGGGCACCGAATTCGCCAACGGGGATGACCACCGCGGCTACACACTGACCGCCCCGCTCACGCAGGACGAGCATCTGGATTCTGCCGCGTACGAGCACGCCCGGTCGAGATGCCAGGTGCGACGGTTCACGCCCGACGAGGATCCGGCGATCGGCCGGCTGGCCCGACGCGGGGGGCAGTGGTTCTTCAACTTCGACGAAACCGAGGATCTTGGCGTCGAACCGGTCCACCGTCTTGGAGACCATCGCTTTGCCGTCGGCGAGTACGTGACAGTGACAGACGAAGACGGAAGGCCGCTGACCTACAAGATCACCGACGTGGACTCTGTCTGAGCGTTGGCGCAACGGATTGGGTCCGACGGCGGACGTCCCGCACGATTGCGCGCGCGCAGACGCCGTGTCACGACCGGCGGCGCGGGCGTGAAGCAGGGGAACCTCGAGGAATGACCGGTGCGGACAGGGGCCTCGGGCAAGCGAGGCCGCTGCGGGTCTGTCTTGCGGCTTCGGGAGGAGGCCACGTTCGCCAACTCCTCGACCTCGAGTCCGCGTGGGGAGGCCATGACGTCTTCTTCGTCTCCGAGGACTCCGGCCTGACGCGAACCCTGAGGAAGGACTGGCCGGTCGAGTTCGTGACGCACGTGGCGCTTGGCCAGGGCCGGCTCGGAGCGCCCTTGAAGATGATCGCCTCCGCGATCTCCAACTTCTTCCAGTCGTTGTGGGTGGTTGCGCGTCGCCGGCCGCACGTCGTCGTCACGACGGGCGCGGGATCGGTCTACTTCACGGTGCTGATCTCCAAACTGCTCGGCGCGAAGGTGCTGGTTATTGAGTCCCTGGCCCGGTTCGAAGTGATGTCCGCCTTTGCGCGCATCGCGGGACCGCTGGCCGACGAGAAGGTCCTGCAGTCGCCGGCCCTCTCGAAGTTCTGGCCGACCGCGCCCGTATTCGATCCCATCCGGCGCCTGGAGGGGAACAGGCCGGAGAAGGACCCGGTGATGCTGGTCACGGTCGGGGCGACCTTGCCGTTCGATCGGATGGTCGACAGCGTCCTCGAGCTTGCCCGCCGCGGCGAGATCCCTGAACGGATCGTCATTCAGACAGGGGTGGGCGGGCTGAGCGATCCGGCGTTCGAGTGCCACGAGACATTGCCCCTGGACGACCTCCTGGCCCGCCTACGCAAGGCGGACATCGTCGTCTGTCACGGCGGGACCGGATCGCTGATCACGGCGTTGCGCGAGGGGTGCAGGGTGGTTGCAATGCCGCGGCTGTTCGAGCGCGGCGAGCACTATGACGACCATCAGGCGGAAATCACCGGCGCGTTCGCCGCCCGAGGGCTGATCGAGGTGGCGCACTCGACCGAGCAACTCAGCGAGGCCCTTGCGCGGGCGCGATCGAAGACGCCTGTGATGGCCACCAGCGACCCTGAGGGCCTCAGGCGTCGCCTAACAGAGCGACTAGATGAATGGTCGCGACCAAATCGGCGCTGAACGCGAGGGAGCCGGTAAGTCCGCTTCGTCCCGGGCAGCGACGGCCAGGGCCTCGATGGCGCCTATGATGTGGTAGAAGGAGCTGGCGGAAGCGAGGTGGTCAGCCTCGGCCACGGCGTCTTTGGGCGCATCCTGCCAGAGACCTGACGGTAGAAGATAGCGGTCTATGGCGGCAGCGGCGGCGCAGACCTCGCGGTCGCGTGCGATCGGGTCCGCTTCCAGGGTGGCCGCAGCCCTCAACCACTCGGTTTGCGGCCACAGCCGTGAGCTCGCCCGGGCCACGCTGAGGTCGTCGTTCAGCGCGTCGACGACGAGACCAGAGGCCGCCGAAACCCCCTGCTTGCCCGTCCGATAGAGCCGCTGGGCCATGCCCGCGGCCGCAATGTCCCCGCCGAGCGCCACCCACTGGGACAGCAACCAAGCCCATTCGAACTGATGGCCCGGCTCGATCCGATCGTCGCTCGTTGTCTCCAACGGACGCCAGTCGCGGTCATAGGCCTCGTAGACCCGGCCTCCCTCGCGGTCGAAGAGCCGGCTGGAGAACAGGTCGAAGATCTCGGCCGCAAGGTCCCTCCAAAGGTCCCCTGCGCCGATCCGCAGCCAGGCGAGGCTGGCCTCGAAAAGGTGCATGAGCGGATCGCTCAGGAAAGCCGTTCCGCCGAGGTCGGCGGAAAATCCACCGGCTCGATGGGCGAAGGCGTTGCGGACTGTCACGGCGAGGCGGGCCGCCCGATCAGCCGACCGGGGCTCGATGGCCACATCCGCCTCGGCGACGGCGGCGAGGGCGAGGAGGACGAAAGCCTGCTCATATAGCAGCGCACTGTCCTCGGCCGCAGTGTTCCCGGAGCCTGGCGCGGCGAAGCGGTAGAGGTCGTCTTTCCGAAGGAACTGGTCATCCAGCGCCTCCAGTCCATGGCGCGCGGCCGCTCTCCAAGGACCCTGCCAGCCCAGCTTGCCCGCGGTCGCATAGACGAAGACCTGGCGCGCCTGCACTCGGGAGCGGCGCGGACCGTCCAGCGGCGCGAATTGCGGTGATAGGGCTTCGTGAAAACCGCCACCCTCGTGGTCGGCGCCGAAACACCACCAGGCGGGGAGTGCGCGTCGGGTCAGCCACGCCTCAAGCCGTCGCGACCACTGGCCGACGCTTGTAAGCGCGATCGAGTCCTCAACGCCTTCGAGCGCCGCAGCGGGTAGCGCGGCCTTGAGCAAGCTGGCGGAGCCTAGGTCGCTCACCAGCACTTCCTTGCCGCGAGCGACGACGGCGATTTTGCGCAGTCCCAGGGCGATGACCCGGGCGCCCTCTTCGGCCCGGATGAAGCTGTCTTGGGTCTCACTGAGCGCGGCGTCACCCGAAACGGCGTTGCCATCGCCGTCGCGCTGCGCGACGTTCCACACCGCTTCCCATGAGCCGAGATCCGACCATGTGTAGTCGATGGGCAGCACGGCGGCGCGGGATGTCCGTTCCATCACCGCAACGTCGATCGAGACTCGTTCGGCGGAGGCAAAGTCCGCAGGCAAGTCGAAGACATCGCGTGACACTTCGATGGGCGCGGCGTGCTCCAGCGCCTCGACGAGGGCAGGGGCAAATGCGCGCGCCTCGTCGATCATGACCGCCGGCCGGAACAGGAAGTTGCCGCTGTTCCAGAGGCAGCCCGACGCCACCAGAGCGGCGGCCGCCTCAGGGAGCGGCTTCTCGATGAAGGCTTCGACCGACCGTACGGCTGGATCGCCCGGAAGGAGAGCGCCGGGACGAATATAGCCGAAGCTCGTGGCCGCATGAGTTGGCCTGACGCCGAAAGTCACGATTGCGCCGGCCCTAGCCCTCGGCGTGGCCGCCGCAATGCTCTCGGCGAAAGCCGCGTTGTCGGGAATGTGGTGATCGGACGCGACGGCCAGCGTGATCGCGTCGCTGCGGCGCGCGATCCACAGGCTCGCCGCGAGCAGGGCAGGGGCCGAGTCGCGTCCGACGGGCTCGGTGAGGATCGTTGCGTCGACTCCCAACTCGAGGAGTTGCCGGCGCGCCTCGGCGGCGTGGGCCTTCCCAGTCACGACAACGGGCGGCTCAGCGCCCTCGACCTCGGCCACCCGCAGAACCGTTTGCTGAAAAAGAGATCGTTCGCCGAACAGATCGAGGAAAGGTTTTGGCCGTCTGGGAGTGGATACGGGCCAAAGCCGCGAACCCGGCCCTCCGCACAGAATAATGGGAACTATAGCCAAGCGGAAAATCTCGAAAGGGTTCAGGCCGCGCGGGCAGGCAGCGTCGCAGTCCCAGCGCAGCGTTCGCACGCGCGAGGCGGTGGTGGCAAGGTCCGAGCCGGGGCGTCACCGCCCGCAGGCGCCTTACAGAGATGCTTCAGCCTATCTCCGTCGCGTGATGGGCACGCCATCCCTCTAGGGCTTTTCGGAGCGTCGCGGCCCGACGACGGCTGATCGCCTCATAGGTGTAGTTCCCAGCCTGCGCCCGGGCGGCTTCGCCCATTCGACGGCAGAGTTCTGGCGAGGCCGCCAAGGTCTTGATGGCCCTCGCTAACGCGCCAACGTCGCCGGGTGGGACGACGAGCCCGGTGACCCCGTCATCCGTCATATAACCCGCGCCCATGACCGTGGTGATCGCTGGCAGACCACAGCCGGCGGCTTCGTATGTCACTTGCGGGCCGCCCTCCTCGAAGGTGGGAATCACGAGGAATTGGGCGGCGCGATAGATCCGGCCGACGTTTGCGGCGTGGCCGACGAATCGAATGAAGGGATGCCCCTCATAGCGGCGCACCAGCGCGCGCATGGCGGGTTCGATGGCGCCGACCATCCAGAGCGGTTCCTGGACGCCGCTCGCCACCCACGCCTCGAGGAGCTGGGCCGCCCCTTTGCGGATGGACACCGTGCCGACGAACACGCCCATGATGCGCTCCGACGGCTCCTCGATCCCGCGTGGAGCAAGATCAGCAGGATCCCAACCGAAGCTCGTGGGCAGGACCTTTTCCTGAGGCACGCCTGCTTCGAGCAGAGTCGGGACGACCTGGCGAGACGCAAAGAAATGGCTGTGGTGGGGAAACTCCTGATCCTCGAGCTCCACCTGGGCCGTGGTGATCGGGCCGTCCTGCGCGACCCCCGCGTCGCGATAAGCGGCGTCAACGACGCGCTTGGCGGTTCCCCGATAGCAGTTGATCATCTCTCGAACCGTCATCAGGCCTCGGGAGCGGGCGTAGCGAACCAGCCGCGCGGGAGGTTCAGGCCAAAAATGGACGACCGTCCGGTCAGGATCGCTTTCGTCGATCGCTTGCATGAAATCCCGCTCGACGCGAGGTAGCGCGATCAACCGGGTCGCCCACCAGGGCGTGTGTCTGAGCCATGGCGGCACAGCCTCATGGGTCTCGATCGATGCGGGAAACGGCCTGCGGGCGCGTGCGACGTAGAGCACGCTCTCGATCTCGTCCTTGGGCATGTACTGCAGCAGACGCGCACAGGTGCGAACATGGCCGCCGCCTGTAAACGAGTGCGGGCAGTAAGTGATCAGGCGCAGACGATCATCGCGGTCGCGCAAACT
>JAFANN010000022.1 GCA_019232665.1 Caulobacteraceae bacterium | reverse complement strand
CGCGGACAGCCTACCCCGACCGGGCGGCGGCGGATCGCAAACTGCTCACCTACACGAGCGCGCCGCAGACGGAGGACCTGCTCGTCGCCGGCAATCCAGAAGCCGACCTGACGATCACGAGCAGCGCGCCAGACGGTGTGGTCATCGTCTATCTCGAGGACGTGCTGCCAAACGGACGCGTCGTCTACCTGAGCGAGGGCGTCCTTCGGCTCGCGGCGCGCAAGATTTCACAGACGCAGGTCGGAGCCGATCCGCTGCACACCTATCTCACCGCGGACTCCGCGCCGATGACGCCTGGCCGTGCGGAGCAGATCAGGATCGCGCTCTCGCCGATCGCCTTCGTCCTGCGCAAGGGCGAGCGACTGAGGCTGGCGATCGCCGGCGCTGATAGCGACAACCTCGAGCGCATACCGGCGGCCGGGTCCGAAACGTTCAAGGTGCTCCGCACGCTCGCAGCCCCATCCTTCATCGAAATCCCCATTCAGGATAACACGGCATCCGGACCTGCCCGGGGACCTTAAGCCCGACGTCTGCCAGACCGAGACGCCGACGCCTTCCTCACCCCTTCTTCGCCACCCAGTCGCAGAGCAAGCCGGTCATCGCTTCCCGTTCTTCGCGGCTGTCTTCGAAGTAATGCGCGCCGGCTATGAACTGCAATTCCTTGTCGGTGCTGCCGATATTCTCGAAGATCTTCTTCGCGTCGCTGGGAAACACACCGGTGTCGGCGAGGCCTTGGACCACCAGGCAAGGCAGGTCGAACTTGGCGAGCTGCTCCGCGCCCTGGCACTTCGAAGTCTCCAGACTCCACATCGAAAGCCATGTCCTGAGCGTATTCGCCCGACCGATGCTGGGTCTCTTGTTGGCGTCCGCCGGATGGCCGGCGTAGCACATCGGCGTCTTGCGCTCGGATGGATCGATCGAGCCATCCATCATCCGCAGATCGGCCCAGCAACGGAACAGCGGGAACAATCGGTCCGGAATCCCGGCGGCGTTCAGGCGCTCCAACTCGCTCTTCGCCCAGTCGGTAATGCGCTGGTTCCGCGCCCTCTGCGCGGCGCGGTAGCGGGTGATGAACGCTTCCGAATAGGGCGGCCCGTTGTCCGGGTTGAAGGGATTGAGACTCTCGTCGGTCGCGACCGGGTCCCGCTCGTCGACCACGGAGGCGTCCATCCAGTCCGTGAGCACTTCGGGCCGGCCCTGGTGGGCGTTCAGGGAGATGTAGAGGTCGGCCTTCGGCAAGGCGTTTAGCGCCTCCTGTCCCCGCCCGCGCAGCAAGCCGCACAACGTCGGCGCGATCGCTTCGGCCTGGTATGCGCCCATCAGGGATCCGCCGCCGGAATTGCCGAGGATCACGATCGTCTCGACGCCCGCCTCCTCGCGCAGCCAGCGCAGGCCGACGCCGATGTCGACGATCGCGTGCTCGAGCAGGAACTGATCCTCGGCGCCGCGATAGCGGGAGTTCCAACCCAGGAATCCGTAACCGCGCGAGGCCAGGTACGGGGCGATGTAGTGCTCGGAGAAATCGACGTTGTAATGGGTGGCGATGAAAGCCGTCCTCGGCCGCTGCCCGCGCGGCGCTGTGTAGACACCTTGGCACGGATGTCCGCCCGCCTGGATGCGCGGGCAGGTCGGCGAGACAAGACCAAGAAACCGCCGATCCAGCCCGCGCAGCAGGTCGCTGTCGTCGATCACCATTTCATCCCTCCCTTTAGGTCGTTGCAGCCCAACCCCGATCGCAAGCCGGCCCGTCGGTAGGGACCCTCGGCCAAGGCTCGTAAGCGCCCCTCTGCCCCGGTCCCGCAAGCGGACCTCGCGAAGGTCAGTTCAGGGTGGCGAGCCGCCCTTCGGAACGTCAGCTTTATGCCCCGCCGCCGCGTCGCGGGCGCGCTGCAACTCGACCCACTTGGGGGCGCGCTTCAGCGCCTCGTCGTACTTGGCCAGGGCGTCTTTCCAGCGGCCTTGGCGACCCAGCACGTCGCCCCAGGCCTTCAGCGGATCGGCCCAGCCCGGGCCGCGCGCGTGGGCGGCGGCGAGCTTGGCGACGGCGCCTGAAAGATCGCCGTGGCGGGCGAGCGCCACGCCCCAGGAGTAGAAGCCCGCCGGCAGGTCGGGGGCGATGGCGACGGCCTGGGCGTAGGCCTTCTGGGCGCCGGGCCAGTCGCCGCGATGGTCGAGGATGTCGCCGCGGAAGCGGAAGCAGTCGACGAAATGACCGCCGGCCTTCAGCGCCGCGTCGGCCTTGTCCGGATGGCCGGCGGCGTCCTCGGCCGGGGCGATCCAGCAGTTGTAGCCGGCGTAGTTGCTGGAGACGACCGGGTTGGCGAAGGCGACGCCGAACGCCTCCATCTCGGCCGCGGCCCTGGCCGCCTCGCCGGCCTCGGCGGCCAGGCGGCCGTGCACGAAGTGCGCTATCGCCGCGACGGTGGGATCGGAAGCGTCGCTCTGGGCGGTCTGGAGCTGAAGCTCGGCGTCGACTGGATCGTGCAAGCGGGCGTCGATGATGGCGATGATCGGCGCCTCGGCGGCCACGATCGAGCCAACGCCGGCGTGGGCCTTGGCGTCGGCGATCAGGGCGTCGCGCCAGGCCGGCAGGTTCCAGCTCACGAGGTCGGCGTTGATATAGTAGAGCTCTTCGGCGCGACCTGGGCGCCCACCGGCCCTCCGGCTCATGGCATTGCCAACGCGCCAGACGCCTTCCTCGTCGCCGAGCAGGAGCTCGATGTTCATGAGGTTACCGTAGCCGATCCAGAAGTCCGGCTTCAGCCTCACAGTCTCCGCATAGAGCGGCGCCGTCTCGCGCGGCGCGGCGCCTGTGTTCGACAGGGCGTCCGCCCAGACGTTCAGCAGATAGGGCTTGTCCGCGTCGTCGTCCGTCGCATAGGCCGCCTTGGCGAAGGCCGCCGCCTCCGCGTTGCGCCCGGCTCTCGTCAGATAGGTGGCGTAGAGCGAGGGCTGCGACTGGCCGTAGACGTACTCGGCGGCCTGGGTGGACAGCTTGTCGAGATCGCCGGCCTCGCCCTCGAAGGTCTTGGGCAGCACGCCGTCGCCGCGGATGGTGAGCGCCAGGCCGCCGTTGGCGGTCTGCACCAGGTCGCCTTCGATGAGGGTGTCGTGGCCGAAGCGATCCTTCAGCATGCGGCCAAGTTCGCCGATCGAGATCCCGGTCTCGGGCACCTCGATCTTGATGTCGCCTGTCCAGGCGTTGGATAGATGTCGCGAGGCGGCGCTGCCGCGGGTGGCGGCCTTCAGCCGGGTGAGCGCGTCGTGCACGCCGCCGGCCACGACCTTGCCGGTCAGCCCCCGCGCCGCCAGCGCCGGCGGGGCGTCGAAGGGCT